>DATEGI010000058.1:0-4610 GCA_035280205.1 Terriglobales bacterium | reverse complement strand
AACACACAGCACCTGTCCGCCGTGATACCCTGAAATTTCCCCCAATGTGTTTAGAGGCTTCAGGCAAGATGCCCAAATTCTTCGCGCTTTTCGTCATCATTCTGGCCGCATCCGTTGCCCTGGCTGAAGGTACCCGTACCTGGGAGCAATCCAGCTTCGACGATTTCGAGAAGGGCACCGCCAATGGCGTGGCCATCACCAGCGATGGCGCGCTCGAACTGGCGCCTTCGTTCCGGTCGTTGTACGTCACCCCGTCCACCTACACCTGGGCTATGGATACGGACAGCGAAGGCAACGCCTACGTCGCCGCTGGAGCGCCCGCCCGCGTTTATCGCATCACGCCCCAAGGCAATGCCAGCGTGATCTTCGCACCCCAGGAATTGCAGGTGCAGACACTGGTCGTGGGGCCGCGAAACAGCGTTTATGTGGGCACCTCGCCGGATGGCAAGGTCTACAAGATCGAACGCAAGAAGGCGGCTTCCGGTGCAGCCGACCAAGGCCAGGCGGCGACTACAGAGTCCAAAAGCACGGTCACCGTTGACGGCAACTACTCCTCATCCGTTCTCTTCACTCCCGGCACCAAGTACATCTGGGACTTGGCTTTAGACAAGCAGGGAAACCTTTACGCAGCCACCGGCGACCACGGTGAGGTTTTCAAGGTCGCGCAAAACGGCGAACATTCGCTGTTCTTCAAGAGCGACGAGGCCCACATCCGCGTCCTTGCCTTCGATTCAAAAGGCAACCTGATCGCCGGTTCCGACGGCAGTGGCTTGGTTTATCGCATTGCTCCCGATGGCCAGGCTTTTGTGCTCTATAGCGCTCCCAAGAAGGAGATCACCGCCCTGGCCATTGATGACAAGGGCAATATTTATGCCGCCGCCGTGGGTGAGAAGCGCAGCCAGCCCGGTGGCGCTGTGCCTGTGCAGGTGCCGGTTGTCCCCGTGCCTTCGGGCGCGCAGATGGGTTTGACCATTAACGCGGGACCTTCGGCCCAAACCCCTGTGCTCTCTATTCCCAGCTTCCCTACGGCGGGGGGCTCGGAAATTTACCGCATTGCGCCTGACGGGTCGCCGCTCACAGTTTGGAGTTCCCACGACGATCTGGTCTACGCGCTGGCCTTTGATCATCAGGGCAGGCTCCTCGCCGGCACCGGCAATAAGGGCCACATCTACGCTATTACCGGGACCGATGAATTCACCGACCTTCTGAAGGCCCCGGCTAACCAGGTGACTGCCTTCGCCAAGGGCCCCAATGGCGGCCTCTATGCCTGCAGCAGTAACTTTGGGAAGGTTTTCGTCCTTGGACCGCAGGCGCAAACCGAGGGCACATACGAGAGCGATGTTTTCGACGCACGCATCTTTTCCCGCTGGGGCCGGGCCGAAGTGCGCTCCAGCGGCCCTGTGGACCTCTATGCTCGCAGCGGCAACGTGGACAATCCCGACCGCAACTGGAGCACATGGCAGAAAATTGACCTGCTCAACCAGGGTACCGTCTCCATTCCCTCCGCCCGCTTTGTGCAGTGGAAGGCGGTGCTGCACGATGGCCGCACTTCAGCCAGCGTGGACAGCGTCTTGATCAATTACCTCCCCAAGAATGTCGCTCCCGAAATTGACGACGTGATCGTTCAGGTGGGTACGCGATATCAGCCCATGCCCAAGCCTCCCGCGGAAGCCGGCGGGGCGGGCGGGCCTCCCCCGGGTAATACGCCTCTGCCGCCCCCGATTCACGACCGCGATTCCATCTCCGTGCACTGGACGGCGCACGACGACAACGACGATCAACTGGTCTACTCCCTTTACTATCGGGGCGATGGCGACACGCGCTGGCTGCTGCTGAAGAAGGGCTTGGACGACCGCTACTACTCTTTCGACGCCAGCCTGCTACCGGATGGCGGCTATACCATCAAGGTGGTTGCTTCTGATGCGCCTTCACATTCGCCCAACGAGGCGCTGACTTCTTCCCAGGAGAGCGCGCGCTTCGAAGTGGACACCACTCCTCCCACCATTCAGGATTTGCACGGCGCTGTTTCCGGCGGCCAGTTGCGCGTAACCTTCCGCGCGGTAGACAGCTTTTCGCCCATAAAACGCGCGGAATACTCCATTGACGCCGAGGACTGGCAATACGTTGAGCCGGTGAGTCATATTTCCGATTCTAAAACGGAAAACTACGATTTCAGCGTTCCTCTGCCTGCGGGCGACCCCCAGGAGCACATCGTCGTAGTCCGCGCCTACGACCGCTTTGAGAACATGGGCGCGGCCAAGTTTGTGCAGCGGCAGGGTCTTCCGCGGCCGGGAAAGTGATCGGTCTGATGTCATCGGACCGTTGTCGGGTGCCCCACATTTCCCCGCCTGGATCTCAACCGACATCTCCACATTTGGCCGCCTCAGGCCCGGTGGAGGAATCGGCCGCCCGGGGCACGCGGCCAAATATGGGGCACCCGCTATTTATGGTAGAGACGTTACTTGTAACGTCTCCATTGCCTCCGCTCCCGCTCCTTGCCGCTATAATCGCTTTTCAGCTAAGAGCAAAAAGGCAATAGCTGCTTCTCCATGCCCTTCGAACTTTTCGTCGCCCGGCGATATTTGCGTGCCAAACGCAGGCAAGCGGTCATCGGCGTCATCACCGCGATTTCCATTGCCGGAGTTGCTGCCGGCGTGGCCTCGCTCATCATCGCCCTTTCAATCACCAACGGATTCCGGACTGACTTGCAGCAGCGACTGCTGGGCGCCACGGCTCACATCAACCTCATGCGCGTGCAGAGCCAGGGCATTACCAACTGGCGGCAGCTTCTGGCGAAGATGCTGAAACAACCTCACCTGGTGGCTGGCGCGCCCGCAATTTACGAGCAGCTCTTGATCTCGCGCGGCGCCCGTGCCCAAGGCGCTGTGCTCAAGGGGATCATTCCCGCTGATGAGCGCAAGGTAAGCGACCTGCTGGAAAGCATCAAGCAGGGCTCAGCCGCCGAACTTAGCGAGCCACAAGCGACCCCGCCACCAGCCTCGGCTTCGCCAGACTCTATGGAGACGGCGCGCCAACGCGTGCAATCTCTCCCTCCCATCGTGCTGGGCAAAGACATGGCCGATCAGCTCGGCGCGGCAGTCGGCTCAGTCGTGCTAGTCACCAGCCCGCAGGGCGAGCTCACTCCCTTCGGGCTGGTACCTAAATTTCAGAATTGCCGTGTGGTGGCAATTTTTGAGTCCGGCTTCTACGACTACGACAGCACATGGGCCCTCACCAGCCTCTCTGCCGCACAGAAACTGTTCGGGCTCGGGGACGAAATCGCGGTGCTTGAGTTCAAGGTGGACGATATCTACCGCGCCGCCCAGATCGGCCAGGAGCTGGAGAAAGCTGCCGGCCAGGGCTTCATGAGCACCAACTGGATGGAGCAGAACCGCGCCCTGTTCCGCGCCCTCCGCCTGGAGCAGGTGGTCACCTTCATTACCATTGGGCTGATTGTGTTCGTGGCCGCCCTCAACATCCTGATCTCGCTCACCATGATGGTGATGGAGAAGACGCGCGACATTGCCGTGCTCATGTCCATGGGCGCGCGCAAGCGGCAGGTTCGCCGCGTGTTCGTTACGCAGGGGGTGCTCATCGGCGTGCTCGGCACCATCATCGGCCTTGTTGTGGGGTACCTGCTTTCCTGGGCCGGCGGCCACTACCATCTGATTTCGCTCTCACCCGAAGTCTATTCCATTGACTACGTCCCCTTCGCGCCCACAGTGCTCGATGGCTTGCTGGTCGCCGCCGTGGCGCTGGCCATTTCCTTCGTGGCGACCATCTATCCTTCGTGGTCGGCAGCGCGGATCGCGCCGGCGGAAGCGCTGCGGTATGAGTAGCGGCAGTCCTTGAGGGGCGGAATAGTAAGCCCAGGACAGAAGTCCTGGGTAAGCTGCATATGGGAAAGCACAAGTCCTGCACGGACGCCACTCGTTGCTCGCACAACCAGTTCAGCGGTGTGAAATGCTGACTCCTGACTCCTGACAACTGACTCCTTGTTCCAAAAATACCGGCTCATCCACCATATGCAAAAACCACTTCTCTATCACCACGTTCTTCGCGAACCACCGCATCCGCAGCATCCGTCGCGCAATTCCCGCCACCATCCTGGGCGAGAGCCGCCGGCCCAGGGCGGTCGCCCAATCGCCCCGGGTATGGCCGTAACGCTGGCGCAGCAAACCCACGTAGGGTTCCAGCTCCTCCCGCCGATAATCCCCGGCTGCCTCGCTAATCACCCTTGCCGCCAGTAAACCTGATTCAATTGCGGGCCGAATTCCCTCCCCGCTCTGAGAGTAGGCTAGCCCCGCGGCATCGCCGATCAGCATTACGCCGTCGTCCACCAGCTTGCGCGTGGTCTTGGAATAAATCAGATAAGCGTGCCCCAAGATTGAGGACGGCAGGTCAAACGCCACCTTGCCCGTGCGCTTGAGAAATGCCAGAAACTCGGCCACATGTCCCGACAAACTGCGCCGGTCCAGCCGTCCAAGGCCCACGTTGAGCACGTTGCCTTTGCGGAAACACCAGCCGTAGCCGCGCATGTCGGCGCAGAAATAGAGCTCGGGAATCTCCGGCTTGATGGAGCAAGCGGCCTGCTGGCGGGCGTCCATCTC
>DATEGI010000057.1:0-2376 GCA_035280205.1 Terriglobales bacterium | reverse complement strand
CTCTTCCAAAGCGTCCACAGTGGGATTGGTATTGCGGCTGTAGATGTGGCCTGCTTTCTGCCCCAGCGCCACTTGCTCCCAGTCATCAAGATCGTCGTAGCCGAAAGCCACGCTTTGCGCGATGGGCACCTGCGTGGCTCCTAGCAGCAGCGAGTCTTCCTCTCCCGCCCAGACGGCCTGGGTGGGGACTCCGGCATTGCGCGCATCTCGCTTCATGTTCAATTCCTCCTGAACCCAGTTGCATCAGTGTACCTATTCGTCATTCCTCATTCGTCATCAGCTGCCGATTGTGCCCACCCCGCCCGGAAGCAGATAATCAGTACATGAGGGCTTTTATTCTCGGCCGCGGCATGGTGATCGTTTTAGTTGTGGCGCCCCTCGCCTGCGCGGCGTTTGCTTTCAGGGACTACAAAACGCCCACCGTCAAGGCAGCACAAACCTATCCCGCGCACGAGGAGCACGCCAACGAGCACGTGGCCATCGCAGTGGAACCTTATGAGACGGCGGAGAAACAAAAGATCTTTTCCGTGGATTTCCACGAGCACGGGCTTTTGCCGGTGCTGCTGGTCATCACCAACGATGGCGACCAGCCGGTTTCGCTCACGGACATGCGGGTTCAGATGATCACCGGGCAGCGCGACAAAATCACACCCGCGAGTTCGGATGATATCTATCGGCGGCTTTCCAATCCCCGCGCTACCGACCGCTCCCCGGTGCCATTCCCCATCCCGCGCCGGAAGGTTAAGGGAACGGTCAGCGCCAAGACCATGGACGAAATCCAGAGCGCGCAGTTCGGCGCCAAAGCGATAGAGCCGCACAACACGCGTTCCGGGTTCCTGTTCTTTGACGTGCAGGGCATCCGTAGCCTGGCGGGAACGCACATACTTTTCACCAACCTGCATAACGGCGAGGGCGGCGACCTGATGTTTTTTGAGATCCCGCTGGACAAGTATTTTGGGGCCGCCGCGGGAGCAAGCTCCCAGTAGTTTCTTCCCGGTACAAAGCTTAACTACCGGCAGAATTTTTCGTGCTGCTGCAGGATATAGGGATCGGTCATGCCCGCAATGTAGTCGCAGACCACGCGCGGCAAAGGCTCGGAGGAGGCCTTCTCGCGGTAGTTGCCCGGCAGCGCGGAGGGATTGCGCATCCAGTAGTCAAAAAGTTGGCTCACCACCCGCTCCGCATCCACCTTTTCCGGACCCAGCTCGGAGCTGTAATAAAGGTTCTGATACAGGAACTCCTTGGCCCGGCGGCGCTCCTTGTCCACTTCCGGGCTGAAAGCAGCCAGGCGCTGCGGGTGAGCGCGCACCGCTTCCAGAGTGGCGATACCGGCGCTGCGCAGGCGACTCCCAGTAGTGGTGATCAGGTCCGTAACCAGCCGGTTGAGCATGCCCCTGAGGGCCTCGTTGAACTTCAGCTTGTCAGGCGCGTCAGGAAAGGCCCGTTCGGCCTCGCGAAGGAAATGCTCGAACACAGGCACCCCGGCGCGAATCTGCCCCAGCGTGAGAATGTGGGCCTCGTAGCCGTCATCCAAATCGGCGGTGTCGTAGGCGATTTCGTCGGTAAGGTCAATGAGTTGGGCTTCCAGCGGCGGGCGCTGGTCGAGCAGGTACTCGGCAAGCTGCGGGTGCTCAGCTGCTTTGTAGTCATGCGAGTGCTTGATGATGCCTTCGCGAACCTCGAAGGTCAGGTTCAGCCCGCGAAAGGCAGCATAGCGCTGCTCAAAATCCTCCACGATGCGCAGGGCGTGCAGGTTGTGGTCGAAAAAGTCACCGTGTGCGCGCATGGCAGCATCCAGCGCTTTCTCGCCGGCGTGCCCGAACGGTGGATGGCCAATGTCATGCACCAGGGCCAGCGCTTCCACCAAATCCACGTTCAGGCCCAACTGCGCGGCAATGGTGCGGGAAATCTGCGCCACCTCGATGGTGTGCGTCAACCGGTTGCGGAAGTGATCAGAAAAGCGGCGGGTAAAAACCTGGGTCTTGGCCTCCAGCCGGCGAAAGGCGCGCGAATGAATCACCCGGTCGCGGTCGCGCTGGAAAGGATTGCGGTAGGGATGCGGCGGCTCCGGGTAGCGGCGCCCCCGAGAGTCCTCCGATCGAACCGCATAGTCAGCCAGCATAGATGAAACCATTTCACCACAAAGGACACGAAGGGACATCAAGCGAATTGATGATTGATGATTGAAGGTTGACGAATGAGAACACGGCCACGACTGGCGCCGCCGTTAGAGTGTAGTTCTGAGGCGTTTTACTCTGAGGGGGAGTCCAGGGGCACCAGGCGCTTGTTGCGCACCAGGAACTTCTTGCCGCGCCAGGTAATGGTGTGGCCGAAGAAGCTGACCACCCACACCGCCACCGAGATCAGTTCGCGCAG
>DATEGI010000056.1:0-14195 GCA_035280205.1 Terriglobales bacterium | reverse complement strand
CCGCTCGAATCGAATGGCCACGGGCAATTACTCGTTCACGACTATACCCGTGCCCACCCCGGCGCCCCGACCAGTGAGTGTGGGAGCAACGGTGAACGGTACAATTGGGCACGTAGGGGAGTGGCAGGACTACACCTTCACGGCGCGCGCAGGGCAGATCGTTTTCCTGCAGGCGCACAGCACCTGCGTTCCCGATCTGGAGTGGCATCTATTGCGGCCCGATGGCAGCGCTCAGGACTACAACCAGACTTGCCGCGATATCGGGCGCCAGGTACTGGCCAGGGCTGGCAGCTACGTGATTCGGATTCGCTCCAATCGGACAGCCACGGGTAATTACTCCTTCACGATGCGTAACGAGAAGTAAAGGCCCGAAGTAAGATTCATAAACTTTCGATTTTTGTGGCGTGCCTAAGGAGTCATACGATGCGGCGCCGGCTCGGAAGGCATGCCATAGAGCCCAGACGTCTACAATAAGCGCTGATGGCCGCGGTTCTGGAATTCGAGGAGATCAGCAAACAATATGGAGGCTGGTTCACGCGCCGCCCAGTGCAGGCGCTGGAGCGGTTTTCACTGCGTGTGGAGCCAGGGGAGATTTTCGGTTTTCTGGGGCCAAACGGGGCGGGGAAGACAACCGCCATTCATCTTGCTCTGGGCTTCATGCGCGCAGACAGCGGCCGGGGCGTGATGATGGGGCGGCCCTTTGGCGACGCGCGCACCCGCCGACGCGTTGGCTTCCTCGCGGAAAATGTGGCCTTGTATCACCGTCCGGCGACAAAGCTGGTGAAATTCTATGGCGGGCTGAACGGCATGGGAGGCGGGCGCCTGGCGCAACGCACGAAAGAAGTGCTGGACCTGGTGAAGCTGGGCTCCAGCAGCCAGCGCAACGTGGGCTCTTTTTCCCGCGGCATGCTGCAGCGCATTGGCCTGGCGCAGGCGCTGGTAAATGACCCGGAGCTGCTGATCCTGGATGAGCCCACCTCGGCGCTCGATCCACTTGCACGCGTCATCATCCGCGAGCTGCTGTTGCGGTTGAAGGCGGAAGGAAAGACCGTATTTCTCAGTTCGCACCTGCTTTCGGAAGTGGAACTGGTGTGTGACCGCGTGGGGGTGATGCACCGAGGGCGGCTGGCCCGGTTAGGCAAAACTTCGGAGCTGCTGCACTCGCACGAGCAAACGCAGGTGGTTGCACGCGGTATTGATCCGTCGGTCTTTCCCGGGGCCGTCTCCAACGACAGCGTGGTGAGCTTTACCATCGCCACCGCCAACCAAAGAGAAACTCTGGAACGCATCTGGAGCCTGGGCGGAGAAGTGGTGAGCGTGAATCCGCTGAAGCGTTCGCTGGAGCAGATTTTTCTCGAGGTGACGCAGGGACAAGGAGACAGCGGCCAGTGAAACCGGTGTGGCTCATTGCCGGCAACTTCCTGCGCGAGCAGCGTTGGCCCATTGTGATCCTGCTGGGATGGGTGGCGCTGCTTTCGGCGCTAGCGGGTCTTTCCGAACTGCGCCGCACGCCTGACGATGTGTTCATGCTGTTCCAGCAAGTAGCGGTTTATATCCTGGTGTTCAGCCTATTCTTTGGTGCTTCGGCTATCCGCAACGAATTGCGGACGCGGCGAATTCTGGCCGTGCTCTCCAAGGGCATTTCCCGCCGGCAATATATCGCGGGGCTGTTGCTCGGCATCGTGGTGGCCGTCGTGATCTTTTGCCTGGCGCTGGGCGCATCGGGAACTTTGACCCTGCCGCATGTAGGGGTGCCGGCGGCACGCTTCTGGTTCCTGCTGCTGGGGCTGCTGGCGGCTTCGCTGTTCACCGCCTGCCTGGCGCTATTTTTTTCTATCTTCATGCATCCGCTGCTGGCCACCGGCCTAACCGTGGTGATTGTGGGAGCGCCACTATTGGTGGCAGCAGTGTGGAACACCGCGTGGGCGGCAATTATCCCGGTTTATGCCATCCTCCAGGGTTTTCTGAATCTTTCGGAACGTACGACAGCGCTGACCGGATGGCTGATCGTACTGGCGTTGGCCGAGACGGCGGTACTGTGGGTAGTTTCCTCATGGCTGTTCTCTTGGAAGGATGTGGCCGTGGCCCTCGAGTAAACGAGGTCGAGCAGAAAGTTGCACCAATCTTAAAGGCCGTTTAAGAATTTGTTCCAAAATTTGCACCAAGAATGTTGCAATTCACAGCCAAGCAGCGGACTAATCCACAGACAAGCAGGGTAATTCACAGGCCTTGAAAATGAGTCTCTGGAAGCGCAATTGCTCGCTTGACTGAGACGTCTTCCCGCCGTAGAGTCTTTGTTCTCCCACGGTTAAGGAGAATAAAATGGATCGGATGAAAGCGCTCTGGATGGATGACTCGGGGCAGGACATCGCCGAGTACGCTGTCATGCTGGCGGTGATTCTGGTCATTGTGGTGGGAACGATCCGCCTGATCGGCGGCCAGGCGAACAACGTGTTTTCCGAGACCGCCAGCGCTATTGGCGGATAGGCTTCAGTGAGGCGCTCTTGGCCCAAATTGGGCGACTGAGGCGCATTTTGCGCTTTGCGTCGCGCTACATGGTGAAGCTGCAGGTGAAGTTTCTTTAGCAGGAGTAAAAAAATGAGATCAGCTGCCGGGGGTCCCTCCCCTCTCCATGGCGGCAAACGCCAGCGTGCAGGCGCGAAGGCCGGCACGACTATCGTAGAAGCAGCGCTCGCGCTGCCGCTATTTTTTCTGCTGGTTCTGGGAGTTATCTGGTTCGGCCTCGCCTTCAGCTCTTACCAGTCCCTGGTTACCGCCGCACGCGAAGGCGCCAGGTTCGGCGTAGCTCCGCTCGCCAACAACAGCTACAACCTGCCCACCACCAATCAAATTGCGCAGCGTGTGTGCAGCTATCTGAAGACCGGCGTACTGGGCGGTGTGGCACAGTGCAGCAATTACGGCGGAGGCACGCCTCCTACCATCACCGGGTGCGACGATGCGGCTCTGAGGGGAGCAGATAACGTCTACGTAAGCGTGGTTCCCGTGCCCTACACCGTCGCCTATACCGGCGGTGGCACGGCAGCCGTTAGCCAGAACAACGTAGTTGTTGGCATCCGCAAAACGGTTCCAGTGCTGGGGTTCACCCTGCATTTGACGACCTGTTCGACCATGAGGAGCGAGAACAACTGATGAAACGCCAAAGGGAAAAAGGCACGCAACTGGCCGAGCTTGCGGTGACATTGCCGCTGCTCGTGTTTCTCGCTTTGGGAGCAATCGAGGGCGGCTCCCTCTTGCGTGTGCACCAGCTTCTGAACAATGCGGCGCGCGAGGGGACGCGGATGGCGATTACACAAAATATCGCCTATGCCGCGAACCGGGACACGATCGTCCAGAATGTGGTGGCGAATTATCTGACGAACAATAATGCACTTCCGGGCGGTGGGGCATTTACTCTGGGGCAGTGCAACAGCTGGAGTGCGGGCACAAACGTGACCACTAACTGGCCCTTTCAGGTGGGCGGAACACTGCCGGCAAACGGGGCGATCACGGGCACGCTCACTATGGCCAGCGGCACAAGCGTTACCACGTCCATGGCACAAGTTACTGTGACCTGTGCCTACAAGTTCTTTTTCATGCCCACCCTTCCCGGCCTGAGAAGGCAGCCGACGGTGACCTTGAAGGGCCAGACCACCATGATGGACCTGTACTGAGGAGCAGTTATGAAGACACGGCAAAGGGGCAGCATTGTCGCTATGACGGCCATCCTGATGGTGGCGTTGATTGCGATCCTGGGGCTGGCGGTTGATTTCGGCACCGCGTATACAGCGCGTACTTTTGCCCAGCATGCTGCCGACGCAGGGGCTTTGGCGGGGGCGGACACCTACGCGCAGTACAACCCGGCAACACAGACCATGGCCACCGCCAACGCTCAAACCGCCGCCGAGCAAAATAAAGTTCTGGGGCAGGCCCTCACCGCTACCAATGTGACCGTGAGTTTTCCGGCGGCACCGGCTGGAGTTGACCGCGTGCGTGTGGATGTGAACACGACCGTTCCAACGTTCTTCCTCAGGGTTTTGGGCCAGAAGTGGAGCCAGGTCACCATTGGCGCGCATGCCATTGCGGAAGCGGCGCCGGGAGCCACAGGTGGAACCACCTGCCTGCGGCCGTTGTGGATTACGATGAGCTCATTATTAGGCGGATCATGTACCAATCCCACCCCGCAGCCCGGGAGCCAGATCATTTTGTGGGACGGTGGAGGCAATGGAAACGGGGGGAATAACGGAGGAAACGGCCTACTGTGCGTGCAAAAAAATTGTACTACTGCGTCGCAGTGGGGGTTGATTGACCCGGTCTCCCTGGGCTACCCCGCCTCTGACCTTTCCTCATGGGTTTTGAGCTGCAGCAGCGTGCAGGTCAACTGCGGCAGCACGATGGGACCGAAAACGGGAGCTACGGTAGGAGACGTGGGACATGGGCAACCACCTCCGATACAGACTCTGATCGGCCAAAACGGTATTGGCAACAATGACTGGGCGTGGTATCCGGATCCGAGTACGGGCGCGTACATCCCTGGAGAATACACCTACGTTCCTGGCACCGCCCCGAACAACGTATTCAGCTCCAGTCCGGCGGTGGTGACAATGGCGATATGGGACGACTGTTCCGCAACCGGATATGCGCCTAAAAATGGGTCAACCCAAACCATCCCCATTTCCGGCTTTGCGCAGATATTCCTCGACCAAATTGACCCGAACGGGAACAACAAGCGCATTACGGCCCAATTCATCAGCATGACCAATGCGTGCACCGGAAACGGCGGCGGGGCCGGTGGCGGCTCTAACGTTGCTTCCGGACCGGGCGCGGTTCCGGTGCGATTGATTCACACGGACAGCAATCCGACGAACTAGCGCAGCAGAGCTTGCGCCGAGCGGGTGGCGAACTCGAGCACGCGTCCGGGCAGAATTCCCAGGTAAATCACGGCGGCCACACTGCACAGCAGACTAGCGGTCACTCCAGCCGGAATGTGCATGACAGGAATTTCCTGGGTGGGATCGCGCATGTACATCACCACAATCACACGCAAGTAATAATAGGCGCCGATGGCGCTGTTGACCACCGCAATGATGGTCAGCCAAACCAGACTGGCTTTGAGCGCGGCGCTGAAAACGTAGAACTTGGCAAAGAAGCCGGCGGTGGCGGGAATCCCAATCAGCGAAATCAGGAAGATCGTGAGCGTCATAGCCAGCAGGGGCGAGCGGCGGCCCAGGCCGGTGTAGTCGTCGAGCGTGACGTAGCGTTCGCCGGCATTGGCGAAGTGGCTGACCACGATGAAGGCGCCCAGGTTCATGGCCGTATAGGACGCGGCGTAGAACATGGCGGCGGAGATGCCGGCCTCGGGCGCGGCGGCAAAGGCCACCAGCAGATACCCGGCGTGGGCAATGGCAGAGTAGGCGAGCATGCGCTTGATGTTGGTCTGCACCAGCGCCCCCAGGTTGCCCAAAGTCATGGAGACCGCCGCCGAGCCCCATACCCACCAGAACCATACCGGGTGCGAGCCCGAAATCAGGGAAGGCCCTTCGGTCACGAACAGGATGCGCAGCAGCACCGCGAAGACCGCCATCTTGGGCGCGGTGGACATGAACGCGACCACGGGCGAGGGCGCGCCTTCATAAACGTCTGGCGTCCATACATGGAAGGGCGCGGAGGCGATCTTGAAGCCCAGGCCCACGAATATGAGGGCGAAAGCCACGTAGGCCATGACCGGCGCGCCGTTCAGTCGCAGGTTGGCGGCGATTTGGGGAATGTCAGTAGAGCCGGTAGCGCCGAACATCAGCGCGATGCCGTAAAGGAAAAACGCGGTGGCGAAGGAGCCCAGCAGGAAGTATTTCAGCGAAGATTCGACACTGCCGGCATCACGGCGGCGGAATCCCGCCAGGATGTAGGTGGAGATGGAGGAAATCTCGAGCGCGATGAAGATGAGCACGAGCTCCACGGCGGAAGACATCAGGCCCATGCCGACCGTGCCGAACAGAATGAGCCCGAAGTATTCGCCGGCGCGGATTTCCTGCACCCGCAGGTACTCGAACGAGGCCATGATGACCAGCGCGGCGGCAATGGTGACCAGCAGGTGGAAGAAGATGCTGAAGTTATCAACCACCACGAAATTCCAAAAGGCAGGCCCGGGATAGCGCATCTGGTAGATGCTGGCGGCCACCGCGCCCAGCGCGCCGATCAGGGAAATAATCCCCAGCGGCTTGATGTTGCGGTTTTCGGGCAGCAGCGGGTCCACGAACATCACGATGAGCCCGAAGAGCGTGAGGACGATCTCGGGCAAAATGCGGATGTAATCGGCTCTGGCGATCATCAGCGCACCACCTGGGCCGTGGTCTGGGCCAGCGGCAGGAGCACGTTATGCACCGCTGGGTCAATGATGCCGAGCCAGAGCACGGGGGCGACGCCCATGGCCAGGGCGGCGATGGAAGCTGGCCACAGGGCGGCGCGCTCGCGCGCGCTCAGGTCAGGCAGCGTCTGATTCACCGGGTGCCTCACTTTCCCGAAGAAAACACGCTGATACATCCAGAGCAGGTAGCAGGCGCTCCAGATGACGCCGGAAGCGGCCAGAATCCCCCAGATCATCTTGGCCTGGAAGGCGCCGCTGAGCACGAGGAACTCGCCGACAAAACCGTTGAGCAAGGGCAATCCCACTGAGGAAAGAGTTATGAAGAGGAAGAAGGCGGCGAAGATGGGCATGGGCGTGGCCAGGCCTCCGAATTCATCAATATCGAAGGTATGGCGGCGCTCGTAGATGATGCCGGCCAGCATGAACAGCGCGCCGGTGGAGACGCCGTGATTCAGCATCTGGTAAACGGCGCCATCCACGCCCAGCTGGGTGAAGCTGAAGATGCCGAGCACCACGAATCCCAGATGGCTGACCGAGGAGTAAGCAACCAGCTTTTTTAGGTTGGGTTGCACCATGGCGACCAAGGCGCCGTAGATGATGCCGATGATGGCCAAGACCATGATCCATCCCTGGTTCTGACGCGCCTGGTCGGGAAAAAGCCCCAGGTTGAAGCGCAGCAGGCCGTAGGTGCCCATCTTAAGCAGCACGCCGGCCAGCATGACGGAGCCGGCGGTGGGCGCTTCAAAGTGGGCGTCGGGCAACCAGGTGTGCAGCGGGAAAATGGGCACCTTCACCGCGAAGGCTACAAAGAAACCCAGAAAGAGCCAGCCGAGCGCATGGCCGGTGATGCCGAAGCTGGCGCCATCGCGAACCGCGTTCTGAATGGTGACATAGTCGAAGCTGCCGGTCTTCGCGTAGAGGAAAATGATGGAGGCCAGCATAAAGGCGGAGGCGATCATGGTGAAGAGGAAGAACTTCACCGCCGCGTACACGCGCCGCTCATGGCCGTACATGCCGATGATGAGGGCCATCGGGATGAGGGTAAATTCCCAGAAGAAATAGAAGAGGAATAGATCGAGAGCGACGAAAACGCCCAGCAGCGCGGTTTCCAGGATGAGCATCAGGATGAAGAATTCCTTCACCCGGTCATGCACCGACTTCCAGGAGATGAGCACGCACAAGGGCGTGAGGAAGGTGGTAAGCACCACCAGCCACATGGAGATGCCGTCCACGCCCAGGTGGTAGTGAATGTTCGGTGTGGGGATCCAGGGAATGTTGACCTCAAACTGAAAACCGGACTGGTGGCGCACGAGATAAGTAGGAAGGTGCAGCGAGAGGGCGAAGGTAACGAGGGAGACCAGCAGGGAGAACCATTTGATGTCGCGGTCGCGGCGTGGGAAACATAGGAGCAGGATGGCTCCCGCCAGCGGGATAAATGTGACCAGCGTCAGAATCCACGTATTCCAGAGCGAACCGCTCATCGCACTCCCATCCAGATCATGTAAGCGATAGCCACAGCCGCGCCCACTGCGACCCAAGCCGCGTAAGAGCGCACATTGCCGGACTGCATGTGGCGGAACTTATCGGAAAGCGAGCGCGCCGTGTCGGCGCTGTCGTTCGCGGTAGCATCAATGCCGGCCACATCCACACCACGCCACAGCACCAGGGCTGAGCCCTTGACCAGGGGCGTGACAATCACTGCCTGGTAGATTTCGTCCACATAGAACTTGTCGCGGACGGTGTTATAGAGCCAGCCCAGGCTGGTGGCAATGCGGTCGGGCCAGTCGCGCTTCTTGTAGTAAAGCAGCCAGGCGAAAAACAGGCCGAGCAAGGCCATGACGATCGAAACGGCGGTGGCGACGAGCTCCGCATGCCTGGCGGCAGTCTCGGTGACGGCCTCGCCGGCGCCGGAGGGTAGCCTGCTGCCAGCGGTCTGGAACACCGGCGCCAGGAAATGCTCGAACCGGTTGTGGCCGCCCAGTGCTTCGGGCACGCCGACATAGCCGCCAAAGATCGCCAGAATGGCGAGAATCACCATGGGCACGAGCATGACCTTGGGGCTCTCGTGGATATGCGTATGGTGGTTCTGCTCCATGGCTAGGGGACGGACCAGCACCTCCGCTTTGCCTTCTTTCTCCGGCGCGCGCTCCGACCAGGTGCCGCGGGCGTTGGTGTGTTCGCGCAGCCACTCTTCGTAATGCGCTATCTTGGAGGCAGGCACGCTGGCGCTGAGGATGGTCATGCCTTTGCGCTCCTCGAAAGCAACAACCATGCCGCCGCGCTCGATGATGTTGCTCATGACGGTGCTTACGAATTCAGCGGGCACAACGACCTCCGCCAATACATCCTTGGCGCTGGCAACTGTGGGGTGAGCATGGCCGGCATACTCGTAGCCATGACTGCCCGAGCCGCGATATTCGCCGAAGAAGGTCATGAACCACAGGCGGAACATGTAGAAGGAGGTGAGCAGAGCGGTGAAGACGCCGAGGGCCCAGTAGGCGCGGCTGCCGTAGGGGCTGGAGAGCGACTTCCATAAAATTTCGTCTTTGCTGAAGAAGCCGCTGAAGAACGGGATGCCGGCAATGGCTACGGTGGCGGCGGTCATGGTCCAGAAGGTCCCGGGAATTTCCTTGCGCAGGCCGCCCATGTGGCGCATGTCCTGCTCGCCGCCGAGGGCGTGAATAACCGAGCCAGCGGCCAGGAAGAGCAGGCCCTTGAAGAAAGCGTGCGTCATCAGGTGGAAGACGCCCGCGGAGAAGGCGCCCACGCCGCAGGCCAGGAACATGTAGCCGAGCTGGGAGACGGTGGAGTAGGCCAGAACCTTCTTGATGTCGTTCTGGGCCACGCCGATGATGGCGGCGAAGAGCGCGGTTATAACACCGACAATCGCCACGGCCATCAGCGCATCTGGGGCGTGGTCAAATATAACGTTGGAGCGGGCGACCATGTAGACCCCGGCGGTGACCATGGTGGCGGCGTGGATAAGCGAGGAGACCGGGGTGGGACCTTCCATGGCGTCGGGCAGCCAGACGTAGAGCGGAATCTGCGCGGACTTCCCGCACGCGCCTGCCAACATGAGCAAGCCGACGGCCGTCAACAGACCCGCGCTCGCCGTCTCGACGGGCAGGCCGGACACGGCAGGGAATACCTTGTCAAAATCCAGCGAGCCGAAGTGCTGGATGAGCAGAAAGAGGGCAATGAGAAAGCCGAAGTCGCCGATGCGGTTGACGATGAACGCTTTCTTGCCGGCGGAGGCGGCCGAGTCACGCACAAAGGAAAAGCCGATCAGCAGGTAGGACGCCAGGCCCACGCCTTCCCAGCCGATAAACATCAGCAGGTAATTGTTGGCCAGCACCAGGGTCAGCATGAAGAACATGAACAGGTTCAGATAGCTGAAATAGCGGTAGAACCCGCCTTCCTCCCACATGTAGCCGACCGAGTACACGTGGATGAGGAAACCGACATTGGTGACGACCAGAATCATGATGAGCGAAAGCTGGTCGAGATAGAAGGCGAAATGGGCGCTGAAGCTGCCGGCCATGATCCAGGGCGCGAGTACTTCCGTGTGCGGGCTGGCTTGCGGCAGCGACCAGAAACGAAATGCGACCCACCACACCACGCCCAGCGAAGCTGCCACGAAGAGCAGTCCGAAGAAAGCCACCAGGCGCTTGCTGAAGTTCCGGCCCAGCAATCCATTGAGGGCAGCGCCGGCCAGAGGCAGCAGCGGGATAAGCCAGAGGTGGAAGTTGGGCGTCATAGTTTGAGCAGGTTCACCTGATCAACGTTCAGCGTCTCACGGGTGCGGTAGACGGCAATGATGATGGCCAGGCCTACGGCGCTTTCGGCCGCGGCCACCACCATCACAAAGAAGACGAACACCTGTCCGCTGAGCACGTGCCAGTGGGCGGCGAAGGCGACGAACGAAAGGTTTACGGCATTGAGCATGAGCTCAATGGACATGAAGATGGTGATGATGTTGCGCTTGATCAGAAATCCGGTTACCCCGCAAGCGAACAGGATTGCGCTCAGCACCAGGTAGTAGTGCAGGGGAACCATCAGCTGGACCTCCTGGCGGAAACGGTATCCTCACGGGCGGCACTTTCGGAAGCGGCGGCCTTGAGCGTCTGGCGCTCAGCTTCGGGTTGCGGCTTGGAAAAGCGAGAGCGCACCGGCGAGGCCAGCACCACCGCGCCCATGATGGCGATCAGCACCAGCACCGAGGTGACTTCAAAGGGCAACAGGAAATCATGGAAAAGCAGCCAGCCAATGGCCTTGGGAGGGCCGTACATGGCGCCCACGGCCACCGCTCCCTGGTTAGGGGCGCGCACCAGCACCCAGGCCACGAGCAGGCCGATGGCAAGCATGGCAGGGAAGCCGAAGATGAGGGCGACCTTGCTGCCCTGGGTGCGCTCCTCCACCCCGGCGTTGAGCAGCATGATGACGAAGACGAAGAGCACCATGATGGCGCCGGCATAGATGATGACCTGGATGGCGGCGACAAATTCGGCGCCCAGCAGCAGATACTCCACCGCCAGCGAGCCCATGACCACGATCAGCGAGAGCGCGCTGCTGATTGGATGGCGCTGGATGAGCAGGTTCAGCGCTCCCGCCACCGCGATGGCGGCAAAAACCGAAAATAGGATGAGGTGAAGCATATTGAAGTTCAGCTTGCTAGCTGACTAGCTATTTAGCTGACTGGTCGTCGGCTTTTCGGCTATTGGCCCTTGGCTCCTAAGTTCTCAGCCCTTCTGCGCATTTCAGTAGAGACGTAACTTGTTACGTCTCTGGAGACGCTGCAAGCAGCGTCTCGACTGGTGTTCTATTTACACTCAAACACTCACCGGCGCAGCAACTAACTACCAGCTACCAACTACCAACCACCAACCACTAGACGCTTACTCCGACGCTCACGCTCTTAACGCTACCACCAGGCCCGTAATCACCAGATTGGCGACGGCGAGCGGCAGCAGCACCTTCCAGCCGAATTTCATGAGCTGATCGTAGCGGAAGCGTGGCAGCGTGCCGCGAATCCAGATGTACAGAAAAATGAATACGAACACCCGGAGCGCGAACCAGAACACCGGCAAGATTTCCTGCAGCCAGGTGGGGCCGAACAGAGGGCCATGCCAGCCGCCCAGGAACAGCAGCGATGCGAGGCATGCCACGGTAAACATGTTGGCGTATTCGGCCATGAAGAACATGGCAAACTTCAAGGAGCTGTATTCGGTGTGATAGCCGGCCACCAGTTCGGTTTCCGCCTCGGGCAAATCGAAGGGGATGCGGTTGGTTTCCGCGAAGGCCGCCATCAAATAAATAAAGAAGGCGACGAACTGGCCCTGGAAGAAATTCCACTTGGGCAGCCAGCCCCACCAGGTTCCGGCCTGGGCATCCACGATGCCGCGCAGGCTGAAGGTGCCGGAAAGAATCAGCACGCCGACCAGCGACAGCCCCAGAGCGACTTCATAGCTGACCATCTGGGCGGAGGCGCGCAGCCCGCCGAGCAGGGAATACTTGCTGTTCGACGACCAACCGGCTAGCGCGATGCCGTACACGCCGATGGAAGTGATGCCCAAAATTATCAGCAGCCCAATATTGACGTCGGTGATCTGCAGGGGCGTGTGAATGCTGCCTACCGTAACCCATCCCCCGATGGGGATGACCGCCATGGAGGTGACCGCAAAAATCATGGCGATCATGGGAGCGGCGATGTAGAGCGGCTTGTAGACGTGCGGCGGCGTTATGTCTTCTTTGAACAGGAACTTGGCGCCGTCGGCCAATGGCTGCAGCAGGCCAAAAGGGCCAACGCGGGTGGGACCCCAGCGATTCTGGATGCGGCCTACCAGCTTGCGCTCCAGCCAGACCGTGTAGGCCACGCCCGTGAGCAACACGAAGAGCGCGATCACGATCTTGATGACGGAGACGATGACGTAGGTGCCTAAGCTCAAAGCTGTTTCCTATAGCGACTTCGTATTGCTGACAGGTTTCAACGTTTCAAGTTTCAAAGTTTCGAAAATCGACATCGGCCATCGGCATCTCAGTAGAGACGTAACTTGTTACGTCTCCCCTGCTTTCATGCCGCTGCACGCGAGATCCTTCGGACCCAAGGGTCCTCTGGATGACGCCTTCCTGCGGAAGGCGAAACCCTGAAACCTGTGAAACCTTGGAAACTTAATACTGCTACACAACCGCTTCCTTATCCGCCTTTTCCACCGGGGCACGGCGCGGGTTTTCGATCACTGAGTTCAACGCGCGCGAGTAGCGCCCCAGGGTGCCGGAGGTAAACAGCGTGTCGTTTGCCGGCGCGATCAGCTCCGGCTGGCTGGCGATGGAGCCGGCGACGGCTTCCTCGACGGCGGTGTGCTGGTCGTTGCCGGCCAGCAGTTCCACACGCGAAACATCGTAGCCGGGCACCAAGCGTTGGATTTCATCCAGCATGGCAATGGGATCGAAAGGACTGAGCTTGGGCTCCAGCCCGTGCGCTTCCAACCACACGGCATGGCGATCGGCTTCGCCTGACTGCACGCCCCGCGACTGGCCCAGATCGGCACGCTCCGCTTGCCGGAATGGCACCAAGCGGCGGAGGTCAAACCCCATGCGGTCGGCCACGCGCAGCAGCATCTCGAAGTCGCTCTTCACCGTGCTGATGTCGCCGGCTTTCTTCAGCAACTGCAGGTCTCCGCAGGTGTTGGTGAAGGTGCCCGACTTCTCGTAGGCGTTGGCGGCGGGCAGGATCACTTCCGCCAGCAGCGCGGTTTCGGTCAGGAACATGTCATGAACGACCGTGAAAGTTTTTGATAGCGCAAAGGGATCAATGTTGAAGCGGGCCACGGGATTAGCGCCCACAACATAGAGAGCCCTCAGGCTGCCCGCCTTGGCCGCTTCCACCATCTGCAGCAGGTTCAGGCCGGATTCAGTGGGCACAGGTGCGCCCCACTCTTCATGGAAACGTGCGCCGGAACCTATGGGCACGTAACCGGGGAGCAGCCCGGGATAAAGACCCATGTCGGCGGCGCCGCGGGAATTAGCGTAATCGCCCAGGCAAATGAACCTGGCGCCAGGGATAACGGAGCCGAAGCGAACGAGCGATTCGACTTCACGCCCACGAAGTTCGGAACCAAAAATGATGACCAGGTTGTGCTCGCCTCGCAGTTTGTCGCGCAGAGCGGTGAGCGCTTCGCGGCTGGTCTCGCCGGAAGCTAAAGCGCTGGCGGCGGAATCGTCGCCGGCCAGAAAGGCGGCCAGTTGCGGCTCGTTTCCGGCGGGAATCTGGGTAAAGCTGGCAGCCTGGCGGCGCAGCTTGATGGGCGTCGAATTCACTAGGTAAAGCCGGGCGCGGTGCAGGCGCACGTTGTTGCGGATCTGCCAGGCCAGAAGCGGATGCTGCTCGGTGGGGTCGTTACCGACCAGCAGAATCGCGGGCGCGTTGAAGACGTCGCGCATGCTGGCGGTGGCATCGTTTTTGCCCGCCAGCGCCCCGGCAAAAGCAGGGAAGTCGGCGGTGCGGTGGTGGTCAATGTTATTGGTGCCCAGCACCAGGCGGGCAAACTTCTGCAGCAAATAGTTTTCCTCATTGCTGGTGCGGATGGAGCCAATCACGCCAATAGCCTGCCCACCGTGCTGCTCGCGGATTTCCTTCAGCCGCAGGGCAATGTGTTCATAAGCCTGGTCATAAGTGGCAGGCATATGACGACCGTCGCGGCGGATGAGCGGCTGCGTGATGCGGTCATCATGATTCGCAAAATCGAAGGCATAGCGGCCCTTAATGCAAAGGAAGTCGCCGTTGATGCCGCTCTTGTCGCGGTTATCGCCGCGAACAATCTGCATGCCCGTAGGG
>DATEGI010000055.1:0-12566 GCA_035280205.1 Terriglobales bacterium | reverse complement strand
GAACTGGAGAAGGCCGCCCAGCCGGAGCAGCTGCGCCAGGAGAAGATCGAGGAATTCCGCGACCGCTTTGCCAACCCCTACGTGGCTGCCGAGCGCGGCTTTGTGGACGCAGTCATCCAGCCGCGCGAAACGCGCAAAAAGCTAATCCAGGCGCTGGAGATGCTGGACAGCAAGCGCGACAAGAACCCGCCCAAGAAGCACGGGAACATACCGTTGTGAGAAGAAGCAGTTGGCAATTGGCAGTTGGCATTTGGCCAGTGCAAATCTGCTCGGTGGCACACCAAAGTCTGGCCTGTGATGTTGAGCGAGGGCGCACGCCCGAGTCCACCCCTGACCAGCCAGCTCCACCGAACGGTTCAAGGGAGCTTTTACCGAAATCCAAAAAGACTGATTGGTGGGAGAACTCCGTTGAACAATTTTGATGATGCGGCCGGCGCAGGGGTCCCTTTGGCAAGCTCAGGGCAGGCTCTTCGGCTCCGCAGGCCGATTCGCAAGCGAACCGGCCTGCTCCGCTCAGGATGACATTCATGAAAATTAGTCAAAAGAAATTAGTGGGAATTAGTGGTGAATTGGAGGTTGGAGCAAAAAGAAAGAATCCCGAGGTGATGTTGGAACCTATTCTCCTCAGCCAGTAGCTCGCGTTAGACCCTTGCCAACCTGCACTCACGGCGACCCTTGCGGGTAACTATGGGCGATTGTTCGCTTGGGCTCCGGGCTCACTGCCAACCGGGAAAACCGGCCAACGCCTCGGGACTCCATTTTGCTTTCAGCAGGCTCCCGTTCATCTCAACCAGCGCTTCGCTATAAGACCCTTGCTGACCCTCCAAACCAGCCTTGCGGCCAGCTTAGTGATCTTGCTCGAGCCCCGGACTCTGCGCCAACCGGGTAAACTCAAGAACCGCCGAAGAACGAGTCTGTTTTACTCCTCTCAATTTTTAAGTCAAACGCAATCGCAAAGTTTTAGAGCGCGTGTTTTCAGCGGAGTGCACCGCGTTCACAGGGGTGTGACGAGAACCGGTGCAGTCGCGGTGCGAGAAGTTCGCGCTGATGACGGGAAAACCGCAAATTTGGCGGTGAGGGCCGAGCGGGATAGCCGCCAGGCGATAGACGATAAGCCGAGGCGCATGTGAAAAAATGGGATGAAACCCTTCGGCAGGGTCCCGCGACTCGGGCATACGCCCTCGGTCGGGATGACAGGGTTCAAAAGGAGTTTTCACAAACTGCTAGGATGAGGGCATGGCAGCTCCGCTGCTGGAAGTCCGCAATCTGAACGTCGAATTCGTGGTGCAGGCGAATGCCGCTTCGCGGCACCAGTCGCGGTTTGGGACGGTGGCAACGGCAACACAGTCATTTGCCGCAGTGCGCGACGTCAGCTTCGCGATTGGCGAAGGCGAGGCGCTTGGGCTGGTGGGAGAGTCGGGTTCGGGCAAGTCGGTAACGTCGCTGGCCATCATGCGGCTGCTGCCGCCGCAGGCACGGGCGAGCGGCCAAATCCTGTTCCAGGGCGCCGCCGCCGCGCCGGAGGCCTCAGCCAGCAATTCCATGCGCAATCTGCTCGACCTTTCCGACGAAGCCATGCGGCGGCTGCGCGGCGAGCGCATGGCCATGATTTTTCAGGAGCCCATGACCGCGCTTAATCCGGTGATGCGGGTGGGAGACCAGATTGCCGAGGCGGTGCTGGCCCACGCTAATGGGTCTGGTCCAGCGAAGCACGAGGCCTGGACGCGGGCCCTGGAAGCCATGAAAGCGGTAGCTATTCCCGACCATGAGATACGAGCCCGCGACTATCCGCATCAGCTTTCCGGGGGCATGCGGCAGCGAGTGATGATTGCCATGGCGTTGGTCAACCGACCACACCTGCTGATTGCTGACGAGCCTACTACCGCGCTGGATGTCACCATCCAGGCCCAGATCCTAGAGTTGCTGGCTGAGCTCCGCGCACGCTTCCGGCTGGCCATGCTCTTCATTTCTCACGACTTGGCGGTGGTCTCGCGGGTGGTGGACCGGGTGGCGGTCATGTACGCGGGCAGCGTGGTGGAGCTGGGCACAGTAGGGGAGATTTTCCGGGCTCCCGCCCACCCCTACACGCGCGGGCTGCTGCAGGCGGTGCCCACACTGCGCACCGACCGCGGCCGTCCTTTGGCCACCATTGAAGGCACAGTGCCGGGGATTGCGGCGCTGCCGCCAGGATGCACCTTCGAGCCGCGCTGCTCGCACCGCATAGCCGAGTGTCGGCGTGAATTGCCGCCCCTGGCGGAGGTTGCTCCCGGGCATTGGGCACGCTGCCCGGTACTTAATACCTCGGAGTCTGTATGTAACGCCACGCACAGTCTATAATCCCCAAGCGCTCTCGTACTCATGCGGATTCTCCTGCTCAGCGACATTCACAGCAACCTGGAAGCCTTACAGGCGTGTTTGGCGGAAGCGCCGCCGCACGACGTAGTGGTAAACCTGGGCGACATTGTGGGCTACGGCGCCAGCCCGAACGAGGTGATCGAGAGTTCGCGTCAGCTAGGCAAACTGTTTGTGCGCGGCAACCACGACAAGGCCGCATGCGGGCTGATGGAAGTGACAGACTTCAATCCCGTGGCTGGCATGGCGGCACTGTGGACGCGTGATCACCTGACGGCGGAAAATCTGGAGTGGCTGCGCCTGCTGCCACAAGGACCAATTCAGGTGGATGAGGCGCTGGATGCGCAATTCGTGCACGGCTCGCCTATTGATGAAGACGAATACCTGGTGACCATGCGCGATGCGCAAGAACCGCTGACCTATTCTTCAGTGGCGCTCACATTCTTCGGACACACGCACGTTCAGGGCGGGTTCTGCAAGAATTCCGAGAAGGGAGTGATGCAGCCCGTGTATCGCAGCCGCGACCAGCGTGACATTTGCGAGTTGAAGCTGGACCGGGAAACGCAGTACCTGATCAATCCCGGGTCGGTGGGGCAGCCGCGGGACAGCGACTGGCGGGCAGCGTTCGCGATGTTCGACGCCGAGGCGTACGCCATAAGCTTCTATCGCGTACCCTACGACGTGCAGCGGGCACAGCAGCGCATACTCGACGCCAACCTGCCGCACCGGCTGGCACAGCGGCTGGCGGTGGGCCGGTGAGCGCGCCGGCGTGCAGTGTAAACTTCTGAACCATGTCCCCTCGGCCCTGGAACCCGCGCGGAGAACGTGCTTCTGGAACTTCATCAAAGCTTTTTCCCAGTCAGCGGCCCCCCGCGCCGCCCGAGCACCTGGTGGCGCACATTGATGGCGGGGCGCGGGGGAATCCCGGCCCGGCCGGCTATGGGGTTGTAGTTGAAGACCAGGCGGGGCGGCGCGTGGCCGGACTCAGCCAATACCTGGGGCATCGCACCAACAATTACGCGGAATACAGCGGGCTGCTGGCGGCACTGGAGTATGCCCTGGCGCACGGGCCCAAGGCGCTAAAGGTGATCAGCGACTCGGAGCTGATGGTGCGGCAGATTAAGGGCGTGTACAAGGTGAGGAATGCGGCGCTGCTCGAGCTCTATCAGAAGGCGCAGCAACTCATTCGGCAGCTGGAGTGGTTCGAGATTGGGCACGTGCTTCGCGAGAGCAATCGCGAGGCCGACCGGCTGGCGAATGAGGCCATGGATCGGGGAAGGTAGTTGGTTCAGTCGTGCCTACGGCACTCAATTGCCACGGGGGCCCGGATCCCGCCACTGAAGTGGCGGGCTACTTTCATGACGTCCCTCCGGGACGGCTGGGTATTTGCATACGGTTCCCCCGTCGGCCGCGTGGTGGCGGGCCACTTTCATTGCGCCCCCGCGGGACGGCTGGACGACGGGCTACTTTCATGGCGTCCCTAGGGGACGGCTTAGCGGCGGACCATTTTCAGGCCGGCCCGTGGACGACAGCAGCAGAGCGGCGCCAAGGGAACTTTTGACCGATGAACAAGGCCTTAATGGAGTCCGCCGGAACCGGACGCAACCGTGGAAGCGCAGAGCTTTAGCTCTGCGATCAAAGCGCTTTCAAGTTTTCCGGGCTTTAGCCTCGGTATCCCAACACCAGGGCTAAAGCCCAGACTCTCTGCCCCACTTTACGCACGGCTGAAGCCGTGCGCTTCCACGGTAGGACGAGAGCTCGATTAAATTTAGATCACGTTGCTGCTGTCAGGATTCAAAGTTGGAGAAATTCAAAGTCACCGATCTGTTTCGGGAGCCTGCATGAAGAAATTCTTGAACCTAGTACCCATCGCGCTGGTTGTCTGCTCACTCGCAGCTTCCCTATTAGCCCAGGCACGACCCGCGCTCGAGCCACTCATCCGATCGCTGGCGGGAACTCAGACTTACGGCGAGGTGGCGATCTCGCCTGACGGCACGCATGTAGCCTGGTCGCAGCCACTGCACGACAGTTCGGGCGTGGCTACGGGAGATTCGGCCATCTACGTTGCGGAGATAGCCAATCCGGCGGCGCCACGGCGAATCACTGCCGGCAGCGAAGGAAACAACTATTCCGAACGGGATGTGGCCTGGTCGCCGGATGGCAAGCAGCTGGCATTTCTCTCCAACGCCTCGGGAGACGCGGAGCTGTATGTGGCCGATGCCTCCGGCGGCGGCGCGCGCAAACTGACCACAATCACAGGCTACCTGGCCGCCCCCAGCTGGTCGCCGGATGGAAAAACCATCGCCTTCCTGTTCATCGAAAATGCGCCGCGCGCAGCTGGGCCGCTGATGCCCATGACGCCGGAAACGGGCGTGATTGACAGCAAAATTTACGAACAGCGGCTGACCACCGTAGACGTAGAGTCCGGGCGAATGCGCCAGTTCTCACCCGCCGACATGTACGTTTACGAATACGACTGGGCGCCGGACAGCAAAGGATTTGCCGTTACTGCCGCGCACGGAGAGGGCGATAACAACTGGTACATCGCCCGGCTGTACACGCTGGGGCTGGACGGTGAGATGAAGGAAGTCTACAAACCGCCGCAGCAGATGGCACAAGCGCATTACTCGCCCGACGGCAGGTCCATCGCCTTCATCGCCGGCATCATGAGCGATGAGGGCTCCACGGGAGGCGATATTTATGTCGAGCCGGCAGGCGGCGGGCAAGCGCGCGATGTGACGCCCGGAATAAAAACATCGCCCAACTGGCTGGCATGGTCCTCGCCGCAAAACATTCTCTTTTCTGAAAACGCAGATGGCGCGGTAGCCGTGGCCACCCTCGACGTGGCCAGCGGAAAGGTGCAGACCCTGTGGAGCGGCGCAGAAACCATTGGCGCCGACGGCTGGGGAGAGCTCTCGCTGTCGCTTTCGAAAGATGAGAAGCAGTCGGCGGTGGTGCGGCAGTCCTACTCGCAGCCGCCGGAGGTGTGGGCAGGACCAGTCGGCTCCTGGAAGCAGATCACGCATGCCAATCAGGACCTGCACCCCAGCTGGGGCAAGGCGGAGAGCATTCATTGGAACAATGGCAGCACCCGCCTGCAAGGCTGGCTGATGTATCCCGCCAACTACGACCCCGGCCGCCGCTACGGGCTAGTGGTGGACGTGCACGGCGGACCGGCAGCGGCACACGCGCCGCGCTGGCCGGAACCTTTCTTCAACACTTCCCTGCTCTCGACCATGGGCTACTTTGTGCTCTACCCCAATCCGCGCGGCAGCTACGGCCAGGGCGAGGCATTCACCCGCGGCAACGTCAAGGATTTCGGCTATGGCGATTTTCGCGACATTCTGGCGGGCGTGGACCGCGTTGTGAAGGATTTGCCGGTGGATAACAACCGCGTGGGCATCACCGGCTGGAGCTACGGCGGCTACATGACCATGTGGGCGGTAACTCAGACCAACCGCTTCCACGCTGCGGTTTCAGGGGCGGGGCTCTCCGATTGGCTGAGCTACACCGGAGAAAATGACATTGACCGCTGGATGATGCCGTACTTTGGGGCGACGGTGTACGACGATCCGCAGGTGTACGCGCGCAGCGCGCCCATGACGTTTATCAAGAACGCGAAGACGCCCACCCTGGTGCTGGTGGGCGAGCGCGATGGTGAGTGTCCGGCGCCGCAATCACGCGAATTCTGGCATGCGCTGAAAACCTTTGGCGTGTCTACGGAGTATGTGGTGTATCCAGGCGAGGGACACTTCATCGGCCGCCCCGAGCACCAACTGGACATTCTGCGACGCACGGTGGCGTGGTTCGACAGGTACCTGGCCGGAAACTAAGTGGCTGCTAGGCGACTCGGCGCTGGTCTGCGTCCTTCCTCCGCCGCGCTTCAAACTCACGGCCGCGTTCATAGCCGCGCATGAATAAGCCGTCGTCGCAGCGATCTGGAAAAATCTTGCGCAAGAGCTCTTTCGCCTCCTGGTAAGACTTCCCGCGAATGCCGGGCCGGAGAGAAGCCTCGAAACCACAGCGGTATATGGACTCCCGATCGTGCAGGCCATGGCCTGGGTCTTCGTAGTGCACTTTCTCGGTATCGCGCAGGCCAATCCACCATTTTTCACGCGCGGCATCGAGACTTTCGGCACCGGCGTGACGAAGGGCGTCACGGATCTGCTCTGCCTGGTGCTCGTTTTCTGCGAAAGCAATCACCACAGTGTGGCCGCTCTTCAGAGCGTCTTCGTAGAAGAAGAGTTCGTCTTCCGGCAATCCACGAGTGGATTCCTCCTCCAGCGCGCTGCCAGCCTTCGCGCCGGCGACGGCTCCGCCAGCACCCAGAATGCCGGCGGCGGCGAGTCCAATTGCGACAATGGGCCCGACTCCGGGAATGAACAGGCTGGCAATGGCCGTGCCGGCTGACATTCCTCCCGCCAAACCCAGAGCGCCACCCACCACAGCGCCTAATCCCCTCCCAGCCCCGGCTGCTCAGCCTCGCTGAGCGGCACCTGTGCCAATTCTTTCTTTTCCTGATCGGCGGGCCCGGGTGACAGAACGTTAATGTTGTCCGCAGGAACTGGAATGGCGCGAAGCCGGGTAATAGCCTGGCTGGCATCCTGGAGTGAACGGAAAATCCCGACTACGCTCAGCATGATTTGCGTGCCTCCATTAGGTTGAGAGGCGGGCAGCTACAAACAGGTTGCAAGCTGGATTGAAGCGGAACCGACGCGATGAATCCGATCCTGGGATGGGAATCTGGCCGGACGACGTGGCTTATCCGAATGCAGACACATGCGGCTATGATGTAACCTAAACCCCAGTGGCTTCATCTGTGGGGTGGAGCCCAGGGACGATGATCCAGCGGCTGATTGCACAAAGCGTGCTGTTGGCGATGCTGACGGGGATAGTGTCCCCGCTGGCGCCGGCTGCCCTTATGCCGCACGCCTGCTGCCTGCGCCACCAGCACCGCTGCCGCATGCCGCAGGATGCCGGCATCAGCAATCGCACCTGCGGACACGAGTGCTGCCGTTTTCTGGCGGTTACCAGCGCGTTGTTCGCTCCAACAGTTCCAACCTCTCATTGGACCCTGCCTGCTTCCCGCCTGACTTTGACCAGCGGGCCGGTCTTCCAATCCTTGCGGGCCTCTTCTGAGCACTCCGGCCGCGCCCCGCCACGAGTCCTCTAATTCTTTCAGAACAACCGGAAGTAAATTGAAGCGCGGCGCGCAGAAGCGTGGCCGCGCGAATCTATGCGTCCCAGACGAATGAAGTCATTGTCCAACATTTTGGGCAGCATTGTGCTGCTGGCGGCGGTTGCCGGAGCCACCATCTTCGGCAGCGTGCGCGGCCTGGTGCATGACCCGGAGCACCGCCCGGTGCAGGGGGCGCAGGTGATGATTCACACCCAGAGTTCACAGTGGTCTCAGGCGGCCACCACCAGCGCGATGGGCGAGTTTCAATTCAACACGGTGCCGTCTGGACGCTACGTGGTTACGGTAAGCGCGCCCGGATTCAAGGACCAATCGCTGAAGGTGACGGTTAACTCTGGGGGTGCGGTGAATCTCCACTTCCCCATGGCGCTGGAGTCGGTATCGGAGGAAGTGGAGGTTACGGCCCCGCCCGAGGAAGTTGGCCCACAATCTTCAACTACGGTAAGCGTGGTGCACCAGCAGCAGATTGCCAATACGCCGGGAGCCGACTCCAGCAACAGCATGGCGATGGTCACCGACTATGTGCCCGGGGCGGTGATGGTGCACGACCAGCTGCACGTGCGCGGCGGGCACCAGATGACCTGGCTGCTGGATGGCATACCCGTGCCCAACACCAACATTGCCAGCAACGTGGGGCCGCAGATTGATCCCAAAAACATTGATCAGCTGGAAGCCCAGCGGGGCGGGCTCTCCGCCGAATATGGCGACCGCTCCTATGGCGTCTTCAACGTGATTACGCGCAACGGCTTTGAGCGTAACAACGAAGGCGAGCTGGTGCTCAACTACGGCAGCTTCAACAGCACGTATGACCAGCTCAGCTTTGGCAGCCACACGCAGCGCTTCGCCTATTACGCCAGCGTAGATGGCAACCGCAGCGATCTCGGCCTGGAGACGCCGGTACCGCAGGCGCTGCACGCTGCTGAGAACGGGCTGGGCGGATTTGCGTCGCTAATTTTCAACAGCACACCTTCCGACCAGCTGCGGCTGGTGACCTCGGTGCGCCGCGACCACTATCAGATTCCCAATAACTACGCGCAACAGGCCAATGGAACGCGCGATGTGCAATCCGAGCAGGATGATTTCGTGGACTTCTCCTGGGCCCACACCTCGGGTGAGCATGTCTTGCTCACCGTTTCGCCCTTCTATCACTTCAATCGCGCTCATTACATCGGGGGGCCGCAGGACCTGCCGGTAAGCCCGGAAGACGATCGCGGCTCCAAATACGCCGGCGGCGTGGTCAGCCTGGCCGTGGTGGAGGGCAGGAATAACGCTCACCTTGGAGTGCAAGGATTCGCACAACGCGATAACTCGCTGTTTGGCATTACGGATACACTGGCTGGGACTTCCCTTGGCCAGCGGACTATTTTGTCCGGTCAGTTGGAGAGCGCCTTTCTGGAAGACCAGTTCAAGGCGGCCAAGTGGCTGACTCTTAACGGCGGTCTGCGGGTAACGCATTTTTCTGGCGGGCTGAGCGAGACCGCCGCCGACCCGCGCATTGGAGCCGCCATCCAGGTGCCGCGCCTGGGCTGGGTGCTGCGCGGCTTCTATGGGCGCTATTACCAGGCGCCGCCGCTGGTCACGATAGGCGGGCCGCTGCTGAATGTGGCCGCTACCCAGGGGTTCGCCTTTCTGCCGCTGCGCGGCGAGCGTGACCGGCAGAACGAATTAGGGCTCACTATCCCTCTGCGCGGCTGGAGCTTCGATGTGGACCACTTCCACACCAGCGTCAGCAACTACTTCGACCACGACGTGCTGGGCAACTCCAATATTTTCTTTCCCGTAACATTGGTAGCCGCCCGTATCTATGGCTGGGAGGCCAGCGCCCGCTCACCGCAGTTGGCCCGTGCGCTGCAATGGCATTTGGCTTACTCGCATCAGTACGCGCAAGGACGGGGTGGGGTGACTGGCGGGCTGACCGATTTTTCCCCGCCACAGGCCGGGTACTACTTCCTGGACCACGATCAGCGGGACACGCTAAGCACCGGCGTGCAGGCCAACTTACCCTGGCACAGCTGGGCGAATGCGGAGGTAGCCTACGGCTCTGGCTTTCTGAACGGCGACGGGCCCGCGCATCTGGGCAGCCATACCAGTTTTGATCTGAGTCTGGGAAAGTCGTTCGGGGAGGCGTGGTCGGTGCGGCTGACGGCAATGAATCTAGCCAATAGCCGCTATTTGCTGGATAACAGCAATACTTTTGGCGGGACGCACTACAGCTATCCCCGGCAGGTGGCGGCAACCGTGCGGTACAGGTTCAAGTATTGAGGAATGGCCGGGGCTAAAGCCCACGAACTTATGTGGCGTTTCCCCGGACTGAAGTTCGGGGCTTCCACATTCGAGACTAAGCTATGGGAAAGGGAATCGCCCTGCGGCGGTTACTTCGGGTACCATAGGATATAGGCGAAGGTGAGCGCCAGCGCATCTAATTCAGAAAGCGTAAATCCAAGAACCGCCCGAGCCGGCGAAGGCCTAGGCTGTGAGTTCCGTGGGTTGGTCTGAGGTGGAGATAACAGAATGAAGCTTTTAGCTATGCGTGGTATGGCAATACTGACATTGATTCTGGGCCTGTCGGCAGCAGGTCTGGCCGCTGGACCCGCGGACGCCTCGATTCTGCGGCCGCCCAAGGGCGCCAAGGTGGCCATCGTGGTTTTTGAGGACTTGCAGTGCCCGATGTGCGCCCAGGTGGCGCCTCTGCTGGACCGGGCAGGGCAGCAGTACAACATTCCTGTGATTCGACACGACTTTCCTCTGCCTAAGCATAGCTGGTCTTATAACGCGGCAGTGATCGCCCGCTATTTCGATACTCACTCGCAGAAATTGGGAGACGAGTTCCGCGACCAGGTGTTTGCCCATCAACTGGAGATCACGCCTGGGAACCTGCACGGCTTTGCCGAGCGGTTTGGCGCCGACCACAAGGTGGATCTGCCCTTCATGATTGACCCGCAGGGCAAGCTGGCGGCAGAGGTGAACGCAGACCGGGATCTGGGTAACCGCATTGGCATCAATCACACGCCCACGGTGTATGTTGTGACCAACAAGAACTCCAGCCAGCCCTATGTCGAGGTCAGCGATCCCAGTCAACTGTTCCAGACCATCGACCGGATGCGGCAGTAGCTAAGCGCCTGATCAGCTGGGGAATTTTAGGCAGCAGATTTCTGGAGCTGGCGTAGAACCTCCAGCAGCTCAGGGATTTCTGGCGTCTCATCCAGGGGATAAACACGGCTGAAGGCGATGCGCCCGCCCTTGTCCACGATGAAAACGCAGCGCTCATTGATGCCGGCGATCGGCGGGCCTTCACGGAGAATGCCGAGCTTGCGGGCCACCTCGCCGTGGGGATAGAAGTCGCTGCACAGAGGAAAATCCACCATGCCTATGTCTTTCCTCTGCCAGGCGATGTGGCAGGGGACAGGATCGTTGCTAATGCCCACGACCTGGGCATCGAGGCCGGCGAACCGTGCCAGTTCGGCATGGAACGACGGTACTTGGGCGGCTCAGGTAGGTGTCCAATCCAGGGGATGGAAAGCGAGCACCACGTGCTTCTTGCCGCGATAGTCGCTGAGGCGGAATTTGTGCGGCTTCTCGCCAATGACGCCGAACAGTTCAATATCCGGGGCCATAGCGCCTACCGGCAGTGCGGGCATGAATCCTCCACCTGATATGAAAGCAGAATCAAGAGGGTTATCTTAGCGGCCTTGCTACCGGGGCGGCAAGGCGCTCCCTGGCAGGACAATTGCTCAACTTCTGGTTGCACGCGCTGATTACAGATTCGAGACATGGCCGCAAGCATTGGATAACAAACGGGCTTGCGGTGGCATCGTATTTTTGTGTGGGACCACCAGGAGGGTGGGAAAGTTCTGCTGTCAGCAAATTTTATATCCTGGTCGCCGGTGAGGGAGCGCCACATGTTTGGATCCAAAAACTACAACTATCGCAGCTTCGACCGCGAGCAACTGCGCAAAGAGCTGAATGGCAAGCAGATGAACGGCCCCAAGGCGGGGGAGGAGGCGCGCGATTTCGAGTTGACGTCGCGGGAGGGCAAAGAGGTTCGGCTGAGCGACTATGCAGGCCAGAAGAACGTGGTGCTTACCTTCGGGTCCGCCACGTGTCCCATGACGGCCGGATCTATCCGTGGACTCAACCGGCTGCACGAAGAATACTCGGACGAGGATGTGCAATTTCTCTTTGTGTATGTGCGCGAGGCGCATCCGGGCGAAGATTTGCCGGCACACCGTTCGCTCGACGACAAGGTGGAGGCCGCCGAGCTGTTTCGCGAGGAAGAAGAGGTTGATATTCCTATCCTGGTTGACAAGCTGGACGGCAGGGTGCACCGCGAGTATGGAGGCCGGCCAAATTCGACCTATCTGATTGACAAGTCAGGGCGAGTAGCCTTTCGCGCGGTTTGGACGCGTCCCAGCGTGATAGAGGAAGCGCTGCAAGAACTGCTGGAGCATCTGGAAGAAAGTGGGAAAGAGCACGACGTGGTACACGGAGGAGAAGACACGTCGTTGCCCAGGCGCTATGACATGCTGCACGCTCATCGAGCCCTGGAACGGGGCGGCCCCCAGGCGGTGCGTGATTTCAAGGAGGCGTTGGGCGCCAGAGGGAAGGTGGCGATGGCTACCAGCCGGATGGCGGAGCCGGTTATGCTACATCCCGTGAAAGCCGTGGCTGCGGTCGCGATCGCCGGAGGAGTTATAGCCGGGGCGCTGTACGCGGGAATAAAACTGCGGCAGCGGCGGCTGCAGATGCGGTCTCCCTACTATTTCCCCCGGCCAAGGCGAAAGGGAGAAACCGGGGGCTACGAAGCGGTAGGAATCTAGACGCTTTCGGATTAAGAACCGTAAAAATCAAAAAGGGGCGGCATGTGCCGCCCCTTTTCTTGGCTGGATGCTTCAAATTTTTACAGCGGTTTGACGTTCTCTGCCTGCCAGCCTTTGGGTCCCTTTACGACGTCGAACTGGACCTGTTGCCCTTCCTGCAAGCTGCGGAAGCCGCTGGATTGGATAGCCGAGAAGTGGAC
>DATEGI010000054.1:0-2065 GCA_035280205.1 Terriglobales bacterium | reverse complement strand
GAATGTTGAGGATGCGGTTGGGAAACTGGCGCACGAACCACGGCGAAAGCAGCCGCATGTAGCCGGCCAGGCATACCAGGTCAGCCTTCTTTTCCTGGAGCGCCGCCACCACTTCAGCGTCGTGCTGCTCGCGCTGCTTGCCTTTGGAAGGGATGATACGTACGTCCAGACCGCGCCGCCGCGCCGACTCGATTCCCGGCGCCTCCGCCCGGTTGGAGATCACTACCGCAACGTTGGCGCGTATTCGTCCCCCAGCCACGGAATCCGCAATCGCCTCGAAGTTTGACCCCCGTCCGGATAGCAGTATCCCCAAGTTCTTCATGGATTGATTATTCACCACAGAGACACAGAGGCACAGAGAAATTGACGATTGATGATTTTCGATTGACGAATGATAAAAGCGGCGACGCTGATTGCGGGTTAGAGGTGTTTCTCAATCGTCAATCTTCAATCTGCAATCGTCAATCCAGCTCACGCGTACTGCACTTTCCTGTCGCCCTTCACGATGCGCCCGATGGTATGCCCCTTCTCGCCCACCCGCTCCAGCACCGTCTGCACCTTCTTGAAGTTGGCTGCCGGCAGCACGAGAACCATGCCTACCCCCATGTTGAAAGTGCGGAACATTTCCGCCTGCGGGACGTTGCCCAGCTTCTGCAGGTGCTCAAACACCGGCGGCACCGGCCAGGAGTTGACCTCTACCACCGCTGCCGTGCCCCGCGGCAGCACTCGCGGCAGGTTTTCCGTGATGCCCCCGCCGGTAATGTGCGCCATGGCTGAAAGCAGCCCGCCGTCCAGCAGCTTTTTCACCACCGGCCAGTAGCTCTTATGGGTACGCATCAGCTCGTTGCCGACTTTATTCTTTATCTCGCTGACGAAGGTGTCCGGCGTGTAGCGCGCCACCTCGAACAGCAGCTTGCGCGCCAGCGAATAGCCGTTGGTGTGGAGCCCATTCGATGGCAGCCCGATCAGCACGTCTCCCGGTTGCACGTTTTTGCCGGTTAGAATGCGTTCCCGGTCGGCAATGCCCACGATGAATCCCGCCAGGTCGTACTCGCCCTCGGAATAGAAGCCCGGCATCTCCGCCGTCTCCCCACCGATGAGGGCGCAGCCATTGGCCTTGCACGCCTCCGCGATCCCGGTCACCACCTTCTCCGCCACTTCCGGCTGCAGCCTGCCCGTTGCCAGGTAATCCATAAAGAAGAGCGGCGCCGCTCCCTGCACGGCGATATCGTTCACACAGTGGTTCACCAGGTCCGCCCCCACCGTGTGGTGCAGATTCATCTCGAAGGCCACCTTCAGCTTGGTGCCCACCCCGTCCACGCTGGAAACCAGCACCGGTTCCTGGTACTTGGGACTGAGCGCAAACAATCCCCCGAAGCTGCCGATGTCGCTCAGCACGCTGCGCGAAAAAGTTTTGTGGGCCAGGTACTTGATGCGCTGCTTGGTGCGGTTGGCGCGGTCAATGTCCACGCCCGCATCGGCGTAGGTCACCGTGTTGGAAGTCGGATCCTGTGCCACTCAGGTCGGTCCTTTTTTGTCGAAGCGGAATGCCTGCTGCTGCCGTGGAAAAGCCTGCCAGGAGTGGCAATTTTAACATGCCTGCTGCTCCGCCCACGGTGGCCATCTAAGAGGCTTAAGCGCGGCCTGCGCTTGGTGGAGCTCAGACCACAATGACCCTGCTTCAGGCTGAAAACGCAAGAGCGGCACCCCACAGTGCCGCTCTCCTCATAATTATTTAGCCCAATGATTGGCCCTGTTTGCAACTGCCCGGGGAACCTACAAGACCTGGTGCGCTTCTGTCTGGCCGGCAAATTGGAACTGCAACACGCGCTCCATGCCGCCGCTGGGACGCGTCCAGAAACGGGTGCGGTCCACCTTCACCGCCTGGGCTGGACGGCAACGGAACGCTGCCACTTCTTCGCCTGCCTTGCCATTCTCGTAACGATAAACACGCGTGCAGGGCTGGTCTGAGGTCGCCATGGCGGCGTCGTCATGCACGATCACATAAGTGCCCTGCAGAACCACATTGTGGAACAGCGTGGGACGGCGGAAGGTAACCACGGCG
>DATEGI010000053.1:0-10910 GCA_035280205.1 Terriglobales bacterium | reverse complement strand
GCCATCACCGGTTATCTCGCCAATTTTCCGCAACAGACGCCGGAAACGGAAGGCATACGGCAAAAGTTAAAAGCCCTGCAGGAGATGATTCAGTCACTGGAGAAATGAATGTGACAGGTGCCAATCGTTTTTCGAGGATTCGTGACCGCTCCCGTTCTGCGCGCGAACGCTCCCGAAGCTTGCGCGTCACCTCGCAGCAGTTGCGCGAGAGTATGGAGAATCTGCGCGCCTATGCCGCCGAGGTCAATGGCAGTCTTCCTGAACACCATAGAACTGTCTCCGGTTCCGCTGCGGTCCCTCCCTCCCCGCCCCCACGCACGTCGCCGGATTTCGCCGGCCGGATGCGGCAACGGGTGCATAAGGCCCGCATAGAGGCGCAGGCCTTGCGCCGCCGTGCCGCCGACCTCAGGAGCCAGGCGGCGGAGTTTCGCGCCCGTTCCGAGAACCTGCGCAGCAACTCGGCGACTCTTTAAAGGCAGGCCATCCCGTGCACCGGCCCAGGCTTCTCACCTTTCGGTGTCCACGCATGACATTGTCGTCATGGGCGCGTCGGCAGGAGGCATTCCGCCCATACAGCAGGTTATCTCGGCCCTACCCGCCGACTTTCCTGCTCCGGTTTTCATTACCATCCACACCGCAGCCGAGAGTCCGTGGCTCCTGTCGAAGGTATTGGGGCGCACGAGTCACCTCCCCGTCGCTTATGCCGAGGATGGCGAGTCCATCAAAAAAGGGCGCATCTATCTTGCGCCTCCGGACCGCCACATGCTGCTGGAAAAAAACGCTATCCGGGTGACCGCCGGACCGCGGGAAAATCGTCACCGCCCTGCCATTGACACTTTGTTCCGCAGTGCAGCCAGGACTTACGGTCAGCGCGTAGTTGCCGTCCTGCTCAGCGGCTCGCTTGACGATGGCACTGCCGGCTTGTCAGCCATCACTCACCATGGCGGCCTCACTATTGTGCAAGATCCCAGCGAAGCTCGCTTCGCTGCCATGCCGGAAAATGCCCTGCGCAATGATTCCCCGCAATACGTGCTCTCCGTTCGCCAAATCGCCGCTACGCTCGTCGAACAGGTGGCCAATGGGCGCCCCCACCGGGCCGGCAAGGCTCATCCTGATTCCGAATTAACTAACGAGGTCAAAATAGCTGAAATTGATATGTCGGCCATTCAACACGATAAAGCCGGGACGCCATCCGTCTACTCCTGCCCCGAGTGCAATGGAACTCTGTGGGAAATCAGGGAGGGAAAGGTGCTGCGGTTTCGCTGCCGCGTAGGACACGCTTATGGTGCGGAAAGCCTCCTCGCCTCCAAGAATGAGGAACTGGAAAGCGCCCTGTGGACAGCATTACGCACGCTGGAAGAAAAGGCCGCCTTGCACCGCCGCCTTTCTGAACAGGCAACCAGCAGGCATAGTTCGAGAGTGGCCAAGCATTTCCGCCAGACCGCGGAGGAACTGCATCGCCAGGCACAGGTTATCCGCCACCTGCTGCTGGAGCGAAAGCAGCCACCCCTGACCGGAACCGACGACTGAGGCGGCAGTACATCTCCAACCGGAGGCTTAATCGAGAGATTCGGCGGCGGCCCGCGCTTGCCGGTTGCGCCCTCCGCCTTTTTGCCACCCTGGGTCGATCCGCTGCTGATTGGCGATGCGGTTGAGCACGGCGTTGAGGATGAAGCCGCTGATGGTCCGGCGTTCCCGCCTGGCCGCTTCGCGGATGGCGGTGGCCTCCTCTTCCGAGCAGCGCACGAGCAGGGCTGTTCTTTCCTTTGCCATAAATTCGTCCCGCTATCGAATGCTATCCTAGCTATCCAATGATATCTCAGCGGCGAAAAGATGCAAGCGTTTTTCGCTGTACCTGTGTCTCCGCGTCCCAAAGCGGGAGGAGGGTCTTACTACGGGAGTTCCGCTGCGCAACTTGTCCGGGCCAAACAGCATCAATTCCGACTAGACTGGAAATAGGTTGTTAGATTTCTCGGCCGAGTTTAACCTTGTGTTCAGAGCTCCTATGAAGGCCATCCCTAAATCCCGCCAACAAGCTATAATCCCGGAAAAACTGGCAATGACCATGGAACGCTCGCGGCAACTCGTGAACGCCGCTCTTGAACAGGTCAGCCTTGCCAGAGAGCTGCGTGAGACTTCTGAGAATCTTCGCCAGACAAATAAGGATTTCCGCGATTTTCTCCGCGAACAGCGCCTGCTTGGATTCTCCCTCTATGAAAGGTTGATGGACGAGGCGATCGGGTCCGACACCTAGGCCTCTGCTGATCAACTCCATCGCTAGGGCAGTTGTATTCTCCTGCACCGCCTGAACCGCCGTTTGTTCCCGCTGGAATAAATCCGCTATCCTTGCGGCTGTTACTCATGAGAGCTTCGCAGGGCACGGACCATGCCAACGGTATTCGTGTCCGGTGGTCCTTTGCCACCCGTTGGCCATGGCTGCTAATTTCACTGACGCTCGCGATGGCCAATGCAGCGGCGGCCGGCAGCCGCGCTCCGGCCGGGTCGCGCATCGCCAGGGCAACGCGTGTGGAACGCGCACCTCGCCTTGATGGCACCCTCCAAGATCCGCTGTGGCGGGCTGCCACTCCCATCACCGACTTTCGCCAGCGCGAGCCGGTGGAGGGTGAACCGGCCACGGAATCCACTTCTGTCCGCATCCTCTACACCCGGCGGGCTGTTTACTTCGGCATCGCTTGTTCGGACTCCCGGCCAGCCCAGATTGTAGCCACCGAACTGCGCCGCGACCTCAGCCAGGCTCTGGACGACTATTTCGAAATCATCATTGATTCCACCCATGACCGGCGCAACGCCTACGTCTTCGAGGTCAATCCTCTGGGCACGCAGCGCGACGGCGTCATCACCGAAGAGCAGACCGAAGACATGTACGGCGACGAGTTCGACCCCGGCTGGGACGGAGTATGGACCTCGGCCGCCCGCATCACCACCCAAGGCTGGACTGCGACCATCGAGATCCCCTTCTCCACCCTGAATTTCATGCAGTCACGCGACGTGGTTTGGGGAATCAACTTCAAGCGCTTTATCCGCCGCAAGAACGAAGAGGATCTGTGGTCGAGCTGGCGGCGTTTCTCCGGCATCAACAAGATCAGCGAGGCTGGCGACCTGCGCGGCATTTCGGAAATCAACAGTGGCCGTCTGTTTATCGTCAAGCCCTACGCCCTGGGCGGCTACCAGCACCTGCCCCCGGCGGCTACCCTCAGCGGCCTGCCTCCGGGATCCAAGGCGCTTTACACCGGCGGGCTGGACATGAAAATCGGCCTGCGCTCCAACCTGGTGGCCAACCTCACCGGCAATACCGACTTCGCCGATGCCGACGTGGACATCACCCAGTTCAACCTCACGCCCTACAAGCTTTTTTTCCCGGAGAAGCGCCAGTTCTTCCTGGAAAACTCCAGCATTTTCAATTTTCCGCTGGATGGCGGCGGCGACCTGCTCTTCTTCAGCCGCCAGATCGGCATTGATCCGGTAACCGGCCAAGAGGTACCCATCAACGGCGGCGCCAAGATCACCGGCTCACTGGGCGGCTTCGACCTGGGCGTGATGGATGTGGACACGCGTTCCAGCGGCCCCAATCCCTACGCCAATTTTGGGGTGGTTCGTGTCAAGCGCTCCCTCTTCGGCCAGTCCTACATCGGGGTGATGGGCGTGGACAAACGCTCGGGCAATCCCCTTGATCCATACAACCAGACCGGCGGGGCCGATGCCCGCATTCTGCTCACTAAAAACCTGGTGGTCACGGGCGTCGCCGCCGAAACACGCACCCCGGGCTTGACGGGCGGCCAATCCGATGTAGGCGGGTCGGCCACTTTCCGCAGCAACTTGTTCGATTTCATCGCCGAGGAACATAAGATTGGGCGCAATTTCAACCCCGAAGTCGGCTTCCTGGAGCGCAACAACAGCGTTTCTCAATACCTGGACGGCAACTTCAAGCCGCGCCCGCGAATTCGCGGAGTGCGCGAGCTCAACTTTGAAAGTTTTCTATTCCATGCTCCCGACACGCGCGGGCTACTGCAGACTCAGGAGTGGCAGGCCACCTTCCGCGCCCTGTTCAACAACGGCTCCTACACCGACGACGACATCATTGATAACTTTGCCCAGCGCATCACCACGCCCTTTAACCTCTACAAAAATATTTTTATTCCGGTGGGCTACTACCGCTGGTCGCGGCACCAGCTCACCTACGGCTCTCCCGAGGACCGCCGTTTTACCTGGAATGTTTATGAGCGTTTCGGCACGTACTATGACGGGCGCTTGAACGAAGCCCGCCTGCGCGGCACCTATCGCGCCAACGAGCATCTTTCGGTCAGCCTGGGCGAGCAGTGGAACCGCTTTCGCCTGCCCCAGGGAAATTTCTCCATTCTCTTTGGCGACCTGGAAACCGACTACGCCTTCTCCCGCTTCCTCATGCTCTCCACCCTGGTGCAGATGAACACGGCCAACACCCAAGGCGCCAGCGCCAACATCCGCTTGCGTTGGAACTACCGGCCGGACAGTGATTTCTACATCATCTATACCGTAGGGCAACAATTCGCCAGCCTGGCGGCGGCCAATCCCATGCAACTCATGCAACACCGGCTAGCGGTAAAGTTCACTTACTCATTTTCGCCCTGAGGGCGCGCCCCAGCCACCGCCTCCGGGAGTTTCCACGCGGATGCGCTCCCCGGCTTTCACGCGCACGCTGGTTTTGCAGGCAAGCTGCTGCCGGCTACCATCAGCCCGCACCACTTCCGTGCGCCCGGCGGCGCCCGGCCCGCCTCCGTTCAAGCTGTACGGGCGGCCCTGGCGCCGGTCTGCCAACAGGGTGACGTCCGCTTCGGTCAGCACCTCGATTTCGCGCACAATGCCATCGCCGCCGCGATGTTTCCCTTGTCCGCCACTGTCCGGCCGCAGCGAGTAACGCCGCACTCGCAGCGGATAGGCATACTCCAGCGCCTCCGCCGGCGTGTTCAGCGAGTTGGTCATGTGAGTGTGCACTCCGGAGACTCCCGCCTTGGTGGGACGCGCTCCCATTCCCCCAGCTACCGTTTCGTAGTAGGCGAAAGGCTCGCCCGTGCGCGGGTCCATGCCGCCGATAGTTAAATTGTTCATGGTGCCGGAAGCGGCCGCGGGAATGCGCTGCGGGATGGCCTCCGCCAGCGCCCGCAGCAGCACGTCTACAATGCGCTGCGAGGTTTCCACGTTGCCTCCCGCCACCGCCGCCGGAGGGCGCGCATTCACCACCGTTCCCGCAGGCGCGATAACTTCGATGGGACGCATCAGCCCCGCTGTGGCCGGCACATCTTCCGTCAGCAGGCAGCGAAACACATAGAAGCACGCCGACCAGGTGATGGCCTCCACGGCGTTGATGGCGCCTTCAACCTGCTGGTCAGTGCCGGTGAAATCCACCGTGACCAGCGGCCCTTTCTTTCCGCCTTTGCGGAACGTGATCGCTACCGTGATGCGCACCGGGCGCCCGCTTACGCCGTCGTCATCGAGCGCATCCTGCGCCCGGTAGGTTCCCGGAGGAACGTGCGCCAGGAAGGCCCGCATCATGCGCTCGGAATAATCCAGCAGATTGCGCCCGGCTGCCGTCACCCGCCGCAGCCCATAGCGCCGGCAGATTTCTTCGAGTCGTGTGAGCCCGGTGTGGCAGGCCGCGATTTGTGCCCCCAGGTCGCCTTCGCGCTCGCTCGGCGTGCGCACGTTATTCAGCACCAGCGCCAGCACGTCGTCATCAATCCTGCCCCCGCGCATAAGCCGCACCGGAGGGATGCGCAGCCCTTCCTGGTAGATTTCGCGGCACGGTCCCATGGACCCGGGATACGCTCCGCCTACATCGGCGTGATGAGCGCGCGAAGCGACGAAGAAATTGGGGCTCTGGCCTCGCTTCCGCGTTCCCCCGGCGTAAAACGGCGCCACCAGGGTGATGTCGGGCAGATGGGTGCCACCACAGAAGGGATCGTTGAGCATGGCCATGTCGCCTGGACCGAGCGGCAGTTTTTCCAGCGCGGCACGCACCGACATCGGCATGGAACCCAAGTGCACCGGCATATGGTCGCCCATGGCGATGACCTCAGCCGCGCTGTCAAAAACCGCGCAGGAGTAGTCGCGCCGCTCCTTGATGTTGGGCGAAAATGCGGTGCGGCGCAGCGCCGCTCCCATTTCCTCGGCGATGGAGTGGTAGATGTTCTTAAAAATTTCCAGCTCAATCGGGTCGCTTGCCATGCGGGAAAGTGTACGCCAGTCACCGTGGAAACCAAGGTCCACCGCCGAGACGCAGAGAACGCCGAGAAATTCAAAAGAGACTTTGGCTTCTCTTAGGGCACGAAATGAGACAGGGCTAGATGAACATGATCTTTTCCCAGTATTCCTCGGCGTCCTCGGCATCCTTGGCGTACTTGGCGTACTCGGCGGTAGATTTGGTTTTGCCGATTTCTCCCGGCTTTTCCACAAAATTCTTGCCCCTCGGGCCGTTTACTCCGGAGGAACCCGACTTTGTAATTGACAGCACAACTTTTCCACCGCACCATCGCACCAGAAGTGCTGCTCGCAGCGAGAGCAGCCGGGGCCCTTTCGTAGCTTTGCAAGGGAAATCGTTCACGGAGGAAAAACTTCGATGCCGATGAAGAAGAAGGCAAAGAAAAAGAAGAAACACTAAGCGAGGCTGTACCTCGTGTTGGGCCCTGAAGGAGTTTTTGGTCTCCGCCACGGCGGGGACCTTTTTACTTCGGTCTGGCAGTTGTGCGGTGTTTTCCCTACGTTCCCGACCGGGCTCGCCGCTGGCTTTCTAAAATCCCAAATCCTTACGAAAGTTGTTGTTCTCGGCCCAGCATCGTGCTAGAAACACGCCAGCAAGCTCTAGCGCATCGAACTTTCTCCCAGGGAAGGAAGAAGGATGAGCCTGACCAAAAAGAAAGCCGAAAAAGCCAAGTCCATCGAACCCGTCATTCCCGATAAGCTTTACTTCCGCATCGGCGAGGTCGCGGAGCTGTGCGAGCTGCCCACGTATGTGCTGCGCTTCTGGGAAACGGAGTTTTCCCAGCTGCGTCCCACCAAGAGCAGCACCGGCCAGCGCATGTACCGCCGGCGGGACGTGGACAACGTCCTGCACATCCGCAAGCTGCTTTACGAAGATGGGTTCACCATTGCCGGCGCGCGCCAGTACCTGCGCGAGGCAGCTCGCGCCACTGCCGCCAACCAGACTGCCTTGCCTTTTCCTACCCGGCACACGGCGGAAATCAAGCGGGTGCGCCAGGGGTTGCGGGAAGTTCTGGGGATGCTCTCGTCCCGCCCGCACTAGGGCTCGGCTGAGAACTCGAACCCAGGCTGTGCACCTCTTGTTGCGCAGGTATACTCACAAACCCCGTCCGGCTCAGCGCTTCTCTGCTCTTACCGGGGTCCAGGAGCTTCCTTCGGCCGGCAGGGTCACCGTGGCCCATCGCTCGGCGATCTTGTCGCCCTGGAAACGCCAGAGCACGAATCCCTGAAACTGCATCTTCCTCCCGGAAGCTGCGTCGGTCCACCTCCAAATGTTGCGGCATACGACTTTGTCTCCCTCGGTGACCATCTCTTCGATCGTCACGTGAAGGTCAGGCATAGCCCTGTACATGTTGAGCATCATCTTTTCGTCGCCATCCACCCCTGTGGGGTTCCCGCCTGGTCCGTCATGGTCGTAAAAATCGGCGGTCATGTTCTTGCGGATTACCGCAGCATTTTGCTGGTTCACGAAATTTTCAAAGTGGTCTCTTACAAACTGTTTCTCTTGCTCTAACGTCAGCGTGGTTGCCATGATTCTGCTCCCGAAGTTACGATGAGTTCTTGTGGCCGTGCGCTCTGCCTGCCATACAAACTGAGTTCGAACATAGCTCCTGGCCGGCAACCTGGGAAGTACGCACAATTTTGTAAGCCGCCATTGGCAAGAGGGAAACCGATGAAGAACCATTTCGGATGCCCAGTGCAGGCCACCTCAAACGTTTTGGCGGGAAAATGGAAAGTGCTAATTGTTTGGCATTTGTCGTTTGGCTCGCGGCGTTTTGCGGAGATTCGCAATTTGCTCCCGGGAGTCACCGAAAAGGTGCTGGCATCACAACTGCGCGAATTGGAACGTGATGGGGTCATAACGCGACAATCCGCTGGGACCGTGCCGCCGCGTGTGGATTACAGTTTGAGCGACGCCGGTCAAGAGCTCGTCCCTGTTATGGAAGCTATGTGTAGCTGGGGGACAAAACACCTGGGCGTTGTGCCGAACCTGCCCCGTATAACCGTCCGACCGCTCTAGCTGGCTGGGGACGCGGAGGCCATCGGGCGAGAAGCTCTGAGCCTGGCGCAGCTGAGTACTCGACCTCCCGCGCCTACTCTGGTGGTAAGCTCTTACCACTCCCATGAAAGGTTTCGACATGAGATGCCATTGCCTGTCGGTCGGCCTTTGTCTTTTTGTCTGCGTTGTCCCGCTGTTGGCCCAGCACCACGACATGCAGGGCATGCACATGGCTATGCCGGTGAACAGCGCTGCCACGGTGGCGGTCGAAAACGACGCCGCATCGCAAGTGCTTACCGTCAAGCTGGGGCCCTTGAATCTTCCCGCCAACACCAGCCACATGCGCACGGCACAGCCGCAGCCGCAGTTTCTGAAGATTCCCTTCGACGGGTGGATCATCGCCTATCATCCCCGCCTGATAGGCAACAAGGGCAACGTGATTCCCAGTCGTCTCCTGCACCACGTCGCCTTCTATAACACCGCGCGCCCCGACTTTATTTGCCCCAATAAGCAGGAGCACATCTTCGGCGCGGGCGGCGAAATGAACGACTGGCCGGCTACTCCTGGCTTCGGCTATCGCGTCCGGCCAGGTGACCGCATCCGCATCACCAGCATGTTTCACAACCCAACGGCGGTCAGTTATCCCGCCGCGTACCTGGAAGTGCGCATGGACTACCGTAAGATGGGAAGCGCCGGCACTTCGCTCAAGAGTGTGTACCCGACCTGGCTGGACGTGAAGAGCTGCGGTGATTCCAGCTACGACCTGAAAACCGGTCGCAATGTCACTACCGGCGATGTGACTTTGAATTATCCGGGAATTCTGCTCGGAGTGGGCGGTCACATGCACGATTACGGCCACGAACTGGTGCTCACGAATTTGACTCGCAAGCAAACCGTGGCCACGCTGGAATCCAAACTCGATGGCAGCGGCCACATGCTTTCCATGCCCATCCTGCTGTTCATGAAAGAAGGCGGGTACAAGGTCGCCAAAGGCGATCGCATGCAGGTCACCGCCACCTATCTGAATCCTACCGGCCATGTTCTGCGCGAGGGCGCCATGGGCATCGTAGTCGGCTACTTCCTGCCCGCCGATGAGCAGGAGTTCGAGAAACTCCACCGCTCGAGCGTGGAGGCAATGAAGAATTAAGAATTAAAGAATGAGATGAATATCGAATGATGAATGCGCCGGACGGCACTGGGTCAATTCATCATTCGTCATTCATCAATCATCAGTCAGGCCGCGTGCTTCTCCACCAGAAACGCCATGGCCGTGCGCAGCGCTTCTTCGCCGCTCAGCGCGATGGGAAAAGACTGATCCGGCATCTTGCGCCACACCCCGTTTTCCTGCAGGTAGGTGGAAACGTAATAGGGAATATCCGGGTTGGAATAGGAATGCCAGAGTTCCAGCTTGTAGGAAGTGCCGGAAATAACCACCAAGCCGGTTTTCACCAGTTCCCAGGATTCAGTGATCCCGGCAAAGCATCGAAAATCCTCCAGCGCATTCTGGGCCATGCTGGCTATCCCTCCGTCCTGTAATCAGATGCCCGCCCTCTTGCGGCGGAAGCAAGAGAAAGGCCATTTTAAGGCCCCCAACGGGAACCATTTTCCATGGCCGAATGTCCAGCGACCATCGGCTTACACCTGCCGTTCCGGAATCATCTAAACTGGTCCAGATGCGGACCCTGCTCAAACTGCTGGGAATCGCGGTACTTGCCACCGCCGCCTGGCTGGCCTTGGCCTTGTGGCTGCCCGTGCGGCCAGCCGCGCAGACCACTGTGTTGCTGCATCCCGGCTATAGCACCCATCATATTGCCCGCGAGCTTAAATCCGCGGGCGTAATCCGCAGTTCCACCGCCTTCCTGCTGTGGCATTTTGTGGCTCATCCTCGCACCCTGAAGGCGGGCGAATACCGGTTCGAACAGCGCGCTAATGCTATCCAGGTGCACCGCCGCCTGGCTCGCGGCGATGTTTACGTGCACACCGTCGTAATTCCGGAAGGCTTCAATATGTTTGAGGTGGCGCAGGCCATGCAAGCCGCTGGCCTGGGCTCGGAAAAAGAATTCCTGCAGGCCGCCCACGCCGACATCGTTCTCGTCCACGATTTGGACCCCCAGGCCACCTCGCTCGAAGGCTACCTTTTCCCGGACACCTACCAGTTCACACGCACTCAGACTCCAACCGACATGCTGGCCGTGATGGTGCATCGTTTCCGCGCCAAGGCTCACTCGCTGGGATTGGCGGGCAACCTGCACCAGGTGGTTACCATGGCTTCCATCGTGGAGAAGGAAACCGCGGTCTCAGAGGAACGTCCACTGGTGGCCAGCGTTTACTACAACCGGCTGAGCCAGCGCGTGGCCCTGGACGCCGACCCCAGCGTAATCTACGCCGAACTGCTGGCCGGCTCTTACACTGGCGCGCTGCACCACGACGATATGCAGTTTGATTCCCCTTACAACTCCTACCGCCACATCGGCCTGCCCCCGGGGCCCATCGCTAACCCAGGAGTTGCCTCGCTGCAGGCCGCCATACATCCGGCCAACAGTGATTACCTTTACTTCGTCAGCGCCGGCGACGGCCACCACCGCTTTGCCGCCACCCTGGAAGAGCACAATCACAACGTGGCTCTGTACCGCAAAGCCGTTAACGTCATGAGGTA
>DATEGI010000052.1:0-7275 GCA_035280205.1 Terriglobales bacterium | reverse complement strand
CCAACAGTCGCGCCAGCGACTTGCCTTCGCTGTCCCGCAGCTGCGCCCAACGATCAAATGGAACGAAAGTCTGAGTCTCGCCGAATTGCAAGATCATGCGAGCGCGCGGCATCCAATCCGTGCGTTCGCCGTGAATCAGGTGCCCGACCACATCAAAGGCGTTCCAGGTCTTGTCGCCTTCATTGCGGAAAATCCATTCCTCTGGCAGATCCCGCAAAAGCGCATCTAAAGCTGTAGGAGTGCGGGAAAGCAGCGATATCGTGTTTTGCAGATCTTGTTCCATTGTGCTCTCTATTTAGAACAGCGTGTGCGCTAATGACGACGCTCAGTCGCCCGGCACCCACCTCAGCGGTGCGTCGGGGTAGCTGTGGAGAAAGTGGCCTTTGCCGTCTCTGCGCAGCTATATTGGATGTTCAACCGGCGAGAAAGGAACGAAACACATGCACGAGAGTAAGAGCCTTTCCGGTCAGGTGGGAATCGTGACCGGCGGCGGGCGTGGAATTGGCGCCGCCATTGCCGCCAAGTTGGCCGAGCTTGGCGCCACAACTGTCATTTGTGGCCGAAGTCCGAGCACACTGGAAAGCACGGCGCAGCGCATTCGGGCGGCCGGACAACAATGCAAACCCATGGAGTGCGACGTCACCAACCTGGCGTCGGTGGAGAAACTGGCGGCACAGGTAGAGAAGACCTTCGGCCGCGCAGACATTCTGGTGAACAATGCCGGCGTAGGCGGCTTTGCCACTCCCCTGCATGAGTTGGCGCCGGTGGAATGGGACCGCACACTGCACACCAACTTGCGCGGCGTTTACTACATGATTCGCAGCTTCGTGCCCCTGATGATCCGCACCGGCAAGGGTGACATCATCAACATCTCATCCGGTGCGGGCAGGAATCCTCTGCCTAACGGCGCGGCTTATGCCGCTTCCAAATGGGGTCTGAACGGGCTCAGCTACTCCATTGCTGAGGAATTGCGCAACCATCACATTCGTGTGTCGGTGATCTGCCCAGGGTCGGTAGAGACGGAACTGGGGCCCCACACCGGCAAGGACCCTAAGAAGATGTTGCAGCCGGAAGACGTGGCGCACGTGGTGGCCATGATAGTGACGCAGGCGCCGCAATCGTTTGCCAGCGAGGTGTTCCTGCGGCCCACGCAAAAACCATAACGCATTACTAGCTTTATTGCTCGTAAGTAGATGATGCAATGACTATTAACCCTCTATCCCAGAAGTGGGTTAATGATGGAACCGAGGTAATCATTTCGCCCGCAAGGGTTTGTCTTTCCGGCCTAGCGGGTGCTACCATCCGTATGGGTTAAAAGGATTTGCGGGCTTCTTGGGGCTCGCCGGCAATCCTCAAATGCAGGAGGTTATTATGGCGGAAGACGGCGGCAATGGATTCATGTGGTTTCTGGCTGGACTGGGAATTGGTGCACTGGTAGGAGTCTTATACGCGCCGCGTTCGGGTGCGGAAACCCGGGAAGCCATTCTGGACAAGGCCGAAGAAGGCCGCGACTTTGTGAAGACGCGCGCCCGCCAGGCGCGCGAGCAGGCCACCGACTGGGTGGAGCGCGGCAAGGACGTTGTGGGCCAGCAGAAGGATCAGTTCCGCTCAGCTTTCGAAGCCGGGCGTCAGGCTTATCGGGAGGCGACCACCGAAGGCACTACGCCCAAGAGCTAAGCTTCGGCCTCACGTGGCGGATCAGTATGGAACATCTTAATGTTTTTATTGCCCTGACTGCTGTAGCCATCGCGCTGCAGGCGCTCGTGCTGCTGGGAATTTTTCTTTCCCTGCGCAAAACAAGCGCCAAGGTGGATGCGCTGACCACCGAAATGCGCACGCGTGCGCTGCCGGCAGTCGAGGCAGCCCAGTCGCTGATTACCGCCTCGGCCCCCAAGTTGGAGGCGATTGTCAGCGACGTGCACACCACAACGTCGCTAGTGCGGGGGCAGGTGGAGCGCCTGGACCACACGGTAAACGACATCATTGACCGCACGCGCCTGCAGGTGATCCGCGCCGACGAACTGGTCACCCGCACCCTCGACCGCGTGGAAGACACCACAGAAACCCTGCAGCACACCGTGGTGTCCCCTGTGCGGCAGCTCACGGGCATCATGCAGGGAGTCTCCGTAGGATTGGGAGCTCTGTTCCGGGCTAGAAACAGGCGCCGCCGCAACGGCATGGGTGAGCCGCAGGACGAAATGTTTATTTAGGACTTCAACGCAGAGGTCGCAGAGACGTAGCTTGCTACGTCTCTTTTCTTTTGAGCTGAGTAGCTTTCTCTGTGTTCTCCACGTTGATCTTTTCAGGAGATCCAGCCGCCGCCAATCACTACATCACCATCGTAAAAGACTGCTGCCTGGCCGGGACTGATAGCGCGCTGCGGTTGATCGAAAATGACCACGGCCTCGCCGGGACCTGTTGCCTCAACGGTGGCACTGGCGGGTTCGTGGCGGTGACGGATCTTCACGCCCAGGCGAAGCGGAGAAGCTGGACAATCCACTGCAATCCAGTTCACACGCTTGGCGTGCAGGCTGCGGGAATAGAGCTGCTCGCCGCCGCCAACTACCACCTGACGGCGCTCGCCGTTGATCTGAAGAACGTAGAGCGGCGATCCAGTGGCCACTCCCAGGCCCTTGCGCTGGCCCACGGTGAAGTTATGGACACCGGAGTGCGTGCCCAGCACTTCCCCGCTGCTGCTGACCAGTTCTCCCGCAGTGTCAGGAAGCGACTCCCCCTGCTCGGCAAGATAGGCATCGAGAAACTTCTTGTAGTCGCCGCCAGGCACGAAACAGATTTCCTGCGAGTCAGGCTTGTCAGCCAACGCCAGGCCATGGCGGCGCGCGATTTGGCGCACCTCGGACTTCAGCAGCCCACCCAAGGGGAACAGTGTGCGGCTGAGCTGCTCCTGGGTGAGGCCGAAGAGGAAGTAGGTCTGGTCGCGCGAAGAGTCCACGGCGCGTTTCAGCAACCACCGCCCTCCGGCACTATCGAACTCTATGCGGGCGTAGTGGCCGGTAGCCAGGTGCTCAGCGCCAATCTGCCGCGCTGTAACCAGTAGCTGGTCAAACTTCAAGTGATTGTTGCACAGGCTGCAGGGAATGGGTGTGCGCCCGCTCACGTACTCAGCGACGAAAGGCCGCACCACTTCCTGCTCAAAGCGCTGCTCGTGGTTGACCACGTAGTATGGAATGCCGATGGTTTCGGCCACGCGGCGCGCGTCATAAACGTCGTCCAGCGAGCAGCAGCGACCCTGCACCGCCTCGGGCATGCCCTCGCGCCCCGCCAGGCGGCGCTGGTTCCACAGCTGCATGGTCAGGCCGACCAGATTGTAGCCGTCGGCGCGCAGCATGGCCGCGACGGTGGACGAGTCCACACCCCCCGACATGGCGACAGCGATGGTTTCAAAAGCAGCCATTAGCAAAAACCAGCCTTTAGTAATTAGCAGTTAGCATTTAGCCACTGAAGCTTTGTGGCGATTCCAGAGACAGCATTTAGCACTCAGCATTCAGCCGCTACGAGAAGCATTGGCGATTAGCAATGGGCACTCGATCGGTTACAGTTCTCCTCGAATTCAAAAAAATGAAAGTCTAGGGGCTAAGTGCCAAATGCTAATTGCTAATTGCCGGTGTTACCGGCGACAATTCCCGCAAACGCGCAACCGCCTGAGGAATCAGAGCCAGCGCGAGATCCACTTCCTCCGCCGTGTTCTGCTTGCCCAGGCTGAAGCGGATGCTGGCGCGGGCGCGCTCCGGGCGCAAGCCCATGGCGGTGAGCACGTGCGACGGCTCAATCGCCCCGGAAGAACAGGCCGCGCCTGTAGAAACCGCCAGCCCTTTCAGGTCGAGAGCAATCACCAGCGCTTCGCCCTCAATATAGTCAAAATAAATGTTCGCCGTGTTGGGCACGCGGGATGCTTCCCTGCCGTTCACGTCGGCGGAGTTGATGGCCGCCAGCACGCCTGCCTGCAGCCGATCGCGCAGCTCGGCAATTTGCCGCACGCTGCCGTCGACCAATCCGCGCAGCGCAATCTCCGCCGCTTTGCCCAGAGCCACGATGGCGGGAACATTTTCGGTCCCGGCACGGCGCGAGCGCTCATGGCTGCCGCCGTAGAGCAGCGGCTGCAGCTGCGTTCCCTTTTTCACGTACAGCGCGCCAATGCCTTGCGGCGCATGCATCTTGTGCCCGGAGATGGAAAGCAAATCGCAGCCTATGCGCTTCACGTCCAGTGGCACCTTGCCCGCGGCCTGCACCGCATCGGTGTGAAAGTAAACATCGGCCTCGGCCGCAATGCTGCCAATCTCCTCCACCGGCTGCAACACGCCGGTTTCGTTGTTGGCCATCATGATAGTGACGAGGCGTGTGTTGGGGCGCAGCGCGCGCCGCACATCGTCGGCATCCACCAGCCCGCGGCCGTCCACGGGAACATAAGTGACTTCGCAGCCGATCTCCGCGAGACGCTTGCCCGAGTTGAGGACGGCGTGGTGCTCGATGGTGGAGGTCACCAGGTGGTCGCCAGGCTTGACCAGGCCAAAGATGGCCAGGTTGTCAGCCTCGGTGCCGCCGCTGGTAAATACGACTTCGGAAGCGCGGCAACCGAGCAGCGACGCCACTGACTCGCGCGCCCGCTCTACTGCCGCCCGCGTTTCCTGCCCATGGTGGTGGATGGAGGAGGCATTGCCGAAGCGCTCGTTGAAGTACGGGCGCATGGCCTCCAGCACCTCCGGCAGCACCGGCGTGGTGGCGTTGTTATCGAGATAGACGCGGCGAAGGGACCCCACGGGACTATTTTAACCCGAAGACCTAAGTATATTGCGTATAGCAGGTTAGCAATCGGCCTCACGGGTCGTGCCGGTCTCGTAGAGACCAGTGAAAGTAGCCCGCCAGTTGACTGGCGGGAAAACAATGGATCGTAATCAAGAATCTGAGTCCCGTTAGGGACGACTGAAGCAAGGCGGATTTCTGAACTGCTTTGTTCTTCTAAACCTGGGGAGATTTCGCTGCAAACATTCGGTCGTCCCTACGGGACTGGAGTCTCGAATCGGTCCTTCCCGCCACTGAAGTGGCGGGCTACTCTCGATCGCCGCTCCGCGGCTTGAATACAGGCATCCTCGAGCAGGTAAGCCCCCAAAACGCTATCTCCGCTCTATGGGCACATACTTCTGCGGGTGTGCCGGGCCGATGTAGTCGGCGCGCGGGCGGATCAGGCGATTGTCGTCGAGCTGTTCAATCACGTGCGCGGCCCAGCCGCTGATGCGCGAGACCGCAAAAATCGGCGTGAACAGGTCCACATCAACGCCCAGCACGTGATAGGTGGAGGCGGAATAGAAGTCCACATTGGCGTTGAGCTTCTTTTCCGATTTCACAAAGTCCTCGATGCGGCGCGACATTTCGTACCACTGGCTCTCGCCACTGGAGGCACCCAGTTCGCGCGACATCTGCCGCAGGTGCGTAGCCCGGGGGTCTTCGGTGCGGTAAACACGGTGGCCGAAAGCGGGAATTCTCTTCTTCTGCGCCAGCATGCCGCGCACGTGCTCAATGGGATCGGCGCCGGAACGGGTGATGGCTTCCAGCATGCGGAAAGCAGCTTCGTTGGCCCCGCCGTGCAGCGGACCTTTGAGCGCGCCAATGGCCGAAGTAATGGCTGAGTGCATGTCCGAAAGCGTGGCCGCGGTCACGCGTGCCGCGAAAGTGGAGGCGTTCAATTCGTGATCGGCGTGCAGGATGAGGGCAATGTCAAAGGCGCGCTCCTCCGTCTCCGACGGCTTTTCCCCGTTCAGCATGAGCAGAAAATTGGCGGCATGGGAAAGCGAGCGATCAGGCTCCACCACCGCCTTACCCTTGCGGATGCGGTCATAGGCCGCCACAATCATGGCGATCTGCGAGGTCAGGCGTATCGCTTTGCGCACGTTCGCGTCATGGTCGTTGGCTTTTTCATCCGCGTCGTAGAAGCAGAGGGCGGAAACCGCCGTGCGCAGCAAGTCCATGGGCAAGGCGTCTCTTGGCGCCTGGCGCAGAAAATTGAGGATGGCAGGGTCCAGGTGGCGTTCCTCCGCCAAGCGGGAGCGCAGGTCTTGCAACTCGTTGCGTGGAGGCAGCTTGCCAAACCACAGCAGGTGGCAGACTTCCTCGAAAGTGGAGTGGTCGGCCAGTTCGTGGATATCAATGCCACGGTAGGCCAGGATGCCGCGCTCGCCGTCTATGTAACAAATGCTGGAGGCGGTGGCGACAATGCCTTCCAACCCCTTGGGAGGATGAGTAGCCGTCAGACTGGACATAGGGTCCTTTCGCACCAGAAGCGCCGGGGGACGGCGGTTGCGCACAAGCCGCTGTGACGGGCGTCACGCAACTCCTTGTTATACCTCACTTTGCGCAAGTTTTCCAATGTGCCGCCGGTTTGTCGTTGCGCGCTCGGAATCGTATAGTTAAGAGTTTTCTCCGACCCGCGGGTGGAATTCCCTGGCCCGCCCGTGAGCCGTCCTTCTAAGGAGTATCTCTTATGATGAGGCGTGCTCTCTTACTCAGTTGCCTGCTGGTATTTTTCCTCAGTTCGCTGGCCCTGGCCGACCCGGGAATGTGGCTGTTTGAGGCTTTTCCCACCGCCAAGGTGAAGTCCAAGTACGGGTTCGATCCCACCACCCAGTGGCTCACGCATGTGCGGCTTTCCTCGGTGCGCTTTAACAACGGAGGCTCGGGTTCGTTCGTCTCCGCTGACGGGCTCACGTTCACAAACCACCACATTGCATCGGAGTGCATTCAGCAACTTTCCACCGCGGGTAAGGACTACATGAAGACCGGCTTCTACGCTCGCACCCAGGAGGAAGAACTGAAGTGCCCGGCCTATGAACTCAATCAACTGATGGGGATTGAAGACGTAACCGCGCAGGTGAAGGGTGCGGTCAAAGCTGGTATGACTTCGGCCGAAGCGGGACAGGCGCAACGCGCGGAAATGTCGAGAATCGAAGAACAGTGCACCAAGAAAACCAGCTTGCGCTGCGACGTCGTCACCCTCTACTCGGGCGAGGTCTACCATCTCTACCAGTACAAGAAGTACACCGATGTGCGCCTGGTATTTGCGCCGGAATTCGACATCGCTTTTTTCGGCGGCGACCCCGATAACTTCGAATATCCGCGCTATGACCTGGATATCTCTTTTTTTCGGGTATATGAGAACGGCAAGCCGGTCCACCTGGACAACTACTTCCGCTGGTCGCCCGCCGGGGTGCAGGACCACGAGCTCATCTTCGTTTCTGGCAATCCCGGCGCCACCGGGCGCCT
>DATEGI010000051.1:0-3649 GCA_035280205.1 Terriglobales bacterium | reverse complement strand
ATCGTGGCCACGCTGCTGGTGTAAACAACCCGCCGCACACCGGCTTCTTGCGCCGCCTGGAGGATGTTCCGGGTTCCCTCCACATTCGACCGGTACATCTCCTGCGGCTCGCGCGTCCACAGCCGATAGTCAGCGGCCACGTGGAACACTGCCTCGCAGCCCGCCATGGCCTTGCGCAACGACTCCGGCTCGCGCAAGTCGCCGGTTACCCGCTCTCCCGCTATGCCTTCCAGATTGGCCGTGAGACTCGTGGGGCGGACTAGAAGGCGAAGCTCGGCTCCCTGGTCGGCCAACCGACGTGCCACGTGACTGCCGACGAAACCCGTCGCTCCTGTGACCAACGCCTTCATGAGGGTGTTGAGGGCGCTATTCGAGCTGTTCCGGGTGCAGCGAAATGTGCTCGCCCGCCATGCGCTTCTCCCAATACTGGCGGACCCAGTTTTCCCAGCTCTTGCCCGCCGCCATGTCTCGCCCGGTGAACGCCAGGGCGGCAATATCGGCGTAGCTGACGGAAATCTTCCCGCCCCCGGTCTTGGGCATGATGCGGACAAAGGAATCCTGCAGCGTTCGCCCGGTGCGGCGATCGAAAACATAGCCTTCTACTACCGTGCTGTCCTTGCGTGTGATCTGTACATCGCCGCGGTAGTCGAAAGCCTGCTCCAGAGCCGCCCGCACTTCCTCCGCGCTGGCCAGTTCCGGCACCCAGCCTTCCAGGTTTTCACGGTTTTTCCCGGGAGCAACCTCCAAGGCGTCCGGGCTGGCGGCGGGTTGGTGTCCGGCTTCCCTGCCGCTCACGCCCGTATCTCCTCTTGCGAGTTGTTCTCGATTTGCACCAGCGGGTTGTAGCTGTGTACCGGGCGCACCGGCTCCTCCAGCAGCTTAAGCGCGCCGGCGTCCGGATAGGTATGGAAGAAGGTGGCCTTCACCGTATCCCACAGGCCGCCCAGAGAGCTGAAAGTATGGTTAACCGCGGAAGCCTCATAGCCGCTGTGCACCATGCAGTTGGCGCAGCGGGGGTTGCCGGACTCGGTCCCGTAGCGCTCCCACTCGGTGGCGTCCAGCAACTCCTGAAAGGTATCGGCGTATCCGTCCTGCAGCAGGTAGCAGGGTTTCTGCCAGCCAAAAATGTTGAATGTGGGCATGCCCCAGGCAGTGCAGGGGTAATCGCGCTTGCCCATCAGGAATTCCAGGAACAGCGGCGACTGGTTAAAAACCCAATTCGGCTTGCGATTGGCCAGAATGGCGCGGAATAAGCGGCGAGTGCGGGCGCGCCCCAGGAAATGGTTCTGGTCCGGCGCCTTGTCATAGGAGTAGCCGGGCGAAAGCATCATGCCCTCCACACCCAGCTCCATCATCTCGTCAAAGAAGCCACGCACGCTCTTGGGATCAGCGCCGTCGAACAGCGTGGTGTTGGTGGTTACGCGAAAACCGCGTTGCAAGGCTTCCTTGATGCCCTCCACCGCCTTTTCGTAGCCGCCTTCCAGGCAGACGGAGAAATCGTGGTGCTCGCGCTGGCCGTCCAGATGCACTGAGAATGTCAGGTACTTGCTCGGCTTGAACAGGTCAATTTTCTGCTTCAGCAGCAGCGCATTCGTGCACAAGTAGATGTATTTCTTGCGTTCCACCAGCCCGGCGACGATCTCGCCGATTTGCGGGTGCAGCAGCGGCTCACCCCCGGGGATAGACACCATGGGCGCGCCGCATTCCTCTACCGCCCGGAAGCATTCCTCGGGGGTGAGTTCCATCTTGAGTACGTGGCCGGGGTACTGGATCTTGCCGCAGCCGGCGCAGGCCAGGTTGCAGCGGAATAGCGGTTCCAGCATGAGGACGAGCGGGTAGCGCTTGCGTCCCTTCATCTTCTGCTTTAGGACGTAAGTTGCTACCGTCCACATCTGCGAAATCGGTACCGCCATTCGTCTCCTCTCAGTACCTGGTAGTTGGTAGTTAGTAGTTGGTGGCTAACGCTGCAAACCGGGGTACCAAGTACCAGCTACCAACTACCCTTTCACGCTCTGGGCAACATCATCTGCACTCCCACCCCTACTTCCTGCGTCCCCGCCAGCACCTTGGAATAGGTGGTCAGCGCCAGCAGCGGGAAGTACTGCCGGTACAGGTGGTACAGCAGGTAAAACACCCGCGGGAACCCTGTTCCGGTGTAGTAAGGCTCATCCCAGGAGCCGTCCTTCTTCTGCGTCCTCAACAGATAAGCGATGCCACGCGCCACGGAATCGCTGCGTGTATCCTCCGCGGCCAGCAACCCTAGTACTGCCCATGCAGTCTGCGAAGGCGTGCTGGGCCCGATTCCCTTCACGTGCGGATCGTCATAAGAGCCGCAGGTCTCGCCCCAGCCTCCATCCGGGTTCTGAATGGAGCGCAGCCACTCAGCCGCGTGCTGCACCATAGGTTCGTGGTTGTCCACCTCGATGGCTTCCAGGCCACGCAGAACCTGCATAGTGCCGTAAACGTAGTTCACGCCCCAGCGCCCGAACCACGACCCATCGGCTTCCTGCTCGTTCTTAATGAACTCGATGGCCCTTTTCACCCGCTTGTCATCCTTCGTATAACCGTACGCAGCCAGCATTTCCAGCACCCGCCCAGTGATGTCCACCGTTGGCGGATCCAGCATGGCGTTGTGGTCGGCGAAAGGAATGTGCTGGAACACCATGCGGTCATTGTCTTTGTCGAAGGAGGCGAAGCCGCCGTTCTTGCACTGCATGGAGAGCACCCAGGCAATGGCCCGCTGCACTGTTTCGTACTGATAGCGGCCGTTGGGGTGCTCCACTTGACTGAGCCCCAGGTTGACCATGGCGGTGTCGTCCACGTCAGGGTAGAACTCGTTGTTGAACTCGAAATACCAGCCCCCAGGCTGGCCCTTCTTGTTCTTAAAGGCCCAGTCCCCCTTGTGCGTCACCTGCTTTTGCAGGATCCAGTCCGCCGCCTTCACCATGCGCGGCTCACTGCGCGGCACCCCGCTTTCGCCCAGCGCAAACAGCGCGTACGCTGTGTCCCACACGGGCGACATGCAGGGCTGCATGCGGAACGTCTCTTCCTCTTCGATCCCCAGCTTCTCGAACTCGTCCATGGCGCGGATGAACTGCGGATCGTCCACCGAATAGCCCAGGCAACGCAGGGCGATGATGGAGTTCATGATGCCGGGGTAAATGGCGCCCAGCCCATCGCTCATCTCGAACCGTTCCAGCATCCACTCCTCGGCCGCGCGCAAAGCAATCGAGCGCAAGGGGCGAATATGAATCGCTTCCAGCCAGTGCGTCAGCTTGTCCAGCGCCAGGAAGAAGTTGCGCCAGCTCACCAGCTTCTGCGACCAGCGCAGGTGAAGGTTCACACCCCGCATGGTGCCGTTGGGAAACAGTTCCTGGATGCCCATTTCCACCGGGATCTTTTTGAACGGCTTCTTGGCGTAAGCAATGGAAAGCGGGATCAGGATGGCCCGCGACCAGGAAGAAATCTCGTAAATGTTGAACCAGAACCAGTTGGGAAACAACACGATCTCCGGCGGAATGGCCGGCACCGCGTTGTAGTCGTACTGACCGAAGAAGCACAGATAAATCTTGGTGAAGGTGTTGATCGCGGTTACGCCGCCCAACTCGGCTATACGTTTCCGAGCACGGACCAACGCCGGATGCTCTGG
>DATEGI010000050.1:0-2288 GCA_035280205.1 Terriglobales bacterium | reverse complement strand
GAATTAAAGCTTTAAATCGGTTGGGCATCATTACTTCGATCTTGGAAAGACCGTCCTTTGGCGAGAACTGACGTCATTATAACGCGTTTGATGCCGAATTCAGGCTCCCCGGTGCAACAAATGCCACCAAGGTAACCAGTGACAGCTGAACAGCTTAGCTCTTGGACTACTTCCTATAAACGGGGGTTGCACGCGGCCTGTTAACCGCCTTGCCGTGGATGATGTACTGCACAGTTGCCTGAACCGCCTCGAAACCGTGTCCTTCGGGTTCGCCGTGCCTCCGTGTCTCCGTGGCTAAGCTTGCAGAATCGCGTCCACCTCGATTTCCACCAGCATATCCGGGGAGACCAGGCCGGAAACGCCAACCATGGTGGCGGCGGGGCGAACATCACGGAAGCATTCCCCGTGCGCCTTGCCCACCTTTTCCCAGTCGGCGATATTGACCAGGAAACTGCGGGTGCGCACCACATCTTTAAGACTGGCGCCGGCCTGCTTGAGGGCGGCTTCGATAATGCGGAAAATCTGCACCGCCTGGGCGTAGGCGTCGCCTTGGCCCACCACCTTGCCGTCTTTCACGGCGGTGGTGCCGGCCACGTGGATGTAAGGGCCCACGCGCACCGCACGGGAGTAGCCGACGATCGGTTCCCAGGGCGCGCCGCTGGAAATGTTCTGGCGTGACATTACGAAGTTCCTCCACTTCCAGTGTGCCACAGCCTGCCCCCCGCATTAGCAGCCAGCGAGCGAGAGCGCCAGCAACTCTAAGCCCTTGCCCAGCAGTAGGAATGTGGCTGCTGCAACCATTCGCCAAACTGTGTTGTCAAATTAGGAAGGCGCGGAAAGGCGCGCCTGGCGCGGTAAGGGACGAACACACCAATGGCTCACATCAAAAGTCACTTGCTTTCGCCTGCAGCTTGCGTTAAGTAAACGCCAAAAGCGGTAGTTTTGGCGCAGGAACGGAGCGAGGAGAACCAAGTGATCCCTGAATCGCATCCCTTGCGGGACCTGTTTGTGGAACTGGTTAGCCGGCACTACACGGACGAACTGGGCATGCGCGACCCGGAGGTGAGCAGCTACGTGGCCAATATGCTGGCTGAATTCTGCGAGCTGGACCAGCTCTTCAAGTTGCGCAACACGGCGGGCAAGCCCCTGGACGATGTGGGCGAGATGCTGCTGGAATCCGACCCGGTTTACGGCCCCGCGCCTTCCTTCGACCGCGAACGCCAGGTGCGCAAGCACATTGGCGACTTCACCCTGTTTTTTACCGGCATGTTTCCCGAGAGCATCAACCACTTCCGCATGCGGCGGCAGCGGGTGGAAAATTTTGTGGACTTCATGAAGGCGGGCAAGGAGAGCTATTACATCGTCTCCAAGTTCGAGTTCTTCGAGTACGCCAAGGTCGCGCCATTGTTTGCCCGCCTCTCCGAGCACTTTGAGCAGTGCGTTTACGGCCTGAACCTGGTGAAGAACGAACTGGCGGAGATGCAGCATCCCATCGCGTCACGAGCCCGCGAAATCCTGATGTAGGAGTCAGGGCTCAGGAGTCAGGAGTCAGCGCAGAAGCTACTGGTTGGGCCTATCCTTCGCTAGCAGGGCGCCCGCGCCACAAACCTGCTCCATCCTGACTCATAACTCCTGACTACTGACTCCTGACCACTGACTCCTGCTTTCGATAGAAGCTCAGCCCGGCGTCCCCCTGCTCCAGTTTGCGGTAACGTTGCAGCGCGCCGATCTGTGCTGGAGGGTCGAATTTGCGGTCGTGCTCGGCGATTACCACGCTGCTCGGCTGCAGCAGACGCGATTGCGAGAGGAAGCCGAGGGTCTCGGCGTATGCTGCGTGCATGCGGTAAGGCGGGTCGAGAAAACAGAAATCACTGGCGACGGCCTGGGCATCGAGGCGCCGCAAGCCCGCCAGCACGTCGCGCTCAATCAGTTCAAAGCTGTCAGCTTCAATGCCGAGTGAGAGCAAGTTTTGCCGCACCAGGTTCGCTGCCCGGGCCGACTCCTCAATGAAATACACGATGCGGGCGCCGCGGCTGAGCGCCTCAATACCGACAGCTCCTGTGCCCGCATAAAGATCCAGCCATACCGCATCAGCCAGGCGTTCGGGATCGCCGCTCGTCAGCACATTGAACAAGGTTTCGCGGAGGCGGTCGGAGGTGGGCCGAATGTCGAGGCCGCGCAGGGAGCGCAGGGGACGGCTGCGGTATTTGCCGGCGATCACCCTCACGTTTGTGTCCCGCCTGCCCAGGGAAATTCGCCTGCGCGGGCTGCTCAGTCTAAACTATATG
>DATEGI010000049.1:0-11209 GCA_035280205.1 Terriglobales bacterium | reverse complement strand
GCCCTGCTCGTTTCTCAACTAAGGTTTACGCTGCCCGGTTGCGAATGTTGCTGCGCACCCGGCGCTTACTGTCCTCATCCAGGTTGGTTATGCCGTGGCGCTCCCGTCCATGGCGTTCGATCTGCGGCATCAATTCCTCTTCCGAACGGCCGCTCACTTCCCAGTTGCAGTCTTTGTGGCCCATATCGGCGCATTTAAAGGTCTTTTGATTGCTCTTGCTCTCCTCTGCCATGCACTTCCCTCCAATTTGGAATGGCTAACCTCAATTGGATGGGAAGGGGGCAGGGAATGATGCCTCAGAAGAGAGTTTCGAGTTTCCGTTTCGAGTTTCAGCAGCACTCGTGTGCGAGGAACTTGAAACTCAAAACTTGAAACTTTTTACTTAAGATTTCTTCCCAGCCCCGGCCCGTTCCTCCCGCTTCCGCCTTGCCCAGCCTTCCTTATTGACTTGGCGGCCGCGTCCAATTGCCAGGGCGTCGTCGGGAATATCTTCGGTGATGCAGGAGGCCGCGCCGACATAAGCGCCCTTGCCAACCTTGACGGGCGCCACCAGGTTGGCGTCGCTGCCGATGAAGGAGCGGTCGCCAATTACGGTCGGATACTTGCCAAAGCCATCGTAATTGCAGGTGATCGTGCCTGCCCCTACGTTTACGCCTTCGCCTACCTCGGCGTCGCCCAGGTAACTGAGGTGCTGCGCCTTGGAGCCCTTGCCCAGCTTCAGCTTCTTGCCTTCGACAAAATTGCCCATGTGGGCGCCTTCGGCAATTTGGCAGCCGGGACGCAAATGAGTGTAAGGACCTAGCACAGCCTGTGCCCCGATGCGGGAATCGTCCATCACGCAGCCGTTGCGGATGAGCACACCGTCGCCCAATTCGCAATTGATGATCACGCTATAAGAACGAATACGGCATTCGGCGCCGATGCGCGTGGCGCCCAGCAGGTGAACAAAAGGCTCGATGACCGTGTCCGGCCCTACCGTGACGTCACAGTCAACCACGCAGGTTTGTGGCTGGTAAATAGTGACGCCGCTGTCCATTAATTGCTGGCACTTCTTCATCCGCAGTTCCGCATCCACCTCCGCCAATTCCTGCCGCGTGTTGCAACCCAGAACTTCGTGCGCATTGGGTGCCTGCACGGCTACAACTTTTTGTCCGGTCTTGGCCAGAATCGCGGCCATGTCGGTCAGGTAATACTCGTGGTGCTTGTTGTCAGTACCCAGTTCGGAAATGTGCTGAAACAGAGGTTTGGTGGCGAAGGCATAGAAACCAGCATTGATTTCCTTTAGTTCGCGCTGGCTGGGGCTGAGCGATTTCTCCTCGATAATTGCTTCCACTTCGCGAGTGTGATTGCGGAATATGATCCGCCCGTAGCCATACGGTTTTTCCATGACAGCGGTCAGCAAGGTCATGGCCGCGCCCGCCTGCAAGTGCTGGTCACGCAGGCTTTCAATGGTTTCGGTCGAGATCAGGGGCGCGTCACCGGAAAGTACAATCACGTGGTCATAGCGGGAGAGCGCTTCTTTGCCGACCATCAGGGCGTGCCCGGTACCGCGCTGCTCTTTCTGCAAAATGAAGCCGATGCCACTGCCGGCCATCGCTTCTTTAACGCGGTCCGCATCATAACCGATGATGGCGTAAACATCCTGGGCTGGACAGAGACGAGTGGCAGCTGCCACCACGTGCGCCAGCAGCGATTTGCCGCCCACGTGATGCAGCACCTTGGGGTAACGCGATTTTAGCCGCGTGCCTTTTCCCGCCGCCAAAATCGCGACCGCGAACCTGCCTTTGTTGGCCGCGGAATTCGAACCCATCTCACCCTTGGAATTGTTGGATTTCGCCATTTAGGCCTCAATATACCCGTTTCCGCTGCGCCGAGCACACGCTGATAGAAAGCCAGACTTCGAGGCAATCTTCAGGGGAGTAAATCTCAAGAGAGCTCCGCGTTCTCAGCGTCTCGGCGGTGGAATCAATGACCTGCAGCGTCAGCCTGCGCCGCCAGTCCGAGCAGGTCGCGGGCCACGCGGTCGGTAGCGTGGCGGGCTACTCCCTGCGCGGTTTCCAGGTAGTCGCCCGGGATGACCTTCACCCCCATCTTTTCGATGGCAGCGACATCAACCACGATCTGGGTGCCGCCTTCGGCCGCATACTTGGCCTTGAGTTCTCCCGGCACTGGAGTGCGGTTCACCATGGCATAGTCCACGATGCGTGTGCGGGCGTGCTCATGCAGCACTCGAATGTGGTCGGCAGCGCTTAGGCCCAGGCTCTCGTTGGCTTCTGTCATCAAATTGCAGACAAATACTTTGACGGCGCGGGAGGCGGCTACCGCTTCCGGGATGCCGCGTACCAGCAGGTTGGGCACCAGGCTGGTGAACAGGGAACCGGGACCGATGGTGATCAGGTCGGCCTGCGCAATCGCTTCCAGAGTTTGCGGCAATGGCTGCACATCCGCGGGGCGAAGGTGAATTTCCACAATCCGCTGGGTGCTGGCGGTGATGTTGGTTTCGCCGGAAACGCGCGTGCCATCGGCCATGGTTGCTTCCAACTGTACGTCGGAAGTTGTGGAAGGATAAATGTGGCCGCGGGTAGCCAAAATCTCCGAAGACTGCTTCACGGCTTCGGCAAAGTCACCAGTAATGGCGGTGAGTGCGGTCAGAAACAGATTGCCGAAACTGTGGCCGTTCAGGCCAGCCCCGGCATGAAAGCGGTGCTGAAACAGGCGCGAAAGCAGGGCTTCATCTTCCGACAAGGCGGCAATGCAATTGCGAATGTCGCCCGGCGGCAGGACGTTAAACTCCTTGCGCAGGCGCCCGCTGGAGCCGCCATCGTCTGTGACGGTCACCACGGCGCAAAGTCCGCCCACCGCGCGCCCGCCTACCGCAGGCTCTCCTCCGGTTACGTAGCGCTTAAGACCTTTGAGCAGGGTGGAAAGTCCGGTGCCTCCCCCCATGGCCACCACCTGCAGCGGACGTGCCTCGCCCGGCGCAGGTGGGTAAGTGCCTGCAGATCCCGATGATTGCGACTTCATGTGGCTCCTCAGTCCGTTTCTGACGCAGTGGGGGATGGGGAGGGTTCTGTGCCGGTGTCGGGGTAAAGCAACTCAGTGAAGCGGGGGTCTTCAGTGAGATTCTGGAAATCCGAGTCGTTTCGAGCCTGATAGCGCAGGTTCGGGTTGAGCCGTATGGCATCATCCAGATGGCGCAGCGAGTCTTCATACCGCGCGGTCAGGCAGGCTAGGGCCGCCAGTCCATAGTGGACGTAATCGGCCTGCGGAGCCTGCTTGGCCAACTTCTCCAGGTGCTCGCGGGCGGCGATGTAATCGCCCAGATTCATCAACGAGATAGAGTAGTCGAAGTGCTCTTCTACTGTCTTGAAGCTGGTGCTGGCACCACGCTCCAGGTGTTGCTTGCATGTATTCAGGTGCACGCCCGCGCGATCGGCCAATTCGCGGCTGCCGCTGGCTACCACCTTCTGGAATAAAGCCTTTGCCTTCTCAAACTTACGTTCCTGCAGGGCGCGCAGGCCGGCTTCATAACTCTGCACTGCCTGAGCAAAATGCGGATCGTCGCTGAGCTGGCGTTTGGGCTGAGCTGCATGGTTCATATGCAAGACGCGTCCTGATGCGCCAGAAAGGGCTTTTGTTTTGTGCGAGTTAGAATTTCCACCCTTGGGTCCTTCCTCGACTTTTTTCTTCATCGGGCCACCATCGCGCGCCCTGGGAGTGATGGGGGGCGCCTCCTCGGCAGGGAAAATACCTGCAATGGCAGCAAGGTTAACCACAAGCTAGTAACTCGTCAACTTTCGGTCATTTCAGTTGATCGAGGCGGCAGTCTGCAGATTAATTTGTTTCCATTCTCCCGCAATGATGCCTTTACGGATCTGCCTCGCGGTTTTGCCCTGTTTGTGCATAACGTAGCTGTAATAAAGCTCTTTGAGGCAGGCCCCGCACTCGGCGGCATGAGTGCCCTCATAGCAGCTGTGCAGGCTCTTGTGCCCCATCCGGTCGCAGTAGCAGTAACAAGGCTGCTGGTAAATCACGCTCTGGACCTTGGCGGCCAATTCGTAGGCGTGAGCCTGAAACGGGTATTGATATTCCGGCCCCAGTAAAGCCTCTTTGGGCAGCAAAGGGGGCAGTTTCTCGCCTTTTTTGGGGGGAACCGGGTGATAGGCGGGAACGCGACCGGGCTGATCTTCGGATTCTTGAAAATTCCACTGCGCGGAAAGGCTTAGAGCCACCAGCACCAGAAACAACGACAGCAAAACCTGTTTGCGCATGCCAACCGCCTTAAGGGGCACATTTTACCGTGTTTTGCGGCTGAGGAAAACACACCTCAGTACACACCCGAGTGCGGGCGGAAGAGTAAAAGCTTGCTTGCAATTACGGCTCACGATCCGTAATAGAATAGAAATTTAGTTCATGTCAGCTGAGCCCCAGAACCTGCAGAATGCGCGTACCAGCACCCCCGAGTTTGTGCCGGGTGTGGGGCGGCCGCGCGGCATGCCTCTGTTTTCCGCCTGGGTCCGAGACCTGGTGATTTCGCTGGCTATTTCAGCCTTTATCATCATTTTTCTTTATCAGCCGGTGAAGGTGGAAGGCACCAGCATGATGCCGGGCCTGGACGATCAGGAACGCATATTCATCAACAAGTTCGTGTATCACCTGGAGCCGATCGAGCGCGATGACATCGTGGTCTTTCGCTATCCCCGCGACCCTTCCAAGAGCTATATCAAGCGCGTAATCGGGCTGGCTGGCGATCATGTGCGAATTGATGATGGCCGCGTCTACGTGAACGGCCGGCGGTTGTACGAGCCCTATGTTCCCGGCATGTATGCCGACCAGCGTTCCTACCCCGAGATCGTGGTTCCGCCACGCCACTTTTTCCTGCTGGGGGACCACCGCACCATGTCCGACGACAGCCGCGACTTCGGTCCCGTGGATGAACGCTACATCTACGGCAAGGCGGTGTTCGGCTATTGGCCCATAGACAAGATGGGAAGTGTCCGGTAGCGGGCAAAAATCCGTGAAATCCACAGCTGGCTCTCTTTTTCGGGAGGCCAACGGCTGATAAAATACATAAAATCCACCCACTGGGGTCAGAATGCAAACTATCCTGGCTCTGGAAGATGGGCGCATCTTCCGGGGCAAAGGTTACGGTGCAAAAGCCGAGTGCTACGGCGAAGTCGTTTTTAATACTTCCATTACCGGCTATCAGGAAATTTTCACTGACCCCTCCTACGCCGGGCAGATAGTCGTTCTCACCAATCCCGAAATCGGCAATTACGGCACCAATCCTGAGGATATTGAAGCCAATCGGCCCTACATCGAGGGCCTGGTGGTGCGCGAGTTCTCGCGCGTGGCCTCGAATTGGCGCTCACAAGAAGTTGCCGAAGAATACCTGGAGCGCTTCAAGATTCCGGTTATATCCGACATTGACAGCCGCGCCCTGGTGCGCCACCTGCGTGATCACGGCGTGATGCGCGGCGTGATTTCATCACTCGAGAGCGATAACGAAAAGCTGGTAGCTAAGGCGCGCGCCATTCCCAAAATGGACGGTACTGACCTGGCCAAAGTGGTCACCACCAAGCAGCGCTACATCTGGGACGTGGGCGAACGCTCCCATGAACCGACGGAGGTGGTGGGCGTGAAAGACGCGCCGCCGCGGTTTGAAGTGGTGGCTTACGACTACGGTATCAAGCACAACATTTTGCGTAAGCTGCGCGCTGAAGGCTGCCGGGTGACGGTAGTGCCGGCCGAAACCACTTCCGAAGAAGTGCTGGCGCTAAAGCCGGATGGAATCTTTCTCTCCAACGGCCCCGGTGACCCCGAGCCCTGCCGCTATGCGCAGCAGAATATTCGGCGGTTGATGGGGCGAGTGCCCATCTTCGGCATCTGCCTGGGGCACCAACTGATTGGGCTGGCATTGGGCGGCAAGACATACAAGCTCAAGTTCGGGCACCACGGCGGCAACCATCCGGTGAAGCAGCTAAAGAGCGGCAAAGTCGAAATTACGGCGCATAACCACAACTTCGCGGTGGATCCCGATTCGCTGCCGCAGAGCGAAGTCGAGCTCACACACATGGATTTGAACGACAGCACGCTGGAGGGCTTGCGGCACCGCAACCTGCCGCTATTCAGCGTGCAGTATCACCCGGAAGCGTCACCCGGCCCGCACGATAGCCATTATCTGTTCAAAGATTTTGTGAGGATGATGGAAGAGTGGAAGGGATAGTAATCAGCCGATGGTTTTCCCTAGGAGGTCGAAAGAAAAACGCAAGGTCCTTCGACTCGCGCTCATTTCGCTCCGCTCAACTCGCGCTCGCTCAGGATGACAACGGTGAAAAAGAGAGTGCAGATGCAAGCGACTGAGAGCTGGAACTGAGAGCCGGAAACCGAGAACTGAGAACTGAGTTTCATGCCGAAACGCACTGACATATCGAAAATTCTGATTATCGGGTCGGGGCCGATTGTGATTGGGCAATCGGCGGAGTTTGACTACTCGGGCGCGCAGGCGTGCAAGGCGCTCAAGTCGGAAGGTTATGAGGTGGTGCTGGCCAATTCCAACCCGGCCACCATCATGACCGACCCGGAATTTGCCGAGCGCACCTACATCGAGCCGCTGACCCGGGACTACCTGGAAGAAATCCTCCGCATTGAGTCGGAGCTGTGCGACGGCAAGGGCTTCGCGCTGCTGCCCACCGTAGGCGGCCAGACCGCGCTGAACCTGGCGGTGGAGCTAGCCGACGGCGGCATTCTCGACAAATACAACGTGCAGCTCATTGGCGCCAAGATCGGTGCCATCAAGAAGGCGGAAGACCGGCTCTTCTTCAAAGACGCGATGCTGAAGATCGGCCTCGACGTGCCTAAATCGGCGCTGGTCAACAACCTGAAAGACGGCATGGAGTTTGCCGGCAAGATTGGCTTTCCGGTCATCATCCGGCCATCGTTCACGCTGGGCGGCACCGGCGGCGGCCTGGCCTACAACCGGGAAGAACTGCTGCAGACGCTGGCGCGCGGCCTCGATCTCTCGCCGGTGCACGAGGTCCTGATCGAAGAGTCGGTGCTGGGCTGGAAGGAATTCGAGCTGGAGGTGATGCGCGACCTGGCCGACAACGTCATCATCATCTGCTCGATTGAAAATTTCGATCCCATGGGCGTACACACCGGCGACTCGATCACGGTGGCACCGGCGCAGACGCTGACCGACCGCGAGTACCAGGCCATGCGTGACGCCGCCATCGCGGTGATTCGCGAGGTGGGGGTAGAGACTGGCGGGTCCAACATTCAGTTCGCCGTGCATCCCGAAACCGGGCGCCAGGTGGTGATCGAGATGAACCCGCGCGTCTCGCGGTCCTCGGCGCTGGCTTCCAAAGCCACCGGTTTCCCCATCGCCAAGATTGCGGCGAAGCTGGCGGTGGGCTATACGCTGGATGAGATCACCAACGACATCACGCGCAAGACGCCAGCCTGCTTCGAGCCCACGCTCGATTACGTGGTGGTAAAGATTCCCAAGTGGCAGTTCGAGAAATTTCCCGGCGCGGATGAGGGCCTGGGCCCGCAGATGAAGTCGGTGGGCGAGGTGATGGCCATCGGCCGCACCTTCAAGGAGTCGCTGCTCAAGGCGGTGCGCGCGCTGGACACGGGCAAGCGGCCGGGCAGTGAGCAGATTGAGCCCAAGATTCTCACCCAGCGCCTGGTCACGCCGCATCCCGAGCGCCTGTCCTATATTCGCTACGCCTTGCGCCAGGGAATGACGGTGAAGCAGATCGCCAAGATGACCTCCATTGATCCCTGGTTCCTCTACCAGCTCAAGCAGGTTACGGACATGCAACTGGAGCTGGAGAGGGTGCCGGCGGAGAGCACTCCGGCGGAGTTGCTGCGCGAAGCCAAGCGCATGGGATTTTCAGACGCGCGACTAGCCAACATCTGGCGCCTGGAAAACGGCAATTCCGGAGCGGAAAAGGTTCGCCAACTGAGAAAGAGGAACGACCTTAGGTCGGTGTACAAGCGGGTGGATACCTGCGCCGCTGAGTTCGAGAGTTTCACGCCCTACCTTTATTCGACCTACGAAGAGGAAGACGAGGCCACGCCCACGGCGAAAAAGAAGGTGATGATCCTGGGCGCGGGGCCGAACCGCATCGGGCAGGGAATTGAGTTCGACTATTGCTGCTGCCACGCTTCGTTCGCGCTGCGTGAGGACGGCTACGAGACGGTAATGGTGAACTGCAATCCGGAAACCGTTTCCACCGACTACGACACAAGCGATCGCCTCTACTTCGAACCGCTGACCGTGGAAGACGTGCTGGCGGTTTACGAGCACGAAGCTGCTGGTGGCGCCCCGGTGGGCGTGATTGTGCAATTTGGCGGGCAGACGCCGCTGAATCTGGCGCTTCCATTGAGAGCCGCGGGAGTGAGCATCATCGGCACCTCGCCCGAGTCCATTGATTTGGCGGAAGACCGCAAGCGCTTTGGCAAGCTGCTGGACGAACTGCAGATTCCGCAGCCGTCGGGCGCCATCGCTACTTCGGTGGAGGAGGCCGTAGAAGGGGCACAGCGCGTCGGCTACCCCGTGCTGGTAAGGCCTTCCTACGTGCTGGGCGGGCGGGCCATGGTGATCGCCTACGATGATGAGTCCGTCATCCGCTACATGAAGGAGGCGGTGGAATATTCGCAGGAGCGTCCGGTGCTGATTGACCACTTCCTGGAGGACGCGATCGAAGTGGACGTAGACGCGCTCTCCGATGGCGAGGACGTGGTCATCGGCGGCATCATGCAGCACATCGAGGAGGCGGGAATCCACTCCGGCGATTCTTCCTGCGTGCTGCCGGCGGTGGATATTCCGGACTATCTGCTGGCCACCATGCGCGAGTACACCTTCCGCCTGGCTAGGGCGCTGAAGGTGATCGGGCTGATGAATATTCAGTTCGCTATTCCCCGAAACCCGATGGAGAGCACGCTGGGAGGCAACGGCAAAGGCGAAAAAGTGTATGTGCTGGAAGTCAATCCACGGGCTTCGCGCACCGTGCCGTTTGTTTCCAAAGCCACAGGCGTGCCGCTGGCCAAGATTGCCGCGCGCCTGATGACAGGCCGGAAGCTGCGTGAGTTTCTGCCGGAAAACATCGAGCGTGCCAGCGATCTGGGAACCGGCAACTGCTACTACGTCAAGTCGCCGGTTTTCCCCTGGTCGAAATTTCCCGGCGTAGACACCGTGCTGGGTCCGGAGATGAAGTCAACGGGCGAGGTGATGGGCGTGGCAGATAGTTTTGGCGAAGCCTTTGCTAAGGCGCAGCTGGGCGCGGGGCAGAGCCTGCCCACCAGCGGGCGGGTGTTCATCAGCGTGACGGATCATGACAAACCGCACATCGCGGCTGTCGCCAAGAAATTTGTGGACCTCGGGTTCAGGCTGGTGGCTACGAGCGGCACGGCGGATGTGCTGGAAGCCGCAGGCTTAACCACGGACCGCGTGTACAAGGTGAAAGAAGGCCGGCCCAACGTGGTAGACCTGCTGAAAGGCGAAAAGATTCAGCTGGTGATCAACACGCCGCACGGGCTGGAGCCGTGGTTCGATGAGAAGGCCATACGGCGGGCCGCAGTGACCCATCATATTCCCACCATCACAACGCTTTCTGCCGCTAGGGCGGCCGCGGAGGGCATTGCCGCCCGCCAGCGTGGGCAGATCAGCGTGCGGGCGCTGCAGCAGCTGCATGCAGAGCGGTTCGCTTCGCTCGAGAAATAATTCACCGCGGAGACGCAAAGGACGCCGAGAAATCGTTTTCATTAATAAATCCTTTCCACTTGCAATCCTGAGCGCAGCCGCGCGATTCGCGGAAAATCGCTTGGCAGTCGCGCTCGCAGACCAGAAACCCAAGGTCCCTCGACTCGCCTTTGCCTCGCAAGCTCGGCTCAGGCTTGCTCGGGATGACAGTTGACGATAGATGCTGCTGAGAGCCGCGAGATTCTGGCTGTGTCCTCCGTCCTCAGCGGTTTTCATTTTCTGGCGCTGAAACTACAATAGCGCCATGCTATTGCACGGTATTTTCCCGCCAATAACCACGCCGTTCTATCCCGACGGCAGTGTGTATTACAAAAAGCTGGAAGCCAACGTGGCGCAGTATTCGAAGACGCCCGCGGCCGGCATTGTGGTGCAGGGCTCGACCGGCGAGGCGGTGATGCTCTCCGACCAGGAACGCCGCGATGTGTTTAAGGCGGCGCGGGAGGCAGCAACGCCGCACAAAGTGTTGATTGCTGGCACTGGCCTTGAGTCGGCAATCGAAACTTTGCGCCTGACGGAATACGCGGCCACGCTGGGATACGATGCGGCCCTGGTGCGAACGCCCCACTACTACAAAGCGCAGATGAAGCCGCTTAACATGGCGACCTTCTTCCGCACGGTGGCCGACCGCTCACCCCTGCCCATCATCATCTATAACTTTCCGGGAGCGACTGGATACGACATTCCGGCGGAGGTGGTCATCGAACTGGCCGAGCATGACAACATCATTGGCATCAAGGAATCGAGCGGCAACCTGGAAAAGGTGCGGAAAATGGTGGATGGGACGCGGCACGTAAAGCGCAGTGTGACAGTCACCGAGGTATTCGCAGCGGTGACCGGGCGCATGCTGGCCGTGGAATCCGCGCCCGGCAACGGCGACGTTGTGCCGGTGGGAGCGTTGGCAGGATCGGCGGCCACGGTAATGCAGGCGCCGCCTAAGTTCAAGACGCGCAGCAAGGAAGTGGGCTTCCAGGTGACGGTGGGAGCAGCGCATCAGCTGGAGCCTTCGCTGCAGCTGGACGCAGTAGGCGCAATCCTGGCATTTGCCTGTCCCGCGCCAACCGCCTGCTTCGAGGTCTACGCGGCCTTTAAGGAAGGGGATCACGCGCTGGCCAAGGAGAAGCAGCAACGCATTGCAGAGGCCGCGAGGCGTGCGGTGGCGGAGCTGGGCATCGCAGCGGTGAAGTACGCCATGGACCTGAACGGCTACTACGGCGGGCCGGTGCGCCTGCCGCTGCTTTCACTGGACGCCGAGCAGAAGGCGGAAGTGGAACGGCTCATGGCGGGAATCAAGAGTTAGGTTTCAGGGCTTCAGATTACGTGTGGGCACGGGGCTTCGCCCCGCCCCACACGAGTACTGCTCACGCTATACGGCGCTTGCGATTCGGTTTGGTGACATGCACAGAGCGGCTGGCGCCGGCCTGAGCATTTTCCTCCATATCG
>DATEGI010000048.1:0-11025 GCA_035280205.1 Terriglobales bacterium | reverse complement strand
GTGGGGGGCACCGGGAAGTAGCCTTCCTTGTAGCGCGGGCGGTAGCCCAGGTTGTTCTCGGCGCGCCCGGAATTCCAGCGGCCTTCCTCGGCGTCAATAAAGTAGAAGCCGTGCTGCTCGCGCTGGTCAAAGCGCACGTTGTCGAAAATGAAGAACTCGGCTTCGGCGCCGAAGTAGGCGGTGTCGGCCAGGCCGGTTGAGGCCAGGTACATCTCCGCCTTCTTGGCGATGTAGCGCGGGTCGCGGTCGTAGCGCTGCTTTGTCACCGGGTCCACCACGTCGCACACCATCACCAGCGTGGCCACCTCGGTGAACGGGTCCAGCATGTACCAGGCGGGGTCGGGGATGAGCAGCATGTCGCTCTCGTGGATGGCCGCCCAGCCGCGGATGGAGGAACCATCCATGCCGAAGCCCTCTTCGAACGAGTCTTCGGAAAGCTGGTCAATGGGATAGGAAACGTGGTGCCACAAGCCGGGCAGGTCGGTAAAACGCAAGTCCAGCAGCTTGACCTCGTTCTTCTTCACAAACTCCATAATGGTCTTCGGATCAGCCATGCAAAAAGCTCCTTTGCGCCACTGTGGGCGCGGATAGCCCGGTTCCGGCAAATACGGGATGAGCACGGTGGGCGAACTGCAGAATTGTCATGAAATTGGGGCAGGCACCTGCTGCTACAATCCTCCTGCAGCAGGATGGAATCAGCATACGTGCCCCTGTCCGATGGGAGGAAATTGATACTTTTTATGGCCGGGATAAAAGCTTTTTATTGGTAGTTAAATCCATGTCCTGCTATGACTTAGGCGGTTGAAATCCAAGCAGATAATTAGCAGTTAGCAATTAGCATTTAGCCAGCCGGGGTGTGCTACAGGTCGGTAACCCGTTCATTGACCAAGTATTAATTGCTAATTGCTAAGTGCTTCTTTAAAAGCCGTAGACCGTCAGCCGTCGACCTGGGTTTAACTGACAACTGACCACTGGCTACTGACAACTGGGTTCTATGGATTTTGATCAATTGGAAACGTTCTTAGAAGTCGCCCGCCACGCCAGCTTCTCGCGTGCGGCGGAGAAGCGTTTCCGCACCCAGCCCGCCATCTCCTCCCAGATTCGCGCTTTGGAAGAAGAGGTTGGGGCCAAGCTCTTTGACCGCTCCGGCGGCAAGGTTGCGCTTACCGCAGCCGGCAAGGTTTTCCAGCGCTACGCCGAGGAAGCCCTGCAGGCCCGCCGCGTGGTTCTGACCACAGTGCAGGAGATGGAGCGCGTCCCGCGCGGCGAGATCGTGGTCGCAGCCAACGAGGGCACCTGCCTGCACATCCTGCCGGAAGTATTTGCTGAATTCAAAAGCCAGTATCCGCGCGTGGCCGTGAGCGTGCAGCGCTCCGAGCACAGCAAAATCCTGGAATCGGTGATTGATAATTCCGTGGACTTCGGAGTGGTATCCCTGCCGGTGAGCGACACCCGGCTGACCATCGTGCTCATTCACCGCGATGAATTGGTGCTGATTGCGCCGCCCGGCCATCCCCTAGCCAAGTTGGAATCTGTGCCCGTAGCGGAAATCGCCAAATTTCCCCTGCTGCTGCCCAAGCTGGGGCGCACCCGCGATGCCATCGAGAACATGTTCCACGAACGACGCCTGCGCCCGAATGTCTCCATGGAACTGGATTCCAGCGAGCTGATGAAGCGCTTTGTGGCCGCGCAGGTGGGCCTGGGGTTTATAGCCCGCTCGAATGTGGCCGAGGACGTGCGCGCCGGCATGCTGGCCGCGCTACCCATCGCCGACGCGCAATTTCGCCGCGACCTCGCCCTGGTGTTCCGCAAAGATAAGGCGCTCAGCCGCGCCGCCCTCGCCTTCATTGACATCGCGGTCAAACTCAAGCGGCCAAGCCCAGTAGTCAGTAGCCAGTAGTCGGGAGTCAGGCGTCAGGGACCGCGCAAGTACGCACGCACTGGGTACTGACAACTGACAGCTGGAAACTGAGAGCTGCTCTACTGCGCTATTACGTGCCGCACTGTGTCGCCCTGAAACACCATGACCTGCAGCACGCGTTGACCGCTGGCGTCCGAGTCATACCAGAACTGGGTCTGATCGGCCTTGGCATTCAGGGGCTCCATGTTGCACTTCACGCGATATTCTTGTTTGCCCTTCTTGAATACCATGATGTGCTCGGAGCCTTCCATGATGTGGATGACCTTGTATTCCCCCGCGGGCAGCACCTGCGCGCCCACCTTAGACTGTTCTGACAAGAGCACCGTTCTGTTTGTCTTGAACCCGGCTGGCTCTTGCGCACACAGCATCACGCTCAGTCCCAGCAATGTGAGTAATAGAAATGCGGTTTTGCGCATAATGTCTCCTTGGTCGCCCCGGACGCGCACACTCCGCATATGCCCGTCCCCTGCGACATTTCAGTGTAAAAGGCCAGAAAGAAGGGGGCGGTGATTCGCCTCACGATGGGTCGTGACCGCTACACGCTCCGCTTGTGCGCTGTCTTTACGTTTCGAAACAAAAAACCCGCCATCCTTCAAGGCGGGCTGAACCTGCTGGTAATCGGTAGCTGCTAGTTAGCAGTTGGTATCGAGGCACTACTCAACTACCAGCTACGAGCTTTCACCCAGGGGTTTCTGACTCCTGACAACTGGCAACTGACAACCGATTCTAAACTCCAATCACCCCTACCAACTCCTTTACCGCTCCGGCGCTCTTCTCCAGCGCCGCTGTCTCCTCCGGTGTGAGCTGGATCTCAATAATCTGCTCGATGCCGCGTGTTCCCAACTTGCAGGGGACACCCACGAACAGGCCCCGCAGGCCGTACTCGCCTTCCAGGTAAGCGGCACAGGGCAGGATTTTCTTTTTGTCCTTGAGAATGGCTTCCACCATTTCTGTGACTGCGGCGGACGGCGCGTAGTAGGCGCTGCCGGTCTTCAAATATTTGACGATCTCGGCGCCGCCATCGCGCGTGCGCTGCACCAGGCCCTCGATAGTCGCTTTGTCCATCAGTTCCGTAATGGGGATGCCAGCCACAGTGGAGTAGCGCGGCAGGGGCACCATAGTGTCGCCGTGGCCGCCCAGCACAAAGGCGGTTACGTTCTCCACGCTGACCTTGAGCTCCATGGCGATGAAGGCGCGGAAGCGGGCGGAATCCAGCACTCCGGCCATGCCGATCACGCGGTTGCGGCTGAATCCGCACAGCTTGTATCCCGCCTGCGCCATGGCGTCCAGCGGATTGGAGACGATGATCAGGATGCAGTTGGGCGAGTATTGCACCACCTTGCCGACAACGTCCTGCATGATCTGGTAATTCTTGTTGAGCAGGTCGTCGCGGCTCATCCCCGGCTTGCGCGGCAAACCAGCGGTGATAACCACGATGTCAGAGTTGGCCGTGTCCTTATAGTCCTGCGTGCCCAGAATGAAGGAGTCCTTCTTTTCGATGGGCATGGCTTCCAGCAGATCCAGACCTTTCCCTTGCGGCACGCCTTCAATGATGTCAATCAGGACGACGTCGGCCAGCTCCTTGGAGGCGATCCAGTGTGCCGCCGTGGCGCCCACGTTTCCCGAACCTACAATGCTCACTTTATTGCGCATGATCTTCCTTTCCGGTATTCACCACAGAGGATACAGAGAGCACAGAGGAAATTAGAAACCAGATAATTTTCTGCTGGCTTTGGCCGGCGGCAAAGAGGCGAATTTACGGCTTTAATCCGCAAATCCTTATCGTGCGACCGAATCCTTTTTCGACATCCCTCTGTGATCTCTATGTCCTCTGTGGTTAACCAATCAATCTGCTGCGGTGGAGAGCCTGGCGTCCATGTTCTTGATGATGTAGTCGCCAAACTCGCTGGTCTTGACCTTGGTCGCCCCTTCCATCAGGCGCTCAAAGTCGTAGGTAACCTTCTTCTGCTGGATGGTAGCCTCCATCGCGTTCTCGATGAGCCGTGCCGCCTCGCTCCAGCCCAGGAAATCGAACATCATCACGCCGGACAGAATCACGGAGCCGGGGTTGATGACGTCCTTGTCCGCGTATTTGGGCGCCGTGCCATGGGTGGCTTCGAAGATGGCGTGTTCGTCGCCGATGTTGGCGCCCGGCGCTATGCCCAGGCCGCCAATCTGTGCTGCGCAGGCGTCGGAAATGTAGTCGCCGTTCAGGTTAGGCGTGGCCAGCACCGCGTACTCGTCGGGCCGCGTTACCACCTGCTGGAAGATGGAATCGGCGATGCGGTCGTTAATCATCAGCTTCTTCTTCCACGCCGCTTTGCCGTGGCTGGCGTAAATCGCGTCCAGCACGCGCTTCACCTCGGCATACACCTGCTTGCGGAAGTCCTCAGTGGCGAACTCCAGGCCGGGCTCGACCATAGCGGCGTTCTGCTCCACAGTCAGGTTCGGGTTCTTGTCCTTATTGTCCACGATCCAGCTCTCGCGCTCCGTGATTACCGGATCGCGAAACTCGGCCGTGGCTATCTCATAGCCCCATTCGCGGAAGGCGCCTTCAGTAAATTTCTGGATGTTGCCCTTGTGCACCAGGGTCACCGACTTGCGGTTGTTCTTGAGCGCGTGCTGGATGGCCATCCGCACCAGGCGCTTCGTGCCGGTCACCGAAATGGGCTTGATGCCCACTCCCGAATCGCTGCGGATCTTCTTGGTGCTGTTCTTCAGCATCTCGTTGTTCAGGAAGTCAATCAGCTTCTTGGCGTCCGCCGTCCCCTGCTGCCATTCGATGCCGGCATACACATCTTCCGTGTTCTCGCGGAAGATGATCACGTTCATGCGCTCCGGGTGCTTCACCGGCGAAGGCACGCCCTGGTAGTACTTCACCGGGCGCACGCAGGCGTAGAGGTCCAGAATCTGCCGCAGCGCGACATTGAGAGAACGGATGCCGCCGCCCACCGGTGTGGTCAGGGGCCCTTTGATGGCGACACGCAACTCGCGGATGGCCGCCACGCTGTCGTCGGGCAACCAGGTCTTGAACTTCGTGAATGCCTTCTCGCCGGCAAAGACTTCATACCAGGCCACCCGGCGCTTGCCGTTGTAGGCCTTCTCCACTGCCGCATCGAACACCCGCCGCGAAGCCTTCCAGATGTCGCGCCCGGTGCCATCGCCTTCGATGAAGGGAAGAATGGGGTTGTCGGGAATCTGAAACTTGCCGTATTTGAAAGTAATGGGCGCGCCGTCTGTGGGCAGCGCTGCCCCGTTATAGGAAGCCGCCATCTCGCAAGTCCTCCAAGATTAAAGCAACCCCGCCATTATAAGGAAAGCCGTGAACCGGGGAGAAATGATAGTCGTCACAAAGGGGTGTGACGTAGTTCATCTTTCCTTGCCAAAGGGGCTGCACCAATGTGATCTCTAGTCGCCTACGCCTCGGTTGTTAGAATACCCTGATGTCTTTCCTGGGCCGTACCGTTTCCGGCTTGCTGGGGTTCGTGTTGCTGGCCGCCTTGGCTGCCGCGCAGCAGGCGGGCCCCGCGCCCGGGGTGCTTCCGGAGGCTCCTTCCTCGGTTTCGGTCACGCCCGCCGTCACCCAGCCTGCGTCCCAATCCCACGCCTTCTGGGACCATAAGAATGCCTGGCTTTTCAGCGGAGTCGCGGTTTTCCGTGTGCTCGATTATACGTCCACCCGCAACATGCGCGACCGCGGGCGCCAGGAAATTCTGCTCACCAACTGGGTGGTGGATAATAAGCCCCTGTTCATCGGGATCGAAGCTGCCGCAACGGGACTGTCCGTCGGCCTCTCCTATGTCATGCACCGCACCGCTCATCACAAAGTTGAGCGCTTGATCTCAATCGGCCACATCAGCGGCGCCGCGTTTGGCGATGCTCGCAACTATGCACTGAAGTCCGGCCATCACTATCCGGTTCAGTAGCCGGAAGTCGGTACCTGGTACCCGGTTGCTAGTACCTGGTTGGATTCGGGAGCAATGATGCGGTGGCGTGTGTACTGGTTGAGTGAACTGCGCCGATCGTATGGCGAAACGTCGAGGCCAAACAAACCTAATACGCGGTAAGCAAAGCGACAGGGAAGAAGGCAAACAACCGGCGGCACGGCAGAGTACGCCCGTTCGCCGGGACCTCCTCGCCGGTAAAAATGTTGAGCAGGCGTGTTCCCAAGACTTCAGGGGGCAGTTGCAGTTCGGCATTGCCCCAGACTTCGCCAATCGGAGGCTGCACGCGGCCCCGCATGAGGGTGTAGGGAAAGCGCGGAACGGCCACGAGGATCACACGGTCCTCATAGCTGCGCGCAAACGCCACCACGTGCTCCTGTTTTTCGTTAGCCGCGGATAGCGGGGTATAGGAGCCGGCGCGGAACAACTCGCGGTGCTCACGACGGAAATTGAGCGCCCGCATAGTCACCCACAGCTTGATCCGCCCGTCCTGGTAATTGGCCATCATGTCAGAGCACAAATCAATCAGGCGGCCCGCTTCCGACTGGCGCAGCAGATCGTCCAACAGGCGCCCACGCCGAGCGAAATCGACCTGGTGGCGATTGTCGGGGTCCACCAGGCGGAACTCCCACAACTCGTTACCCTGATAAAAATCGGGCACACCGGGAGCGGTGGTTTTCAGCAAAACCTGAGCCAGCGAATTCAAGGCCCCGAAATACGCGACCGGGCGTACGAATTCTTCAATCCGTTGAGGAAAAGGGTTCCGCTTGCCGGAGGCGCCGGGCGTAAAGATGCGAGCGATGAACTCATTCAGGGCGTGCACATACTCGGGATTGTCATTTACCCAGCTGAGGTTTATTTTCGCCTCGTGAACGGCCTTGTTCATGTAGCGCTGTATACGCCAGGCAAATTTTCCATCCACATTCTGGGCAAGCGGCCAGGCTCCCACCAGGGTCTGGTAGAGCAGGTACTCTTCATTAGCATCGGGCACCATGCGTCCGTCGCTGATGGTGATCTTTGCTCCCTGGTTCATGCGGCGCCAGCGCATCACCGCCGCCGACCAGTCGCGCGTCATTTCGGAGAGGACATTCAGCCGGGCGCGCACATCTTCACTGCGCTTGGTGTCATGGCTGGAGGTGAGAAGCAATGCGTGCGGCCACTTGTCCGCGCGTTCCAGGTTGCCGCGGTGGAATTCCTCCACCGGGAAGCCGAACTCCGCAGGTGACCCGCCGACCTCATTGACCGAGGTCAAGCGGTTGTAAACGTAACAGGCAGTATCCTCCAGGCCTTTGGCCATCACCGGCCCGCTCAATTGCTGGAACTTGAGTACGAAGTAGAGCCACTTGCGGTACTGCTCGCCATCGCCACCCGGCGCGCTGCCTTGAAGCAGAAGGACATTGCGGAGAAAATCGAAGACCGAGGCCGGCATGGCCTCATTGCGGCGCTTGGCGCGAGCTATGGCAGCATCTATGTAGGCGCGGTCCAGTTCGCTGACGTTGCCGCGCTCATCAATGTAGGTGCGATAGACCGGGAAGCAGGCGATGGTTTCGCGGATGACCGTAGCCAGCGACTTGGCGGTGTAATCGCGAGCGTGGCGATCAGCGCTGGAGATCTCGTCCAGCAGGTTAGTGAGCACCGCCACTTCGCTCGCCAGGGCGGTATTCATGACCTGGTCTTTGGCTTCATAGATGACGGTGTCAGGCTCTACCAGGCCATCTATGAAGCGCTCATAAATGTGGGTGAAGGAACGGCGGTTGCGGGAGTCAATGAAAATTCCGTTCAGCAGGTTAGTGAAGCCATAGCCAACCGTGCCCTCTATGGGCCATGCCGGCAAATGCTCGCCGGGCTCGAGAATTTTCTCCAATACAACGTACAGCGGGGCCTGGCGTTGCATCCATTCGTGCTGGCCGAAAATAGTCTGCACTTCCTCCTCAATTCCGTTTTCTGCGACCGGACCGCGTGCTTCGGGCCCGCAGCACTGGCTGGCGGCATAAAGCATCTGGAGGCGAATGAAATATTGCGGCGGATTGAGCAGGCCGTCGGGATGGTCAATGCGCAGTCCGGCAACACTGCCGTCGGCCAGCAGGCGCCGCAACAACTGGTGAGTAGCGGCAAACACCCGCGGGTTTTCCATGCGCAGGCCGGCCAGATCGTTCACATCGAAAAAGCGCCGATAGTTGATTTCCTCGCCCGACACCAGCCAGTGGGCCAGGCGGTAGGGCTGAGCATCGAGCAGGCGGTTTAGCGAATCAAAACTGCGAGGCACGCCGGGCTCGCCGTTCAGGGCTGCCAGCGCGTTTTCAATCAGGGAGTGGGTGGCGCCCGAGTGATCGGCCAGTTGTTGAAAACGCTGCAGCAGCGCCGGAGCCTCTGCCCGGCGGCGATTCACCGGTTGCGGGTCCATGGAATTGCTTGGCGGCAGCTGGCGCAATTTGAAAAGAACATCTTCCAACTCCGCGCGTTCAGCTTCAGGAATCTCGACCCGCTGCACGCGCAGATCGCCCAGGGGCTCAAAGATCACTGGGATGGTTTGCGGATCCACGGGCATACGCTTGTCGAAATACTGGACGAAGAATGCGCCATCAAACTTCAAGCGCAGGTGGCCGCGTTCCAATTCGACACCGTAGGAGCCGCCCAGCACCGGGAAGAGCACTTTGTCGCGAAGCTCGGGTTTGAAGGGCTCCCAGTCAATGTCGAAGAAATCAGCGTAGGCGGAACTGCGCCCATTCTGCAGCACATCCTGCCACCAGGGGTTGTCGCCATGCCCCACTCCCATATGATTGGGAACGGTATCCAGAATAAGGGCCATGCCGTTTGCGTGTAGCTCCGAAACCAGCGCGTGAAATTCCTCTTCGCTGCCTATCTCAGGGTTCAGGGAGTTGTGGTCTGTAATGTCATAACCATGAGCGCTGCCGGCACGAGCCTTCAGCAAGGGAGAGGAATAGCAGTGGGTGACGCCGAGAGCGTGCAAGTAGGGCACCAGGGCGCGCGCATCCGCGAAGCGGAACTCGCGGTTAAATTGCAGGCGATAGGTGGAAACGGGACGGTCCGCATGTTTGCGGGCAGCCAGGCGGTCGAGACACTCCGCCAAGCCGACAGACTCCGCCATCAGGGCTGCAACGTTCGCGCGCATGCGGCCTTTTAGATGCGAGCAGGAACCCGCCGAGACACCATATTGCTAAGGAATACACATCCGGCGGCCATTCTGGGACACGAGCATTATAAGAGGGGAAAGCGCAGCTCAGGTGGAGAAAGCGCGAATTCGGCTGGCGTATTCGTTGTTTAAGAGCCGCCGGGACGGGCGGTTCTGATCCTGGGCCAGCAAGGCCGCCAGGCCACGGAATGAGCGGGCGACGTCGGTGTTTTTCTGCAGCGCCACTGGGGTGCCCCGGTCAATGGCGGCGCCCACAACAAAGTACTGGCTGGGAATCTTCCACAAAATGCGCGCATCAGCGGCGGCCTCGGCATCGGCATCACTGAATTCCGGCGTCTTGCGGAAGCGATTGAGCACCAGCTTGACCTTGTCGCGCGAAGAAGCTTCTCCCAGATAGCTGTGCACCCGGGCTGCATTCCACAGCAGTGCGATCATGTCCGTTTCAGCAATCATCAGAATGGTATCGGAAAAGGCGCACACCATCTGCACCAGTGGATCGAGCCGAGAGGAAAGGTCCACCACCACGTACTTGTAATGGCTGGCGACCAGCTCGAACACACGGCTGACTTCGTCTTCGGCCGGTTTCATTGGGGTTGGCACCTGCGGCGCGGCCAGCAGATGAATGCCGGAGTCGCAGCGGGTAACGAAGCCATCGAGCAGGGAACTGTCCAGACGATGGCAGTTCTGGAACGCGTCAAGCACGCCAAAGTTGGGTTTTACGTTGAGGTGGAGGGCGGCGTGACCAATAGGTGCCAAGTCCACCAGCAAGCTGTTGCCATGGGTCTCATTCAACGCGACCGCCAGGTTTACGGCGACCGTGGTGGCTCCGCAGCCACCTTTGGCGTTCAACACGGTGATAACCCTGCCACGGCTGGGATCGTCAGCCGCCTTCCGCCGGGTGGCCTGGAGCCGGGAAAAAGCATCCAGCAGGCTCTGCGTGCTGGGCGGCCGCTCGAGAAATTCACAAGCTCCAGCGCGCATTGTTTCTACGATGAGCTGCCGCTTCGTCATGTCACCACAAGCGAAAATGGCGAGCTGAGGAAACTCAGCGTGAAGCCGCTCAACGACGCCTAGTGGCTGACCGGGGTTGCGGGGCGGAATATCCACCAGCAGCACCTGGGGTTTCAATTCGCGGACCTTGCGCGTAAACGACTCGAAGTCAGGCAAGGCATCCTTGAGGATGGTGCGTCCGGCCGCGGTAGCATCTACCACGGTTTGCAGCAGGTCCAGCTGCTCGCTTTCAGAAGCCAGGATTCCGACAGTTGCGACAGGCATAACAGTGGCGACGAGGTACCCGACACCATGCTAGGTGGGAAGGGCGCTGACTCCAAGTGACGGAAGTACATCCCCCACCGGGGACACAGTGCTCAGTTCACAGTGGCAGGAATGTCAAGCTCTTCAATCAGGCGGTGAATGGAGGAACGGGCGATTTTGAGGAAACGCGCGGCCTGGACCTTGTTGTTGCCGCACTCCGCCAGCGTGCGCAGGATTAAGCGCCGTTTGAAATTGCGCACCTCTTCGTCAAACGAGCTCCCGGATTCGGCATCGGACCAGGCGGCAAACTGAGAAGGCAGGTGCTCGATCCCGATTTCCGAACCGTCGCAAATCACGATGGCACGCTCAATTACATTCTGCAGTTCACGCACATTGCCCGGCCAGTCATATTCCTCCAGCGCACAAAGGGCGGCGGCGGAGAGACGTTGCACAGAGCGGTGATGGCGCTGGTTAAAACCCTGCAGGAAACTGTGTGCCAGCACGGCGATGTCGTCGCGCCGCTCCCGCAGGGGCGGAAGCGTGATCTCCACAGTGTTCAAGCGATAGTAAAGGTCGAGCCGGAAGCTGCCCTCCTTCGCCAGTTGCTGCAGGTTACGATGTGTGGCGCAGATGACGCGGGCTTCCATGGGACGGCTTTGATTGCTACCCAGCCGCTCCAGCGTGCGCTCCTGCAGTACCCGCAAGAGTTTTACCTGCAATGCCGGCGCCAAGTCGCCGACTTCATCCAGAAA
>DATEGI010000047.1:0-3100 GCA_035280205.1 Terriglobales bacterium | reverse complement strand
GAGCCCACCGTTTTCGAGTGGAGGAGGAGTTGTCCCAACCCGCGAGGGGAGTAGCGTCTAGACAACGGGATCTGAGAGGCTCGGCTCTAAGCAAAATGAGAGTTGAACGGCCACTGGACAGCAGGAATCAAAGTCGTAAAGTGCGTGGGATGCTCTCGCTAATTCCCGGGGCGAGAGCGAAGGCAGCACTTCCCAGGTTGGTGGTATGCGGAACCCGTCCCTCTCACGGCAGCCGTTCGCTGACGTCGAACCTACTCCTACAAGAAATCCAAAAACACGCAAAAATTTAGAGCCTGGGCTGTGCCTGCTGGCGCTGCTGCTCATGTGCGCGCCCCTTTGGAGTCAGCAAACAAGCCAGGCGCCGGATACACCGAGGGCGACTACGGCCGCCGCAGCGCCCCTTCCACCGCTGGGAGGTGGGCAGCCAGAGAATGGGGTCGCTCCGCCGGTTGAAGTGGCGCCGACTCCCGCGGTTCACACCGGGAAACACCCGAAGCTGAAAAGGGCGGAAGACGACGTCAGCTTGATAGGACAGCGCAATGTCGGCGGTGGAGTGAACTTTTACTCTCTGCAGAGGGAGCGAGCGCTGGGGCATCAACTGGCTGAGGAAGTGGAAAGCCAGTCGCGAATGGTAAGCGATCCGGTCGTAACCGAGTACGTGAACCGCGTGGGCCAGGCCATAGTGCGGCATTCCGATGCCAAGGTTCCCTTTACCATCAAGGTCGTTGATGACGATGAAATCAACGCGTTCGCACTGCCGGGCGGGTTTTTCTACGTGGACAGCGGGCTGATCCTGGCGGCGGACAGCGAGTCGGAACTGGCAGGAGTAATGGCGCATGAGATCGCGCACGTCGCCGCGCGCCATGCGACAAGAAACGCCACCAAGGCACAGATATTCAACCTGATTTCGATTCCGCTGGTTTTTGTGGGCGGGCCGGTTGGCTATGCCGTGCGGGAAGTGGCAGGGCTGGCGGTGCCCATGGGATTTCTGAAATTCAGCCGCGATGCGGAACGGGAGGCGGACCTGCTGGGATTGCAGTATGACTACGCGGCCGGCTACGACCCGCAGGCGTTCGTGCAATTTTTCGAAAAGCTGAAAGCCGGCGAGAAGCAGCACCAGGGCAGGATAGCCAAAGCGTTCAGCACCCATCCCATGACGGTAGAGCGCATCAAACGAGCGCAGCAGGAAATCGCCGGCATTCTGCCCGGTAGGCCGCAGTATGTAGACGATACCAGTGAGTTCCACGACATCAAGCAGCGCCTGGCGCGCGACGTGGAAGAACATCGGCCCGACAGCGGCGGGCCGCCGCGCCTCGTGCGTCGCGACCGCAAAGAGAAAGACAAAGACGATGGCGGGCCGGTGCTGAGAAGGAAGCCGGCGCCGCAGCAGTAAAAGAAGGTTTCAAGGTTTTAAGCTTCAGACAGTTTCCGGTTGCGAATTGCAAGTGTTTCCACGCGGCAGTTTGAAACTGGAAACTCGAAACCACATCAGGTGACAACTCCCCTTTAGCCTGCCTACAATAACGCCATGCGGAAGATAGTCATCGGAATCGCGCTCTTTGCCTTTATAGCTAGCCTCGCCCTGGCCAAGGACAAGAAAAAGAGGAAAGAGGAAGATGCCGCCACTCTGAATTTCCTGGTGGTGAAAGCCAGCAGCGGTAAGCCAGTGCGCAATGCGGCAGTGATATTGCACGAACTGGACGAACGAGGGCGGCAGGCGAAGGGTGGCTTCGAACTGAAGACCAACCTGGACGGCAAGACCAGCTTCGATGGCGCGCCTTACGGCAAGCTACGCATCCAGGTACTGGCACCGGGACTACAGACCTTCGGGCAGGATTACGACATCAACCAGCCGGTGCAGGACATCACCATCAAGATGAACCCGCCGCAGAAACAATATTCGGTGTACGACAAGTAAGAGCGCCTAAATCTTTTCTCCAGGCCGTGGTGGCGTCCCTACGGGACTCACGTATTCTCGCTCCAAACTACCTAGGACTACTGTCTGGGCTTTTCTGTTTTGCCCCTCCGGGGCTTGCTTGGGAAAGCTTCCGACAAAAAAATTGTTTTGGCTTTTGTGAAATGTGCCTGGGGCGGAGCAGCCAGGCTGGGCGAATCACACCTGCTGGCGGAGGTCGCGGCGCAGGACCTTGCCAGATGGCGTGCGCGGGATGGACTCCACGAAGCGAATTTCGCGCGGCTGCTTGTAGCCGGTAAGGCGCTGGGCGACGAAGTCGCAGAGTTCTTCAGCGGTCTTGGTGCAGGCTACGTGGCCCTCGCGGAGGACTACGAAGGCGCAGGGCAGTTCGCCGGCGGCGGTGTCGCGCTTCCCTACCACGCCACAATCGCGCACCGCGGGATGCTCCAGAAGCACGGCTTCCACCTCGGCGGGCGCCACGGGAAAACCTTTGTATTTGATCATCTCCTTGCGGCGGTCCACGATGCGGTAGAAGCCATCGGCATCGCAGGTGGCGACATCGCCTGACCAATACCAGCCATCGCGCAGAACGGAAGCGGTGGCCTGCGGCTCCTTCCAATAGCCGAGCATGAACTGCGGACCGCGCATGACCAGTTCCCCGCGTTCGCCTGTGCCCACTTCAGAATCGTTTTCATCCAGAATGCGGCATTCGGTCTCGGCAACGGGCTGGCCTATAGTGTCAGGGCGGTAGCGCGCTACGTCGAGATAGCCAATGTGGGTGACCGGGGAAGCCTCGGTCATGCCGTATCCCTGAGCCACTTTAATGCCGGTGAGCTCGGTGAAACGGCTGGTCAACTCGGGAGGAAGGGGGGCGGCGCCACATTTCACCCAACCGACCAGGTGATGGCGGGGAAATATGCCCGCTTCCGCAGCCTGGCAGAAGGCGTTGAGAATGGGAGGCACACAAGGCATAGTGGTGACGGACTGGTCGGTGATCAGGCGGACTGCGGCGGCGGTATCGAAGCGCGGCATGAGTACGATGGCGGCGCCCAGCACCATGAGCGGACTGAGCACCACGTTGAGGCCGTAGATGTGATACAGCGGAAGGAAACAGAGCACCACGTCATCGGGGCGGAAAGCCGACCCGTCAGGACCGATGATCTGGTAGATGTTGGCGACCAGGTT
>DATEGI010000046.1:0-68805 GCA_035280205.1 Terriglobales bacterium | reverse complement strand
GTCAATACCCTGGTGGTCCACCTTGACTTTAATGGTGCGGTATTTGCCGTCCCACTTCTTACTGGTCGGGTAGTAGCCCAGGGTGTAGGTGGCGGAGGTATCTTCCATGGCGCGCTCCACGCCTTGCTTGATTTCGTTTTGGTTTACGTAAGCGCGGCCGCCGGTGTCGCGGGCCATTTCCCGCATAACCTCCTGGGCATCCTGATCGAGGGAAATGGAGAGGCCGCGTGCGTCCACGGGATAAATGGCGATCTGGGCGGCGGCGAGGCGGGCGTCGGCATCGCGAATCTGCTCGGCGCCGGCACGACGGGCGGTGGCAGCATAATCGCCGGAAGAGTGCTCGTCTACCCGCCGTGTATTGAAGCTGGGCAGAGTCTCGGAAAGTTCCGTGTCGGTCATAATGCGGTTTTCCGGATTGAGCGTAAAGGGCAAGTCGCCGGTCACCCAGATCACGTTCTTGCGGCCGGGCAAGCCTCCCAGAGCGCGCGCCAGCGTGTCCAAGGCTTCAAAGGTAATATCGGTCCTGCGTTCCAGGTCATAGCTGACCGCAGCATCGGCAAAGTTCTGGATGCCGGCCGCCATGAAAATCGGCAGGCCGCGAGCGTTGGTGGCTGAGGTGGCGGTTTCGTTGGTGGGCGGGGTGCTGGTGTCCAATGAGGTCACAGTGCTGGATGGAGTAGGAGTACCAGTCGTAACCGAGCTAGTTGGTTGCACGGCCGGGGCAAAAGGCCTCTCCTGCGGGACGTAGCCCTGCAGCGCGGAGAACAGGAGCTGCGGGTCGGTAGTGAAGTCCTGCAGCACATGCAGAGAGTCGGTCAAGGTAAACACGGCCATGCGCTGGCCCGGTTTGTATTGTTCGCGCACAAACCGGAGCATTTGCCGGCGAGCATAAGCCTGATCTTTGAACTGGGTATTGGTAGCATCCAGCAGCAGAACCGTAATAGGCCCTCCGGGCGAGCGATATTGGGCGCGATTGGAGTAAATCCCCGGTGGGAGCGCGGGACCAGGAGCCGACGGTTGATTCTGCTCGGGGGTGACAAAGGTGGAGATTTTCTGCGCCTTGCCATTCTCCTCCAACGTGAAATCTTCAGGCTTCAGGCCTGGAACGGGCTTGCCTTGCTTATCGGTTACGACCACATCCACCAGCACCATATGAGTGGTGATGCGGATGGTGGGCGCAGGCACCTGAGCGTCAGATGAGGACTGTTGCGCCAGACCACCGTTCTGGGACGCAAGCATGGCTAAAAGAGCGGCGAAGGCACAGATTCCATGGACGACGTTGCGCGGCATAAGAGCTCCCTATTCACAGTCGAAAGATGGTAGCGGCGGCAGCGAAGAGCAATGCAGCGTGCACGACAGAGCCCGAACGAGGAGAGCAAGAAAGGTTGCAGCAGGCTGCAGAACCAGCGGGATTATGGTGCCGCGGTCCATTTCCACTCACAAGCTGTATTGCCTGTTTTGTTGCGACAGGCGAGCGGATTGTAGCTCAATTCCCGGGGACAGGCGGAGACTTTACAATTCTTCCGGCGGGCAGGAATGGTTACCAAACCGAACCGGCGTGCTACATCTCTGGTAACTGTCACGCTGATCTGAGCCGTCATCTAATCGGTTGCAGTTCAGCAACTTGGCGGAGCTATCCAAGGCTTATCCAATGATATCAAAGGCGTATTTCCCGTTTGCCCCTGGCAGGGGGAACCGCTAAGCTTAGGGAAGCATTCCTGTCGCCAGCGCGACTGGAGGCACCACCCGGAGACGCATGGAGAGGATACTGGCCGGCATCGTCATCGTCCCGGGCGTGGTCGCCCTGCTGCTGTTCCTTGTTTTTACCTACCTTTACCAGCAAAGCCGGCAAGCTTACTTCCGCGCCTGGCAAATCGGCTGGGGAGCCTACTGCGCCTACTACGCTCTGGTAGCGATGGATTACTACGCCGCCCGGCCCTCGGCAGCGGTTTACTTGCTCTCCGACCTGCTGCTGGTGGCCATGGCCATGGCCATCCTGATTTCCACCCGGCTGATGGAGGAGAAGTTCCGCTTCGTGCGCTCCGACTACATGTTGGCGGGAGGTTTGGTAGCGCTCGCCGTGTGGGGACTGGTCTCCCGCTACCGGGCAGGCGTCTTCCGCCTGGACATGGAGCCGTACCCTCACCTGCGGCTGGAGGTGGGCATTGCGGCGGTGCTGCTGTTCTGCGCCCTGCGTTTTTACCGCTACGGCCGGCAGCGTGATTCCCTTGGCTATCGCCTGCTCTCGGTGGCGCTGATTCTGTGGGCGGTGCTGCTGAGCTTCCGCCAGTTTCATTACCGCTTTGAAGAACTGTTCGGGCGCTTCGGACATTTCCTGGGCCCGGTGCCACAGATGCTGCTGGGCATCGGCATGCTGATGGTGCTGTTCGAAAACGATCGGCGGGCGGTGCAGGAGAACGCGCTCGCCTTCTCCACCCTGGAAGTAGACACCAGGACGCTGCTTTCGCCGGATGAACTGCGCCCCGGGATGGAGAAGATTCTGAGCCGGCTGGCACGGCTGGTGCCGGCGTCGCAAGCCTCCCTGCTGATCAACGAGCGCTGGCGGGGGGTGCTGCCTTCGGCGCAGTGCGGCTTGAGCAAAGAGTTCCTACGCCAACTGGAAGAATTGTGTGCCAGCGAATACCTAAGCGAACTGGCCTATCGGGGAGGCGGTATCGCCACCCTGCTCACCCTGGCCCAGGGGACCGAACCGGTGGCGCCGGCGGGCGGCGGCCAACTGAAGCATCTGCAGAACGCGCTAGTGCGGGAAGGCATTCGCAACCTGACCGCGCTCAACCTGCAAACCCGGGAAAACACTTTCGGGGTCATCGTATTTCCCCACACCGGCAAGCGCCTGTGCAGTTCTTCGCAAACCCGCTTGCTGCTGGGCGTAGCCCTGCAGATCGGCATGACCCTGGAGAATTACGTGGTCATGCATGAAGCGCACCGGCGCAGCAAGGAATACGAACTGCTGACCGAGATCGGCAAGGCCATCAGCTCGCGCCTGGACAAAGACGAGATCCTGCTGACGGTGCAGAAGGAACTGGGCCAGCTTTTCGATACCAGCCATTTCTACATTGCCTTCCAGGAAGGCGACGAGATTTGTTTCGAACTGGAATTCACCGACGGCCACCTGCAGCACAAGCGCTCGCGCAAGGTGGCCAACGGCATCACCGAGTACATCATCCGCACCGGCCATCCGCTGCTGGTGCGCTCGGAGATGGATAAGACGAGGGAACGCATCGGAGCGCGCTTTGTGCCGGGGCGTCCGGCCAAGTGCTTTGCTGGAGTCCCCATTTTCCTGAACGGCAAACCGGCGGGCGCCATGGCGGCCATGAACGTGGAACGCGAATTCGCTTATGAACAGCGCGACCTGGACTTGCTGCGCACGGTGGCCGGCCAGGTGGCAGTGGCGGTGGAGAACGCACGCCTATTTGCCGACCAGCAGGAGCGGGCGCGGCATCTTTCCTTCCTGAACAGCGTTTCTAAAACGGCAATTTCCAGCGAAGACGCGCAGCAGATGCTGGCGGAAATCGTAGCGGAAATCCAGAAGAACTTTCAGTTCGACCATATCGGCATCGGCATTCTGGACTACGCCACCAAGGACATCGAGATCAAGGCGGAGGCGGGCACTACGGCCAAGGCGCTGGGCAAGCGCATTCCCCTGGGCGTGGGCATAGTGGGGCGGGTGGCGCGCAGCAACGAAACGGCGCTGGTGCAGAACACCGACGATGGCCGCCTGCTGGGCATTCTGCGCGAATCGCGCTCCGTGCTCTGCCTGCCCATTACCTACGGCGACAGCATGCTGGGCGTGCTCAACGTGGAGAGCCAGCGGGAAAACGCGTTCAGCGCGCAGGACGTGCTTATTATGAACACGCTGGCCGACCTGCTGGCCACAGCGCTGCACAACGCGTTTGTGTTCCAGAAACTGCAGCAGCAATCCATTACCGACAGCCTGACTGGCATCAAAACGCGGCGCTTCTTCTGGGAGGCGCTGACCGGCGAGTGGCGGCGCGCCTCGCGTTCCGGCCGACCATTTTCTGTGGTCATGATTGACCTGGACAAGTTCAAGGAAGTGAACGACAGCATGGGCCACCTGGAAGGCGACCTGGTGCTGGCCCGTGTGGGAAGACTGCTGGAGCAGAAATGCCGGCAGTCAAACGTGGTGGCGCGCTATGGCGGCGACGAGTTTGTAATCCTCATGCCGGAAACCGGGGTGGAGCAGGCGCAGATTCTCTCCGAGCGCCTGCGGCTGTGGATAGCCACCGATCCCATGCTCAGCGAGCGCCAGATCACGGGCAGCTTCGGCGTGGCCAGTTTTCCGCTGCACGGCTCCACCGCGGAAGATTGCCTGCGCGTGGCCGATTCGGGCATGTACGTTTCCAAGCACGCGGGCGGCAATCGCGTGTCCGCGGCGGAGGAATACGCCGAGGGTGAGACTTTGGCGGTGCAGCGGCAGCTTATTGCCGGCTACATAGAGGGCTTCCTGCAGCGGGAGCACACCGGTCCGGAATACGCCGAGGAACTGGTGGTCACGCTAAAGAAATTCTGCGGGCCGGAAGGCGAGTGCCATCCGGAAGTGCTGAAGGAAGCAATTGAAGTTCTGTGCCGCGCCGCCGAAACTCGCGAAGTGCACGCCGCCAGCCACGGCGAGGCGGTAGCCAAACATGCGCGCATGGTGGGGCGCGCGCTGGGCATGGAAGCCGACGAACTGGCCGACCTGGTTTACGCCGGGCGGGTACACGATGTGGGCAAGATTTTCCTTCCCGAAAAAATCCTGAATAAGCCGGGGGCGCTCACCGAAGACGAGTACTACCTGGTGAAAATGCATCCCAAGGTAGGCGGGGAAATTCTGGCCACCATTCCCGGCAGCCGTCGTCTGCGGGAGTGGGTGGAGCACCATCACGAAAACTTCGACGGCAGCGGCTATCCCGCCGGGCTGCGCGGGGAGGAAATCCCGCTGGGCGCGCGCATCCTGCACGTGGCCGATGCCTATGTCAACATGACCACCGAGCGCCCCTTCGCCGCCGTGCGCACGCCTGAGGCCGCCATGTCCGAGTTGGAAGCCCTGAGCGGCACCCAGTTCGACGGCATGATTGTGCGCATCCTTACCCGCCAGCTCAAAGCCGAAAAGGCAACCACGCGCGGGAGTTAACCTCTTGTTCTCACTTAAGCCAAAGGAAGGCTTGAGTGGGGCACTCGCCGGAGGTTAGCCACTACCTTTCCTTTGTGCGTAGCATCACTGACAAATCACGCTGTTAATGCTTGTCTGGAATCGCAGGGACTCCAAGTCCTGGGAGGCCCGCTCTCATGAGCGTTTTGCAGGCAAAGGGAGAGTGCGGTCCTGGAGTAACGCTGGGGCATTATCAAGTCCTGGAGAAAATTGGCGCCGGCGGAATGGGCGAAGTTTATCGCGCCCGCGACGAGCACCTCGACCGGGACGTGGCCATCAAGATTCTGCCTCCCGGAGTCCTGACTGACGAACTCGCCCGCAAGCGCTTCCACAAAGAGGCCATAGCGCTATCCAAGCTGAACCACCCCAACATCGCCACCATTTATGACTTCGACACCCAGCAGGGCGTGGACTTCCTGGTGATGGAATATATTGCCGGTTCGGCGCTCAGCGACCAACTGGCGAAGGGGCCGCTAGCGGAAACCGAAATTCTTCGTCTGGGATTGCAGCTGGCCGAAGGATTGGTTGCCGCCCATGAACATGGGGTGATACACCGCGACCTGAAGCCCGGCAATCTCCGGCTGACCGACGATGGACGCCTGAAGATCCTGGACTTCGGGCTAGCGAAGTTGCGGCGCCCGCTCACACCGACTGCGGTAACAGAGACCTTGAGTGAGGCGCAAGGCATCATCGGAACTCTGCCCTACATGGCGCCCGAGCAGTTACTGGGAGAAGAGGCCGACGAGAGAACGGATATTCATGCCGTCGGCCTTGTGCTTTACGAAATGGCTACCGGGCAGCGGCCATTTGCCAGCGTCGCCCCTTCGCAGTTAATCGGCGCCATTCTCCGCCTCCCCACCGTGCCGCTCACGATGCAGAATCCCAGAATTTCTGTGGAGCTGGAGCGGATTATCGGAAAGTGCCTGGAAAAAGAGCCGGGGAACCGGTATCAAACCGCGCGTGAATTGGCCATAGATTTGCGTCGCCTGGCGATGCCCTCCAGTGCGGGGTTTGCCGCCAGTCCGCAGGCAACCTTGCCCCGCCGCCAGAGACGGCAGCTGATGGCGGCCATCACCGTGGCAGGAATTCTGATCGTCGCCGGCGTTTTGCTTTGGAATTGGCGCGGCCTGCATGACCGCCTGTGGCCCGCTTCGGGGCCTCCTCAGATTCGTTCGCTTGCCGTATTGCCGCTGGCCAATCTGTCCGGGGATTCCAGCCAGGACTATTTTGCCGATGGCATGACCGAGTCGCTGATCACAAGTGTATCGAAGATCCGGGCCTTGAAGGTGATCTCGCGCACGTCGGTAATGCAGTACAAGGGAGTGAACAAGCCGCTGCCGCAGATTGCTCGCGAACTAGGCGTAGAGGGCATTCTGGAAGGCTCGGTACAACGCTCCGGCGGGCGAGTGATGGTGACGGCGCAACTGATCAGCGCGGCGACGGACACGAATCTGTGGGCGGAGACCTACGAGCGCGATTTGCAGGATGTGCTGGCCTTGCAGAGCGAGGTGGCGAGCAGCGTGGCCCGCGAGATCCGAGTTGCGTTGACGCCCGAAGAGACGAAACGCCTGGCCAGCGCCCGGCAAGTGAACCCTGAGGCTTACGAGGCCTATCTCAAAGGGCGGTTCCACTGGTACAAGCTGTCGAAGGAAGAATTAGACAATGCCGAGCGGTATTTTGAACTTGCCCTAAGCAAGGATCCGAACTATGCCCTGGCGTATGCGGGTCTGGCGGACGTGTGGTTGTCGCGAAGCGATGCCGGCTTCCTGTCTCCCCAGGAAACCATGGCTAAAGCCAAGGCTGCTGCGGAGAAGGCCCTCGAACTGGACGACACCCTCGCCGATGCTCACGTCAGCCTTGCGAATCTGGAAAGTGATTACCCCGCGGCAGAAAGAGAATTCCAGCGGGCAATTCAGCTGAACCCCAGCCACGCAAACGCACACTTCATGTACTCCGACTTTCTCATCTCCCGGTTGCGACAGAGAGATTGGGAACGAGAAATCCATATTGCGCTGGAATTGGACCCCATGAGCTATTTCTTCCAGTGTTTCTATGGCTGGCACCTGGTTTACGTGGGCCGCTACGACGAAGCCGTTGAGCGACTGCAGAAAGTTTTGGCTGCAGAACCGAATTATTCCTCTGCCCACCTGGGTATATGGGCTGCGTTCCACCAAAAGGGGATGAACCAGGAAGCGGAGCAGGAAGCGGAGCAATTCTTCTTGGCGCTTGGCGATCAGGAAGTGGCAGGGGCTCTGCGGGAGGGCTACCGCGAAGCCGGCTACCGCCGGGCTATGAAGCGCGCGGCTGACACGCTGGCCGGGCGCACGGCGCGGACTCATGTTCCCGCCGTGCGCATTGCGCGTCTGTATGCTCACGCCGGAGAGAACGAACGTACCCTATATTGGCTGGAAAAAGCTTACGCTGCGAGAGAGAGCCCTTTAATACATTTGGCGGTGGCCAGGGATTGGGATGGCCTGCGTTCCGATCCCCGCTTCCAGGACCTCGTGCGCCGCATGCACCTGCCGCGATAGCAGACGAGCGGGCCATTCCCGGAAGATATTTGGCCGCCCTATCCGCGCGATAGATGCCGACCAGCAAAGCTTGCCGTCAACGCTGCTATAGTACCCGGCATGCCGGCTGTGGCCATTCCTCTCATCATTGGTCCAGCTCTTGAGCAACACACCTTTCACCAGATACGCACTCGCCTTGCGCTCGACCACTGCAAATGGGATCCGCAGGTTGGCGATTGTTCGGCCTTGTTTCCCCAACCGCTGTTGCTGGATTCGCACACATGGGACGATTTGGCTGGCTGGAGCGAAGCGATGGCGCGTGAAATTTCCGCAGCCGAAACAGAACTGGCTTGCCGGCCGGATCTGCAGCGCACTCTGGGCGTTCCACCTTCGTTACGGTGGGTGCTGAAACGCGGCCTGCGCGAGGGATTCACCCCATGCGCCGCACGCGTCATGCGCTTCGACCACCGAAGGCTGGCAGGTCTCTGAAGTGAACAGCGACGTGCCGGGAGGCTTCACGGAAGCCTCGATCTTCACCGAACTCATCGCGCTCCATTACCGCCGAGCAAGGATCGCCGGCAGCCCGCTTACAGGCTGGACCGCAGCCATGGTAGAAGCTACCGGTGGAATCGGCACGGTTGCGCTCCTTTCCGCTCCAGGGTACATGGAGGACCAGCAGGTGACGGCGGTGCTCGCCTATTACCTGGACCAGCGCGGGATCGCCACGCGTCTAATCCACCGTGCTAACCAGTTGGAATGGCGCTCGGGGCACGCCAGAATGGTTGCGGATTCCATGCTCATCGGCGCCATCGTGCGTTTCTACCAGGCGGAATGGGTGTGTCGATTCAGGCGCTCGGCGTGGGAGAGGTTCTTCGTTGGCGGGCGAACACCCGTTTCCAATCACGGCCTTGCCGTGCTGAGCGAGAGCAAGCGATTGCCGCTGGTTTGGGAGCGCCTGGACACGCGAATGGTTGCTTGCCGCGCTCTGTTCCCCGAGGCCAGAGATCCGAGAGATGCGGCCTGGCAGTGCAATGATGAATGGGTGGTGAAAGCGGCGTTTTCCAACACCGGCGATCATGTAAACACGCGCGATCGCCTTCCCCGCGCCCAATGGCAGTCGCTGGGCCGTGAAGTGAAACGCCGGCCAGAGCAATGGGTTCTGCAGCGGCGTTTTTCGCCGGTGCCGGTCGAATCCGACATGGGGCCCGTTTTTCCGTGCATCGGCGTGTACGTGATTAATGGCAAGGCCGCCGGAGCCTATACTCGAGTCGCCACCGACGAAGTAGTGGATTATCGAGCCATGGACGCAGCCCTGCTGGTCGAGGATGCGCCGCCATGTTGAAAAAAGACGAGATCTTCGCCATCTGGGAGGAGCCGAAGTCGCCCTGGTCGCAGTGGGTCAAGCCCGTTCTGTTCGCCTTTATGGAATATGAGCTTCCTCCGGCCTCGCCGATGACGGTGACTGCCGACTTGGATTGGGTCCCAGCACCCCAGGCGGGTGCGGCGCTGGTCGTTGACCTGCCCGGCGCGGAAGGCGCACACGTGGCCACAGAGCTGGCGCGACGGGGTTATCGCCCCATCCCGCTCTACAACGCACTGCCATTCCCGATTATTACCGCCCACATTGCGCGCCGCGCCGTGGATGTTTCCTCTATTCTGGCAGCCATGCGCGCCGCGACTGACGTCCTGCAACAGCTTCAACTTCCGGCAGGGGCGCCGCCGGCGTTCCTCCTGGACGCGAACCGCCGCACGGCGGAGTTCAAATTGTCTGTGGGGGATTTCGATAACCGCTCCATCTGCTTCAGCACCGATTTTCCTTCTGCTCAATTGCTGAATGAAAAGGGCATCAGAAGTGCTGTCGTGGTCGAACGAGAGCGCGAACCCGACCAGGATCTGGCACGCGTGCTCGCGGGCTGGCAGGCGGGAGGCATTACGCTGATGCGCAAAGACCTCGCGAATGCCGCCGCGCCCGGGCCGCTACGGATAAAGCCGCCACGATGGTGGCAGGCGGTGTGGTACTGGCTCACCGTCCGGCTTGGTCTGCGTGGCTCCTCGCTCGGCGGCTTTGGCGCCATCATCGAGCCAACAGGCGGATAAAAAAAGTCCGCACCTCCTGTTGCTGGCGCATCTGTTCTCTGTCGGGAGAATTTCTGCCATGCGGGTCAACCCTTTCCGGATCGAACACTACTTCGCCAAGCACGAGTTTTCCGCCAGGTATCTGCTGAGCAGTTCGGATGCGGAGTCTCGCACCATCCAGGAGGTGCTCGACCTGGAGCCGGGCAGCCACGAGCGCTTGCTGCGGCACTGGTGCGGCTATACCGAATCGCCGGGCGCACCCTGGCTGCGCGCGACCATTGCCGGAATCAACAAAGATATCGGCCCGGAACAGGTACTCGTCGTTTCATCCGCCGAAGAGGGGATTCTGCTGGTTTACAACGCGCTGTTGGGCTCCTCGGACCACGCCATCGTGGAGACGCCGTGTTTCGAGAGCGGACTGGAACTCGCCCGCAGCACGGGAGCGGAAGTGAGCGAATGGCGCCGCCGGCCTGACCAGGGCTGGGCCCACGACGTGAAGGAGCTTGAGAAGCTCATCCGCCCGAATACAAAAATCATTTATATCTGCACCCCGCACAACCCGCTGGGGTTGCTGATGCCCAGAAACGTGCTGGAGGAAGTGGTTGCGCTCTGCCGTGACCGCGGAATCATTCTGTTTTGTGACGAGGTGTTTCGCGAATTGGAACACGATCCCGTGACGCGCCTGCCCGCAGTATGCGAACTCTACGAAAACGCCATCAGCCTCGGCTCCATGAGCAAAACCTATGGGCTGCCGGGGCTGCGCCTGGGCTGGCTGGTCACGCGCAACGTTTCTTTCCTTCAGCGCTGCCTGGAGCTTCGCTTCTATACGACCATCTGCAACAGCGCGCCCAGCGAGTTTCTTTGCGATGTTGCGCTGCGGCATCGCCAGGTGCTGATTGAGCGCAATCTGGAAATCGTGCGCCGCAACCTGCCGCTGCTTGAGGCATTCTTCCGCGAACATGCGGATCTGTTCGAATGGGTGAAGCCAAATGCCAGCCCGATGTGCTTTCCCCGTTTCAAGGGTGCGCAAAGTGCGTCCCAGTTCTGTGATGATGTGGTTCGCGATGTGCAGGTAATGCTGCTTCCCGGGACCGTGTACGACGAGCCCAGCCACATTCGATTTGGCTACGGGCGCAAAAACATGCCCGAGGCGCTGGAGCGGCTGAGTTCTTATCTCAAATCTCGGCCAGCAAGCCGGAGAATGTCGGCGGATTAGTGTCCGGTTCCGCCTGAAGCAATGCAATCGTGAATTGGGAATTGGCCAGCGCCCGGCTTAGAGTGTTGGCATGAAGAGTACTGTGAGGATACGAATCCTGCTGCTACTTATCGTACTTTCCATTATTTTTGGCCAGCAGAAGGCATTCTCCCTTCCAGGCCAGAATGGGGACCAACAAGGGACAGACCGCCGTTCTGAGTCTCAGCACACCGGCTACGAACCATTTGAAGTGATGTCCCGGTTTCTGCTTGCTGTCTACCCCGATTTGGCTGAACAACAAGGCGAGTCCACCTTCGACACTCCATTTTCAGGCGGCAAGTTCAATCTGGCTAGTGTCCGGTTTGAATTTCAGCCATGCCGCTGGTCAGGCGTTACACAGCACTCTCTCCTTCCATACTGCGGAGTGCCTCAGAAGGAGCGATTCCTCGGTGCCTACGTGATGTTCGGACGGGATAAACGTCGTCCAATTCTCCATTTCAATGCTTCGGGCACATTCATCGACTCCCAACTGCAGGCAGTAAGGGAGCAGTTTAAGAGTAGAGTTCTGACCGAATACGATTTGAAAGACAGGAAGCGCTACTGGATGAGAGAGGAAGCACTGCAAGCACTAACGGCGAAGAATCCGAAATACGGCCCCGACCACAAAAAGGATTTTCTTGCCTCATTGCCCATCGCTGGCTTGCAAGACATTACGGGTTGCAGGTTACGCCCAGAGACCGCGGAATTTAAAGTTGTATTTTTGAAGACAATGCCTCCCGCGCTGGAATGGACTGTTCGAGGTGACGAAGTGCCTGATGGTCAAGAAAAAGAGGAATGTTCGGCCTCCTTTGAACCATTTGCCGGACGTTTGACTAGCATCGTCTTTTAAATGTCTGCCGCAGTTACAGGCCAATGAAGCCGTTGTGGGGTGTGTTTGTTTTGGAAACACTTCCTCACCACTTTTACAAAAGTTTTATGAGGTGAGCTCTAGTACGCGAAGCCGTCGGGCTGGCTGATGGCTTCGCTGTGCGCTTCCTGGTCCACGAACTGGCGGCCGGCGGCCAGGGCCTGGCGATCCAGTTCCAGCAACTGCGGGTTGCGCACCTTGGCTTCCAGCACCGCCACGGCCGTTTCAGAAGAGAGACACTCGGTTTCCTCCAGCAGAGCTCCGAGCAGCACGACGTTGGCCACCTTGCCTGCGCCCAGGCGGTCGGCGATTTCAGTGGCGGGCAGGCAGAACACGCGCGCCTGCGGGGCGGCAAAGTCTTCCGGCAACTGTTCGCGGTTGTAGAAAATCAGGCCGTTTTCCGCCACCTGCGGCGCGAACTTGCGCAGCGAGATTTCGTTCATCGCCACCAGCACGTCCGGGTGGGAAATCAGGGGCGAGCCAATGCGCTCCTGCGCCAAGCAGACGTGGCAATGGGCGCTGCCGCTGCGCATCTCCGGTCCATAGGAAGGCAGCCAGCTCACTTCCAGGCCTTCACGCATGCCCATTTCCGCCAGCAACTGGCCCAGCAACAGCACGCCCTGGCCGCCAAAGCCGGCAATCTTGATGCTCAGCTTTTTCACGCGGTGTTGCGGCTTGGCGGCGGCTTGCGCGGCAATCGCAAGTTTCTCGGTCGTGCTCTTCAACCCCAGAACTTCCTCCACGGAACGCTGCGGCGGATTCTTGCCTTCCGGAATCGTGGGCTTGCGGTCGCGGAACACGTTGAGGGGGAAGATGGGAGTCATTTTCTCCGCCACCCAGCGGCGCGCGTCCACCGGTTGCATGTTCCAGATGGTGGGACAGGGAGAGAGGATTTCTACAAAGGTGAAGCCAGCGCCATCGCGCTGCATTTCGAGCGCCTTCCGCACCGCTCGGCGCGCGCCCATGATGTGCTTGTTGTCGGAGAGCGCGACCCGCTCGATGTAAGCGGGGGCTTCCAGGGTGGCCAGCAGCTCCGACATGTGCAGCGGAAAGCCTTCATTCGCCGGCCGCCGGCCCCAGGGGCTGGTGGTGCTGACCTGGCCCACCAGTGTTGTGGGGGCCATCTGCCCGCCAGTCATGCCGTAGATAGCATTGTTCACAAAGAACACAGCGATGTGCTCGCCGCGGTTGGCGGCGTGGATGATTTCCGCGGTGCCGATGGCGGCCAGGTCGCCGTCGCCCTGATAGGCAATGACGATTTTGTCGGGGCAGGCGCGCTTCAGGCCGGTAGCGGCGGCGGGAGCGCGGCCGTGCGCCACCTGCACGTTGCCCAGGTCGAAATAGTAGTATGCGAAGACGGAACAGCCGACCGGGCTGACGAAGATGGTGCGGTCCTGCAGGCCCAGGTCTTCGATCGCCTCCGCCACCAGCTTGTGGGCCACGCCATGGCCGCACCCCGGGCAGTAGTGCGTCTGGTGCTGCAGTTCTGATTTGCGCACAAAGTGGTCGTAGAAAATCTCCGAGCGGGAATGGAGCAGCTCGTATTCCGGTTCGGCTAGCACCACCTTTTCGTCTTCCACCGAGAGCCTCCCAAGCTGACTAGCTATCTGGCTGACTAGCTGTCTAGCACAACCCGAAACCGTGTAAGCCACTGAGCTAGCCAGCCAGTCAGCTAGCCAGCTCGCCTCACGCCAGCGCCGCCAAACGCGACAGCAGCTCCTCGTAAATTTCTTCCGCCAGCGGCACGTTGCCGCCCACACGGTTGTAAAACTCCACCGGAACCTTGCCATTCACCGCCAGGCGCACGTCTTCGAGCATCTGGCCGTTGCTCAGCTCCACGTCGAGCAGCGCCGCGCAGCGCTTTCCGGCTTCCGCCAGCGCCTTGGAGGGGAACGGCCACAACGTGATCGGCCGGAACAGGCCCACGCGAAGTCCCTGCTGGCGAGCTTGCTCCACGGCGGTGCGCAGCACACGCGACACGATGCCGTAGCCGACCAGCAGGACCTCCGCATCTTCGGCCATGTAAGTTTCGTAGCGCGGCTCCAACTGCGCCGCCCGCTTGTACTTGGCTTCCAGCTTGCGTTGGTGGGCTTCCAGGTCGTCTGGCTCCAGGTAAATGGAAGTCACCAGGTTGGGCCGAGTCTCGGGCGTGCCCTTGACGGCCCAGGACTTCTCCGGCTCAGCCACCGCCTTCGGTTCCAGTTCGAGTGGTTCCATCATCTGCCCGACGAAGCCGTCGGTGAGAACGATGGCGGGATTTCGGTACTTGTCCGCGAGTTCGAAGGCCAGCACCGTGAAGTCGGCCATCTCCTGCACCGAAGCGGGCGCCAGCACGAGATTGCGGTAATTGCCGTGGCCGCCGCCCTTCACCATGGCGAAGTAGTCGCTCTGCTCGGGCGCGATGTTGCCCAGGCCCGGCCCGCCGCGCACCACATCCACAATCACGCAGGGGAGCTCAGCGCCGGCGATGTAGGAAATTCCTTCCTGCATCAGGCTCAGGCCCGGCCCGGAGGAGGCGGTCATAACGCGCTGGCCGGCGGAAGCCGCGCCATAAACCATGTTGATGGCAGCGACTTCGCTTTCCGCCTGCAGGAACGTGCCGCCAACCTGCGGCAGGTAGAGCGCGGCGGCTTCTGCGATCTCGCTGGCCGGAGTGATGGGATAACCGTAGTAGGCGCGGCACCCAGCCAGGATGGCGCCCTGGATGATGGCCACGTTGCCTTTAGAGAGCTGGCGCATGCGAGCCTCCAGATGGGATTGCGGGCGGCGCTGCCGCCTTCTTGGCAGCGGGCAGCCGGTACACGGTGATGGCGCCGGGCTCGGGACAGCAGTAGAAGCAGATGCCGCAGCCGGTGCAGCCTTCGCCGGTGTAGCGCGCCGGGTGGACGCCGTAGGCGCTCAGTTCCGGCGCCAGCACCAGGCACTTGGGCGGGCAGGAATCCACACACAAGCCGCAGCCCTTGCACTCCTCAACATCAATCGTCACCTTGCCACGCGCTGCCATGTTCACCTCGTTGCCGCCATCGCGGCCGGGCGCTGCAACCACTTGGTGCGCTCGCAATACTCGTAAAGTTCGGTGCGGAACTTGGGATGGGCAATCTCGATTAGCGCCTTGGCCCGCTCGCGTATGGACTTGCCGTGCAGGTAGGCGACGCCGTACTCCGTGGCCACGTAGCGGATGAGCCCGCGCGAAGTCACCACGCCGGCCCCGGGACTGAGCATGGGCACAATGCGGGAGAGCTCGCCATCCTTGGCGGTGGAGGAGAGAGCGATAATGGCTTTCCCATTTTTCGACCGCGAAGCCCCGCGCAGGAAATCCACCTGCCCGCCAATCCCGCTATAGAAATACTGCCCGATGGAATCGGAGCAAACCTGCCCGGTCAGGTCAATCTGCAGCGCCGAATTCACCGCCACCATGTTGTCGTTCTGGGCGATGCGGTAGGGGTCGTTGGTATAGGCGGAGGGATGGAACTCGAAGATGGGATTGTTATCCACGAAGTCAAACAGCTCGCGCGTACCCAGGACAAAGCCGAGAATAATCTTGCGGGGACGAAAGCTCTTGCGCTCGCCGCTGATTACCCCCGCCTCGATCAGCGGAATCACGTTGTCGGAAACCAGCTCGGTGTGAATGCCCAGGTCGCGCCGGTCCATCAGGTAGGGCAGGACGGCGTCGGGAATGCCGCCGATTCCGGTCTGCAGCACGGCGCCATCTTCGATCAGGCTCGCCACATTGCGGGCGATGGCGCGGTGCATTTCCGTAATCACCGGCTTGGGCAGCTCGCACAGTGGGCAGGAGACCTCGACAAAGGCATCAATCTGGCTCACGTGGATGAAGCTGTCGCCATAGGTCCGCGGCATCTGGTCGTTCACCTGCGCGATCACGTGGCTGGCGCAGCGGGCCGCGGTCAGCGTGGTATCCACACCCACGCCGAAGCTGCAGAAGCCGTGGGCATCAGGCGGTGAAACCTGGATGAGCGCCACGTCAATCGGTGTCTGGCCAGTCTCGAACAGGCTCTCCACTTCGCTGAGGAATACCGGAGTGTAGTCGGCGCGACCGTCGTTGACCGCTGCCCGCACATTGCCGCCGATGAAAAAGGCGTTATGGCGGAAGTGGCCTGCCATTTCCGGAGCGATGTAGCCGGCGTCGCCCAGGGTGAGCAGGTGGACGATTTCGACGTTCTCCACCTCCGGCCCGCGCTGAATGAGCGCTTTAACCAGCACCTCGGGCTCGGCGCAGCCAGGATGAATGTACACGCGCATGTCGGAGGTAACGGCTTGCACCGCTTCTTCCGCCGAGCGCAACTTCCGCTTGTATTCAGTTATCCACTGCATGCCGTTTCTCCGGACTCAAGCTGCACCGTGGCGCGCGCCGGCCGCATGCGATGCGGTGGCGTGCTCGTACCCGGCCGCCGCGTAGTAAATCGCGCGGTCGAAGAACTGGTCGAGCAGTTGCAGCAGCTCCAGTTCGCCAAACACCTCCACCGGGCGCTCCACCACCGCCTCACGAAGCAGGTATTCCCAGAGTGTGTCCTTGGTCAAAACCAGGGCGGAGATCAGCTGCGTCAGAGGCACTCCCTGGGCGGCTCGGCGGGCGCCAATCTCCTCGTAGCGGTGTTGCACGTCGGCCTCGGTCTTGCCCAGCAGCCACTCCCCAAGGTTCTTGTAGACTTCGCTGACCCGCGACCGCAGCTCTTCCTGCGGCACGTGGCTGATGTAGGCGCTGGTCTTGTCGCTATCTTTAACGTTTTCCAGCAGGTTGCGGGCAAGCTGGTCGGAATGCGCTTCAATCAGGCGAACCAGACGATAAGCGAGCAGCATGGCAGTCCTCCACCAACCCCGACTTCCAGTTTCGAGCTTAAAGGGGGCGAAAGACGGTGATAAACATCACGAAAAGGGGTGATTGGAGTCACGGTGGTAAAGCGCCGCCGGGCTTGGGCGGTGGGCTTTCGGCATCCGGTTTATACACCACGGCGAAGAGCCGGCAAGCCGACAGGCGAGGGTCGGGAGGAATGAAAAGTGTGAAGGCAATTTCTCGCCAATCATTTTGCTTCGCGCTGACAAAGGGCGGGAAAACCGTTTAGTCCGCAAGTTCAAGTTCACTTTCCTTGACCCACATGCGACTATCAACGTCATTGCCAAGTTGAATCCAGTACACAGTTTCGGCAGCCGGATTTACGAAGAGAAGCACATGCTCATCGGGCTCACGGATGTCCTCGACGGTGCGCACTTCTTTATGGCCGACTCTTCGCACACGATCTTTCAGTTTAAATGCCATGCCTTCCCTTGACACCCTTTGCACCGTCATAAAGCCCTGTCGGAGCGAGTGAAAAGTGCTATGGCGATTCGCGCCAGTTATTGGTTGCATGCTGAAAGCCAGGCAATTACTGGGGCTACTGTCTAGAGTTGTTAGGTGGTTGTTCAGTTGATGGCCCGGTATTCCAAGAGCATGAGCCGCGAGTCAAGGATCTTCGTGTCCATGAGTTCTAGGTGCGCTAATCCATAGCCGGAATAGATCGGCTCCCTGCCAACACTGCCAAGGATTATAGGAAAAATCATCAGTCGGAGTCGGTCCACCAGTCCTAGCTGCATCATGCACCTCACCAGACTGATGCTGCCGATGGATCTGAGTGGATCCCCACGCTGCCGCTTGAGCGCCCCAATCTCGTCCGCAACATTCCCCCTGAGCAGCCGCGTATTCTTCCAGGAAAGCGGCTCTTGAAGAGTGCTTGAAAACACCAGCTTGGGAAGATCCCTCATTCTGAGGCTGACTGGATCGGTTGCAGATGCCGAGAACCGAGCCAGTGCCTCATACGTAACTCGCCCCATGATGATGACTTGAGCTTCGTCTAGATGATCGCGGACCCAATCCCCGAGTTCCTGGCCGAAGTAACCGAAGTAGGGAGGTTGGTTTTCACCCGACGCGAACCCGTCGAGCGAGATGAACAGATCTGCAACCAGTTCTCTCATTGGTGGTGACACATTTTACGCTCAGACAATTGATTGTTGTGAACAGGCCTTCTCACACTTTACAATGCCCGCCGCAATGAAACGCGCTAAGGCAATTTCTTAATTGACGTCTTCCACTCCGCACTAAGCTTGGGTTTTTCATTGACTTGCCTTGTGTCGTCCCATACCATTCCGCTTCCGTGATCGGCGAGAAAGTCTCCCACTACCACATCATCGAAAAGCTCGGCGGCGGTGGCATGGGTGTGGTCTACAAAGCCGAGGACACCCGTTTGCATCGCTTTGTTGCGCTCAAGTTCCTGCCAGAAGAGGTGTTCCGCGACCCACAATCGCTGTCCCGATTTCAGCGCGAAGCGCAAGCCGCTTCGGCTCTGAATCACCCCAACATTTGCACTATTTACGATATCGGGGAGCACGACGAAAAGGCCTTCATCGTGATGGAGTTCCTGGATGGGGTTACTTTGAAGCACCTCATCTCCGGGCACCCACTGGAGTACGAACAGCTATTGTCTCTCGCCATCGAAATCGCTGACGCGCTGGATGCAGCGCACACCGAAGGCATCGTGCACCGGGACATCAAGCCGGCCAACGCCTTCATTACTAAGCGCGGACACGCCAAGATTCTGGACTTCGGCCTGGCGAAAGTGTCGGGTGAGTCCAAAAGAAGCGGCGCAGGCGTAACCCTGGCCACCGTGGGTGAGCAGCATCTCACCAGCCCGGGGACAACGCTGGGCACGGTGGCGTATATGTCGCCCGAGCAGGCGAAGGGCAAAGAACTGGATGCGCGAACCGACCTGTTTTCCTTTGGCGCGGTGCTGTACGAGATGGCGACGGGCACCTTGCCGTTCCGGGGAGACACCTCGGCAGTGATCTTCAACGCCATCCTGGAGCGTGCCCCGATATCTCCCGTTCGGCTGAACCCGGATCTGCCTGCCGAACTGGAACGCATCATCAACCGCGCCCTGGAGAAGGACCGCGACCTGCGTTACCAGCACGCATCCGAGATGCGGGCTGAACTGCAGCGGCTAAAAAGGGATTCGGGCTCGGGCAAGAGGATCGCAGTGGAAGAGCCGCCACCGGCAGCGGTTGAAGAACAGGTCCCTTCCCGGCATTCCAGCGGCGTGGCCGCAGCCGCGCAGCGTTCGTCATCAGCCTCGCACCGTCCTGCCAGTTCCGCCGGGCCACAGCCGGCCCCCGGGCCACAGCCGGCCCCCGCGCCGGTCGCGACATCCGAGCCCCCAGCAGGACAGCCAGGTACCGCTGCCGGCAGAAAATACCGGGTGGTCGCCGCTGCACTGCTGGTGGCCGTGGGAATTGCGGGCGCGCTTTACTGGCGCTCGCGGACCAACCCCAGACTGACGGAGAAGGATTCCATTCTGCTGGCGGACTTCGTGAACACCACCGGCGACCCGGTATTTGACGGCACGCTGAAACAGGCGCTGGCGGTGCAACTCGAGCAGTCTCCTTATCTGAACATCGTGCCTGACCAAACCGTCCGCAAGGCGCTGCGCTTCATGGGGCGCGCCCCCGATGAGCGCGTCACTGGCAGCGTGGCGCGGGAGATCTGCGAGCGCGAAAACATCCGCGCCATGCTGGGCGGCTCGATTGCGGCACTGGGAAGCCAGTACGTGGTGGCCATAGACGCGATCAACTGCGCCACCGGCGATGCGTTGGCGCGCGAGCAAGTGACCGCTGCCAGCAAGGAAACTGTCCTTCCGGCGGTGGGAAAAGCAGCCTCAACCCTGCGCGGCAAACTGGGCGAGTCCCTGGCATCGGTTCAGAAATTCAATACCCCCGTTACCGAAGCGACCACCTCATCGCTGGAAGCATTGAAGGCTTACGCCGCGGCCGACGAAATGCGCAACAGCGGCGGCGAAGCCGAATCCATTCCCATGTTCCAGCACGCCATCGAGCTGGATCCGAACTTTGCCATGGCGCATGCCCGACTCGCCGCCGTTTACAGCAACGTGGGAGAAGAAGATAAATCCCTGGAAGAGGCCAGGAAGGCGTTTGACCTGCGCGAGCGCGTCAGCGACCGCGAGCGGTTCTACATCGTTGACCACTACTACACGGCTACTGGTGACATCGAAAAAGACAAGGACAATCTCGAGCTGGCCATCAAGGCGTATCCCAATGACTCCACTGCCTTCTGCAACCTGGCCCTGGAGTACAACCTGTTTTACGCGGATTTTGAAAAAGCTATCCCAATGGCCTCCGAATGTATTCGCTTGGAACCGAACACCCCATTTGGGTATCTGCATGCGGAACTGGGGTACCTGGCGCTGAACCGGATAGAGGAAGCACGTTCCGTTCTGAAACGGGCGGTGGACGCCAAGGCAGACAATTTGTTTGTTCACCAGGGGCTCTACGACCTGGCCTTTTTAAACGGTGATGACGGCAGCATGAGGCAGGAATTGAAGTGGGCAGAAGGTAAGTCAAGCGAATACCTGCTGCTCAACGAGGCCACCAGTGCGGCCGCGGCCAGGGGAGAAATAAGTAAATCGGATGATTTGATGCGGCGTTCGATGCAGGTCACCGACCGGCTCGGCTTCAAGAGCACAACCGCGGCAACACAGGCGGGGTCGGCGCTCATTCATGCCGAGGTGGGGAATGCGGCCAAGGCCCGCCAACTATGCACCACCAGTTCCAGCCTGGCGCGGGACCGGGCTAATTTGGAGCTAGTGGCCTTTGCCTTGGCCATGAGCGGGGAAGCGAGCCGTGCGCAGGCGATTACGGAAGAATTGACCCGCCGCTTCCCGTCAGACACCCTGCTGCACGCGGTAAACATTCCCATGGTGGAAGCCTTGATCGCCATGAACCGCAAGGCTCCTCAAGATGCGATTGAGCGCCTGCAAACGGCGGCACCATATGAGCTCGGCGTTGCCCAGGGGCTCCTGCCGGTGTATATCCGCGGGCTGGCATACCTGCAGGCCAAACGCGGGACCGAGGCAGCCGCGGAATTCCAGAAGATTGTGGAGCATCGTGGGATTGCTCCGGTGGGTCCCGAACATTCGCTGGCCAAGCTGGGCCTGGGCCGCTCGTATGTAATGACCGGAGACGCGGCAAAGGCAAGAGCCGCCTACCAGGACTTCTTCGCTCTGTGGAAGGAGGCTGATTCCGACATCCCCATCCTGAAGGAAGCCAAGGCGGAGTACGCGAAGCTGCAGTAGAGAGTAGTCCTCGGAAGGGCTGAAGTATCCGGGGCCGCAACTAGCGGGAACGGGGTTAGCACACTTTACAGAATGCCTTTCGGGGGTCCTATTCGTTGTACAATTCCGCCCCGTTGGCTGGAAGTGCAGGGGTGGTGGACGAATGGCGACGGCGGCATGCCCGAGCAGTGTTCCCGCACGTAAAACCAGACTGCCGGGCCGGCAATTCGATCATTTGTTCTTTTCCTCCATGGCCCTGCTGCTCGCGGCGGCAGTCTTTGCGGGATTCGCGCGAACGTACTATTTGGCGGGTGTCTTTAGCGCGCCCCTGCCAAGTCTGATCATTCACCTGCACGGCGCAGTCTTTTCTGTTTGGATCTTGTTGCTGGTCACGCAAACAGCGCTGGTATCGGCGCGGCGCGTTGACGTTCACCGGCGCCTGGGGATGGCGGCGTTCTTCTGGGCGTGCCTGATGATCGTTCTTGGGCTGCTGGCTGCCACCGACGCTTTGGCACGGGGAGCCGGGCCGCCCGGACTTGATCCGAAGTCGTTCTTCGCCGTTCCTCTCGGCGACATGCTGATATTCGCGACCCTGATTTCCTTTTCCTTCCGCAATCGCACGAATCCAGTTGTTCACAAGCGTCTCCTGGTTATCGCCACGGTGGGGCTGTCGGTCGCTGCCATCAATCGCTGGCCTTTTCTTGTGCGACATCACCATGGAGCGCCCTACTCATACATCTTTCTGCTCATGATTGCCGCCTACGATCTGTGGTCAACGCACAGTGTGTACGCTAGTACGCTCTGCGGCAGCGCATTCCTCATAACCATCCAACAGACATGTGGGCCTGTCGGCAGAACCAGTGGGTGGCTGCAGTTCGCGGCTTGGGTGCAGTCCCTGGTGCGGTGAAGGCGTGAGAAATACGGGGAAAAACCTGTCTGGAAATCAATGCGATCAGTCGCGTGTGCAGTTAAACGAAATGCGCCGCGGTAATTTTTCAGTCGTTATTGTTGAACCTCGGGTTGGCGGTTAAGAGCCATTCTCCAGGATGGACACGGCTTCGGTCACGTCCTCTTGCCTGCCTTTGTACTCAAAACCCCAGCCGCTACGAGTCTCAATACAATCAATTTCTACGTACTTCTCTCCAGGCGCCATTTGTCGTTCCGTATTCGCGCAACGAAAATCGTTCTTGGAACCGTGCACTATAGAGTAATAGTGGCCAATCACCTGGGGATACGAAACTGGGTTGGACCATATAGTATTTTTCAATTGTTGCCATCGCCGAAGACCGTCCTCGGGATTTTGGGCAAAATCACTGGGGAACGGTTCCTTGAAGGTAATCGAAGATAAGCTGTGCTCTGCCCATGGAAACTGATCCCGAAAGAACGTTACTCTTCCCGAGACCTGCTCCCTTTCACCCAGTCGGAACCATGGCGGTGGTAGCTTAAACCTGACTCCATTCCAACTAATCGTGGTACCCCACCAGCGAGCACGGTTGTACACGCTCCTTGGGAGATCTCGTGTTCCTGGGATGGCTGCGAAAGAAACGACGATTACGAACAACCCTGCACCTGTCAGAATAGCCAATAGTGCCAGAACGGATTTCAGGCTGCGTTCGCGTTTCATGACGGCCAACTGTTGTTTACAGGCGTTAGGATTTTTTTGCAAACCCCCGTTGTACAACGAAGCTTCCTTACACACGGATGGCGTGGCAAAAAGTTCAGCCGCGCCTGGCGTTCCGCGTCCTGGCCTGGAGGTTTCCTGGACGCGGCGCGCGCGGCGCGACTGAATCCTGGCCTTCTATCGGGTTAGGTCAGAAAGAACTCGCGGGCCACCTTCACCCATTCCTGGTCGGGCATGTGGCTGGTCAGGTCGGCCATGGCTACGCCGCCATCCTGCGCCAACGCGCCCAGCGCCCCCGGCATCAACCGCTGCAGGCGGGAAGCTGATTCTTCGGTCCACCAGCGGGCCAGCGCTCCGCCCAGCAGATTGCGGAAATTGGTTTTCGCATCTGGCGATTGCACGGTCACCACCCAGCCATCGCCATAGGGATCGCGGGAGGCCAGGGCGGGATCGAGCAGGACGGCTTCATTGATCTCGGCCACGCTGCCCTCGATGGGCGAAACCATGTCCACGCTGGTGCCGTCACGATATAGCGTCCAGACCTTCTGGCCCTGGCGAATCCACTGGCCGCGCTGCGGCAGGGTAATGCGCTCGATCTTGCCCGCCAGCTTGGAGGCGAAATCGTCCAGACCCACCCGCACCAGCGTAGGGCTCTCATTCAGCGCCCACGTGTGCCCGGGGTGGTAGCGCAGATTTTCTGGCACCTGGAAACCGCCGACCAGGCTGGGTTGCAAGCGCGCGGGCATGACTCCTTCGCGTTGCGGAGGAGCGATCTCCTGCTTGACCCCGACCACCAGGCGCTTGCGCGTGTAGTAATGGTCAATCAGGAGCAGCGCGGCAAAGGTCAGGATTACGAGTAGGACTGTCATTGGGCACCTCCTCAGCGCTTGTGCGCCAAGCCGATTGGCGGTGGCTTTGGTTGCTTGCCGCTCGCCACCCTTCCTAAAGGCAATCCCAGTGCCGAAGTGTGAGGTGCGCACACAGGTGGTTGCAGCTCATTGCGGCGGAAGAATTTAGGTGATTGCTGTTGCAAATGTTTCATTTTTGGAGCGGAAAAACACCACAGCGATTTGTTGCGATTCGCATCAGAGGAAAAAAGCGGAACTTATTGATTTATATGGGAGGGCGTAGCTAACCGGCGTGCAACCAGAGACTTACGGCGCAAGTGACGAGTGCTGCGATTCGCCATAGCAGCCGCTTCAAAACGCAACATGCATTCTCCAAAGTGACCCGCGTCGAAACACCCTCGGCGGCCGCAAGCCGCTAAGCCGCTGAAAAGAATTTTCAAGAGAACTCCCTGGAGCCGCTCGGATGAATGGGGCTGCGCAAAGGTCCTTCGACTCCGCGGCCTGATTCGCAAGCGAATCAGTCCACTGCGCTCAGGATGACGGAGTTAAGACTTCGTCATGTTGGTGCGAGGGCGCCAATGTCGAAACTGGAAATCCGAGACTCATTCTGCCGCCTTGCCCCTCACCACAATCCCGATCAGCAACGGCTCGCCAGTCTGCATCTTCAGCTTGGCGGCAAAAATCCAGTGTTCCTGGCCGTCGTTGCTGATGGCGGGCACAGTGTCGCTTGCGGGCTGCATTAAATTAATCGGACCGGGATGGGCGGCGCCGGTGGCCTTGCGGCTCAGTGCCACGAGCTGCTTGAAGTCGAAGTTGGCGGCGGGATCGGGGTCGTCGGCAGCACGCACCAGCAAAGCGAAATCGCGGTTATCGGCGACGCCCAAGTGGTTGCCGTCATTGGGCAGGAGTTCGTAACGCAAGGTGTAAAGGCCAGGCTGAACCGCCTGGCCGCGATAATCCGTGGCCGGCTTGGTGAACGAAATCACACCAATCAGCGTGGATTCAGCGAGTTGAGGGAAGAGCGCACCTTCGACCTCCGACTTGCCACTCGCCGGGACGCCAGCACGCAGCCAAATTTTGCACCACTCGCTGCCATCGTCCAGCAGAACGCGGTAGCCGGTTGGTTCCACCGCCTTTTTCAGCGCGTCCGACGCGGCCGCATCGGTGAGCGCGCCAATAGGCTCGACCTTGCCGGCAGGGGCGGCCAACAGGAGTGGAGTGAGGGATAAGAACAGAGCAACAAGGACGAGAGTACGGTTGCGCACATCTTCCTCCAGCGAAGATGAGCAGGATACTCCGTCGCGATTGCAGGGCTCAAGTTCGGGTGGTATCCACTGTGCATTGATTATTCAAGCTCCGACGAAACGGAAGAGGGTAGAGCAGGGCCTTGGCTCTGCAGTAAAGCGGTTGGCGATGCAGGCTTCAGCCGCTGAGGTACTCCGCAAAACACATTGCGGGCGCGAAACCACATCATTTGTCCGCTCCTGATGCAGGCCTGAAGGCCAGCGCCACCCTGACTGAATTGCTTAATCGCAAGCAAGGGATTCAGCCGTCCCTGACGGGACTGGCATGACGTTGCCCTGGCCGCCCCGCCAGTAAACTGGCGGGCTACGTTCATGCGGTCTCTACGAGACCGTAATCGGATGCCGTGCCCGCCTGCAAAAAAAACCGCAAGGTCCCTCGACTCGCCCTTACCTCGCAGGCTCGGGCTCGCTCGGGATGACAGAGGGAAAATTTTCGGCAGGTAAAATCGGCAGGAAAAAACCGCGGGATCAAAAAAAGCGCGGAACTCAGCTGAGCTCCGCGCCATTTCCCAACTCGATCTTCTGTTTCGGTCCGCCGCCGACTGCGGCTCAGCGGGTGAAGGTGCCCACAAAGGCGCTGCGCTGGTCGTGCAGTTCCCAGGATTCGCCTAGGTCGTTGCCCTGGTACTTGTCAGTCATGGCCACCACCGGCATGGCGTTGGCGGTTTCCGTGAGCGGCGGGTAGTAGGTGTGCTCGTTGCCGCAGAAGTGGTCGTGGTCGTTGAGCCCGCGGGTCTGCACGGTCACAAAGCTGCCGGCGCGCAGGAAGGCGGCACCATGGTGCTGGTGGTCGCGCAAAACGGCGAAGTCAATGGGAGCGGGAACCACCCGATCCACGCTGGCCAGCAACTTGCCACCCATGTGGCGGGCAAAAGCGCTGAGCGCAGCCTGCTGCTGCGGCGTGGCTTCGTCATCCACAATCAGGATGGCCTTGGCGGGATAGGGGTCGGCATAGGGATCGCCAAGGGTGGCGTTGGCGCGCACCACGGCGACTACGCTGTGGCCGGCGAGGCTGACGCCGTTCCAGGCGCCGCGCTGCACGTGCCATGCCAGGATGGCTTCCTGGCCGTTCAGGCCGACTTGGCCGTTGGCAAAGCAAGGACCGGTCCACACATCGGCGCTGCGGGTTTCAATGTAATCGCCGCTGATCTGGTCGGCAGCCAGCGCGCCGCTTACGAGCACGAATACGGAAGCTACAAACATTGCAAGCAGACGAGATTTCATGAGCTACTCCTCACCCCTGAGGTGTCCTATCTATTTTCCGCCAAACATGCCCGCGAAGGGAAGGGCCTTAGGCAGAGGACGGCAAATTTGATGCTAGGGTCTATTGGACGTCGGCAAAAGGGCGATATTCGCTGGCTGCTGGTGCCGCGGCAGGAGCAGCACCTCGGAAGAACGTATTGCGCACTCGTTGGGAGCGGTGGAAGTACAGCGCCCATGCGATGCTGATCGCGAGTAGTCCCGCAAACAAGGCAGGCGGTTCACCGCCGAGCGTGGCCATGAGCCAAAAGAGCGCTTGCGCCGTTAAGTAGCTGTACACCAAATTGACAGCGGCTCTGTGATGCAGGCAGAGCAGCGTAAATGCTGTGATTGTAAGAATCCCCAGCGCTATGAGGAATGCTCCACCAAGAATTCCGTCGTGTGTTCCGTGTCTGGCAGCGGCTAATCCCCCGAACACGTAGAGAAGGCCCACGGGCAGCAGAGGAATACAGAACAGCGAAAGCCAGCCGCCTATTCCATGGGGCTCTGTTTTCATCTTCGCAAGTGTGCGATGGCCCTGATCCCGGTTCAAATTACCTGAGTAACAACGAGAGAAGGCACGGCGACTGCAGTGCCTTCGCGGGCGAGGGCTCCCGCTCCACAAAGGGCTTTGCGAGGATGATCTTCAAATCCTGTGTTAATTCGCATGCATCCGCGGTGAGGAAGTTAGTCCCGGGCGGACAAGAGGCAGCACGGAGTTGTATACTGCTCTGCCCACGGGAAGACGGGCGGCAGGCGCCGCCTAACTGTCAACGTTCCGCAACCAACCACAACCATCCGCGGCAGCTCGATCGCCCAGTGCATCCCGCTAGTGGAGGCCAGCAATGGCTGACGACCACGAGAAGACTCCCTCCGGCGTTTCGCGAAGAGAATTTCTGAAAATTTCCGGCATTGCCGCTACTGTGCCTCTGGTTGTGCCGCAGGTGGTGGAAGCAGCGGGCGAAAAGGTGCCCGTCCATGGCCCGGGCAAAGTGCCGATGAGTTTCACCATCAACGGCAAAAAATACGGAGCGCAACTGGAGCCACGGGTCACGCTGCTGGACGCGCTGCGCGACAGCTTCGACCTGACCGGCACCAAGCGCGTATGCGACCGCGCCGAGTGCGGCGCCTGCACCGTGCTGCTCAACAACAAGCCGGTGTACGCCTGCACCGTGCTGGCTATTGAAGCCCAGCGCCAGCCGATCACCACTATCGAGTCGCTTTCCACAGGCGGCAAGCTGCACCCCATCCAGACAGCGTTCGTGGAGCACGACGGCCAGCAGTGCGGCTTCTGCACCCCCGGCTTTGTGATTGCGTGCAAGGCGTTTCTGGACAAGTATCCGCACCCCACGGCGGAGCAGATCCGCTATCACCTGAACGGCAACCTGTGCCGCTGCGGCACCTACAAGGGCATTCGCGAAGTGGTGGCGCAGATGTCCGGCACGAAGGGAGCGTAACGTCATGGCGGAATACAAATGGCCGGCGCCGGCGGAACGCACGCTGATTGGCAAACGCTTTTCGCGCGTGGACGGGCCCGCAAAGGCTTCCGGGCGCGCCAAGTACAGCTACGACTACAACCCAAAAGGGTTGCTGTTCGGCAAAGTGCTGCGCTGTCCCTACGCGCATGCCCGTGTCACCAGCATTGACACCAGCGCGGCGGAAAAAATGCCGGGCGTGAAAGCGGTGCAGGTAGTGCAGAAGGCGGGAACGGAAATCCTGTGGCAGGGCGACGATGTGGTCGCCGTGGCGGCGGTGGACGAACCCACGGCGGAAGATGCCATCCGTGCCATCCAGGTGAAGTACGACGTATTGCCGCATAACGTTTCCGACGCGGAGCCGCCGCCGGGAGCCGGCGAAGGCCCTCCCGGACCGATGAGCGAGGACGACCTCGACGACGCGCTCAGCAACCAAGTGCCGGAGGCGCAAGTCATCAGCCGGCTGCAAAAAGACGGCGTGACCTTCCAGGTGACCGATGACATGGTGAAGGAACTGAAGGGCTACGGCGTTCCAGACACCGTGATCAATGCGCTGAAGGCGGCGCCATACCATCCCGAAGCCGCCAACCAACAGCGCCCGCCCTATCAGAAGATGGCGGCGCAGACGCTGGGAGACCCGGACAAAGGATTTGCCTCTGCTGAGGTGACTTCCGAAGGAGTTTACGGAGCTTCGGTGATCACCCACTGCTGCCTGGAAACGCACGGCTCGGCGGCGGAATGGCCGAGTTCCGATCACCTTTTCGTGCACTGCTCCACCCAGGGCGTCTCGGGGCTACCGGGGCAGTATGCGCAGGCGCTGAACATTCCCGCGGGCAATGTGCGCGCGCACCAGGACAACATTGGCGGCGGATTCGGCAGCAAGTTTTCGCCCGACCGCTGGGGCATTGCCACGGCGCAGCTTTCCAAGAGCGCCGGCGGCAAGCCGGTGAAATACATGCTGGAGCGCGACTCCGAGCTGATGACCGCGGGGGCTCGCCCCTCGGCGTTCGCTCGCGTGAAAGTTGGTGCCAAGCGCGACGGAACTGTGGTGGCCTGGCAGTCGAATTCCTGGGGCACGGGCGGGCCGGCGGGGGCAGGCTCGCCGCCGATTCCCTACGTATTTGAAATCCCCAACCAGCGCAAGCAGCACACGGCGGTGCGCACCAACCAGGGTCCGGCGCGCGCCTGGCGGGCTCCCAATCACCCGCAGGCGGCGGTCATCACCATGTGTGCGCTCGATGACCTGGCGTACAAGCTCAACATGGACCCGCTGGAATTCTTCACCAAGAACCTGGAGATAGCGGGCCCGCGCGCGCCCATTTACAAGGAAGAGTTCCCCATCGCCGCCGACCTGATGGGTTGGAAGCAGAAATGGCATCCGCGCGGCGATAAGGCCGAGGGTCCGGTTAAACGCGGCGTCGGCCTCTCCATGCACACCTGGGGCGGACGTGGCCATGCCGGCGATTGCATGATGACCATCCATCCCGACGGCTCAGTGGACATCAAGCTGGGCACGCAGGACCTGGGCACAGGCACGCGGACCGCAATCCTTATCGTGGCGGGGGACTCGCTGGGCCTCCCCATGAACGCCTTCAGCCTGAACATCGGGGACACCATGTACCCACCGGACGGCGGCTCGGGCGGCAGCACCACCATTGGCGGAGTCAGTTCCTCCACGCGGCGCGCGTCGCTGATGGCGCTGGACCAGCTCTTCGCCAAAGTGGCGCCCGCGCTCGGCGCTCAACCCGGAGACCTGGAAGCGAAGGACGGCACAGTGCGGGTGAAGGGCGACCACAGCAAGTCGCTCAGCTGGAAGCAAGCCTGCGCCAAGCTGGGCGCCATGCCGCTGAGCGTTACCGGCAAGAATCCCGGTCCCGGCAACCTGATCAACAGCGGCGTGGGCGGAGTGCAGATGGCCGACGTTTCTGTGGACACGGAGACCGGCATCGTCAAAGTGAACAAGATGGTGGCGGTGCAGGACTGCGGCCTCATCATCAACGTTAAGCTGGCGGAGAGCCAGTGCTACGGCGCGCTCATCATGGGCATCAGCTACGCGCTTTACGAGGAGAAGATCCTCGACCCGGTAACGGGGCGCATGCTGAATCCCAACATGGAGTTCTACCGTCTGGCCGGGCTGCGCGACATTCCGGAGCTGGTGGTGCACATGATGACCGACCCCATGAACGACAACCGCGGAGTGATTGGTCTGGGCGAGCCACCGGTGGTCTCTCCGGGGGCGGCCATTTCCAACGCCGTGGCCAACGCGATTGGGGTGCGCGTGCCCTTCATTCCGCTCACGCCCGACCGCGTGCTGGCGGCGCTGGAACAGCAACAGAAGGCAGGTGCCTGATGCGAGCTTTCGAATACACCAGTCCAACAACCCGCCAGCAGGCGGTGGAACTGCTTTCCGGCGAAGCCGCCGTGCTGGCCGGCGGCACCGACCTGCTCAACCTGATGAAGGACGACGTGCTGACGCCCAAGCGCGTGGTCAACATCAAGGAGATTCACGAGCTGAACGGCGTGCATTATGGGCCACGCGGGATGCAGATCGGGGCGCTGACTTCCTTAGGCGACTTGGCTGACCACCCGTTGGTGAAGCAGCACTATCCTGCTTTCGCCGACGCGCTCGTGGAAGCGGCCAGCCAGCAGATCCGGAACATGGCCACCATCGGCGGCAACATCTGCCAGCGTCCGCGCTGCTGGTACTTCCGCTCCGGCTTCGGCCTGACGCCGAAAACGCCAGAGGGCAAGTCCCTGGTCGAGGCCGGCGACAACCGCTACCACGCGATTCTGGGCAATGAGGGACCGGCGCTGTTCGTCACCCCGTCGAGCATTGTGCCCGCGATGATTGCCTATGAGGCGCGCATTCGCATTGCCGGACCGAAGGGGAGCCGCGAAGTGGCGCTGGAGAAGTTCTTCAAGACTCCCCAGGCGGAAGGCGAGCGCGAGCACGACCTGCAGGCGAACGAAATTGTCACCGATATTTTCCTGCCGCCTTCGGCCGGGGGCAGGTACGCGCACTACGAAGTGCGGCAGAAAGAAGCTTTCGACTGGCCGCTGGCGCTGGCGGCAGTCGCACTGCACATGAATGGCAACACGGTCCGCTCGGCCCGGGTGGTGATGGGCTACGTTGCGCCGGTGCCGTGGGTTTCTGAGGAGGCGGCACAGGCGCTGGTCGGAAAGACCGTGACCGACGAGACGGCCAAGACGGCGGGAGACGCTGCGGTCAGCCAGGCCAAGCCGCTTAGCCACAATGGGTATAAAGTCCAACTGGCACGCGTGGCGGTGAAGCGCGCAATTTTGCAGGCAGCAAAGGGCAAGGCGGAGGGAGGCGAGGCATGATCAGCGAACAGGAGCGGTTCAATACTGAGAATCCCAACCTGTGCCCGGGCCTGCGCTGGAAGCGGCAGTTCTACGATTCCGAGCCTGACCCCACCGTGCAGCGCTCGAACGACGGCAACTACTGGTGCGTTTACACTCAGACCTGCATCGGGCCGGATGGCAAAGTCGCCGAGCCGCATGCTTGCTCGTTTCCGCGGCGCAAGTGCCACGGCGACGGGCAGTGTGGGTAGAAATCAGTTGTCAGTGGTCAGTTGTCAGTGGTCAGTTATCAGCAGCCACCCGCCAGGTGTTCACCTGCGCTTTCATACTTTGGCCCAAACCTGCGTCAGCCCCGCAGGGGCGGGATAGTAAAGCCCAGGACGGCAGTCCTGGGTAAAATAGCCGGCGGAAATGAGTCTCAGAGGGACGACCCAAGTTCTGCGGTCGCTCTATCGCAGAATTCCCATGCGCTGACCCACGCGCTTTAACACATCCAAAGCCCGGTCCAATTCCTCGCGTGTGTGGGTGGCGGTCATGATAGTGCGCACGCGCGCCTTACCCTCGGGCACGGTGGGAAAGGCAATGCCCGTGCCCAGCACGCCTTCTTTGAACAGCTCGCGGGAGAAGTCCATGGTGAGCTTGCCGTCGCCGATAATGATGGGCGTGATGGGCGTTTCGCTGGCAGGAGTGTTCACGCCGCCAATGTTGTAGCCCAGGTTACCCAGTTCCTTCTTCCAGTAGCGCGTGTTCTCCCACAATTTCTCGATCCGCTCAGGCTCCTGCTCCAGAACCTCAAAGGCGGCCATGCAAGTGGCGGCCACCGAAGGCGGATGAGAGGTGGAGAACAGGAATGGACGGGCGCGGTGGTAGAGGAAATCAATCAGGTCGCGGGAGCCGCACACGTAGCCGCCGAGCACGCCAATAGCCTTGGAAAGCGTGCCCACCTGGATGTCCACGCGGCCGTGCACTTTGAAGTGATCAATGGTGCCGCGGCCGTTACGGCCGAGCACGCCGGAGGCATGCGCGTCGTCCACCATCATGATGGCGCCATATTTCTCCGCCAGATCGCAGAGCGCGGGCAAGGGCGCGACATCGCCGTCCATAGAGAAGACACCATCGCTGATCAGCAGCTTGTGGCCGGGCTGGCTGGCAACTTCCTTGAGCAGCGCTTCGGCGTGCGCAATGTCTTTATGGCGGAATACCTTGATGGTGGCGCGGGAGAGGCGGGCTCCGTCAATGATGGAAGCGTGGTTCAGTTCATCGGAGATGATGAAGTCTTCCTTGCCCAGCACGGCGGAGACGGTGCCGGCATTGGCGGCAAAGCCCGACTGGAAGACCACCGAGGCTTCCACATTCTTGAAGCGGGCGATCTTCTCCTCCAGCTCCATGTGGATTTTCATGGTGCCCGCGATGGTGCGCACCGCGCCCGAGCCCACGCCGTACTTGCGCGTGGCATCCAGCGCGGCCTGGCGCAGCTTGGGATGGGTGGTCAGGCCCAGGTAGTTGTTGGAAGCCAGGTTGATGACCTTCTTGCCGTCGAAGGTGCACTCCGGGGCCTGCTCGTCCTCCAGCACGCGCAAACGGAAGTAGGTGCCTTTCTGCTTGAGTTGGTCCAGTTGCTCGGTGAGGTAGGAGAGCTGCGGGCGGGTGGAGGTCTGGGTCGCCATGAGTTCCCTCGCGTGCGCCCCCGCGAATAGCGCGGAAGAACGCGGATTTGCAAACTATCAAGTCTAACTCCGGAACCGGGAGAGGAGGAAACGGCGGCAGAATTTCCGTGCGAAATTGGGCTTTAAGCGAGGCTTAAGCCTGCCGGCAGTAGGCTCACAGTGGGCGCTTGTGCGCGACGCCCGCGGGCCGGATAATCTGGAGGAGATGCGGGTGCTGGTAATCGAGGACGAGCGGCGGCTGGCGGAAAACGTGGCCCGCAGCCTGAAGGAGAATGCGGCCTGGGCCGTGGATGTCGCCCTGGACGGCCAGAACGGGCTGCACCTGGCCGAGTCGGTGGCCTACGACCTGATTGTGCTCGACCTCATGCTGCCCAAGCTGGACGGCCTGGAATTGCTGCGGCGCTACCGGCGACAGGGCAACAAGACACCGGTGCTGGTGCTGACGGCGCGCGATGAGAAGCAATCGGTCGTGACCCTGCTCAATGCGGGTGCCGACGATTACCTGGCTAAGCCGTTCGATCTGGGAGAGTTCCTGGCGCGGGCCAAGGCGCTGGTGCGGCGCGCCAAGGGACAGCCGACGCCCATGCTGGTGGTGGGCGACCTGGAGGTCAACACCATCGAGCGCTCGGTACGGCGCAGCGGGCGAGAGGTCACGCTGACTCCCATGGAATACCGGGTGCTGGAGTACCTGGCGCACCGGCCACGGGCGGTGGTTTCAAAAACGGAACTCCTGGAACATTTGTACGACTATAACTGGGAGAAGTTCAGCAACGTGATTGAGGTGTACATTTCGGGGCTGCGCCGGAAGATTGACGATGGAGCGCCGGTAAAGCTGATTCACACCCTGCGCGGGCAGGGATACGCGCTGCGAGCGGGAGAGGGAAAAAGATAGTTTCGAGTTGCAAGTTTCGAGTTTCCCGAGCCGAAACGGCGGGAAACTTGAAACCTGAAACTGGAAACTTGGTCTTAGATGAAACGCCTTTCGCTCACAGGCCGGATTACCGCAGTTGTTGTCGGGGCGCAGCTCATGCTGGCGGTCGGGTTGGTGCTCGTGGGCATCACTTTCGCTCGGCGCCAGTTGCTGGCCGCTTTCGACATGAGCCTGCAGGGCAAGGCCCGCGCCATCGCCGCGCTGGTCTACTATCCCCCGGAGGGCAAGCCGGGGCTACTGCTAGACGCCGACGAAGCTCCGCCTCCTTTCGACGCGCTGCACCCCGACATTTACCAGGTGACGAGCACGATCCGGGAATTCCAAGCGCACTCGACGAATTTCGACGCGGCATTCCTTCAGGGCGAACCGGCGCGAGGGGAGTACTGGAATTTCATAGCGAGGGGAGTACCCTATCGCGGCCTGATTCTGCGTAAAGTATCCATTCGCGATTCCGAGATCGACAATCTGGACACCGACGTTAACGTGGACGTCTTCTACGCCGCACCCACGCTGGACATTACGCGCCGCGCCGACGAGGTCGGCCTGATGGTAGGCGGGGCCAGCCTGCTGCTGCTGGCGCTCACCGGCTTGCTGGCCGCCTGGGCGATACGCCGGGGGCTGTGGCCGCTGCGCGACCTGGCGGGAGAAGCCGCCGGCATTTCGGTAAAGAACTGGAACTTCCGTCCGCCACAAGCCGCCCTGGATGCGCCCGAACTAGCGCCGCTGGCGCAGGCCATCGAAACTGTGCTGGGCAAACTGGAGCTGGCCTTTGTGCAGCAGCGCGAGTTCCTGGCTGACGCAGCCCACGAGCTGAAGACCTCGGTAGCCATCCTTAAATCCACCTTCCAGTCGCTGCTGCAGAAGCCGCGCTCGCCACACGAGTACCGCGGCGGTCTGCTGGAACTGATGGGAGACGTGGACCGGCTGGAGGAGTTGCTCAACCGCATGCTGCGCCTGGCGCGCGCGGAACAGCAGGCGGCCGATGGCGGGCAGCAAACGCTGGAAGTGGCAGACCTGGCCTCCACCTGCGAGATGGCAGTGGCGCGAATCAAGGCCCTGGCCACGGCACGGTGCGTGGAGGTTCAATTGTCCAGCCAGGCTGGCGGCGAGGTACATGCCGATCCCGACGACCTCGAGTTGGTGTGGGTGAATTTGCTGGAGAATGCCATCCAGCATAGCCCGCCGACCTCAGTGGTGCGGCTGCAACTGCAGCACGAAGGCGACAGCGCCTGCGTCAACGTGCGGGATTGGGGCACCGGAATCGCCGTGGAAGACCTTCCCTACATTTTCGAGCGCTTCCGGCGCGGCGATCGTTCGCGCTCCCGCGAAACCGGGGGCTTCGGCCTGGGGTTGGCCATCGCCAAGGCCATTGTGGAAGCTTATGGCGGCAGGATCCACGCCGAGAGCAAGCTGCATGAGGGAACCTGCGTGTGGGTGCGCCTGCCGCTGAGCAAAGCAACGGAAGCCCGCGCTTCCGCCGTCACGTCGCCGGAAGCATCGTGAGGCGCGGGGCGCGATAGCATCCGATGTTGCTTGGATAATCTGTATCGCCTCCCAATTTGGCACCTAAGGCAAATTTTTTTTCTGGCCAGCACTCCTCCGCTGCTCCCCGAGATTTAGGCTTTTTGTATCCGACAAGCAGCCTAAACATCTGGCGCAACCGACCCTTCCCCGCCACAAGGCGGGCTTAAATCAGGAGTCCCAATTTCATAGCAAAGGAGAGCTTTCAAAATGTTCGCACGCATGCTGGAAGGCAATCTAAAGCTGGAAAAGAAACCTGAATTCCTGAAGAAGATGCGCGAAGAGATCATGCCCATCCTCAAACGGCAGACCGGCTTCGCCGACATCATCGGACTGGAGCACGACACCAAACCGGAGAAGTTCTGCTTCCTGACCCTGTGGCACACCAAGGCCGATGCAGAGCGCTATGAGCGCGAAACCTTCCCCAAGCTGAATGAAATCATTAAGCCATATCTGATCATGCCGGTCGTGGTGAACACCTTCAAGGTCGAAACCACCATCTCCGAGCATGTGATTGCCGCAGTGGCGGCTTGAACGGCAAGCCCTCGCTGCGCAAACGGCCCCGGCCTTCGCCCCGCCGGGGCCGTTTTGTCTGTGTTCAACGCACGGGCGCAGAGAATTGCAAATCGGTAGTTGGTAGTTGGTAGTAAGCGGATATAACCAACTATTAACTACCAGTTGCCAACTTTATTTTTTGGAGACGTAACAGGTTATGTCTCTACTGAGGAGTGTCGCGATGCCCTGCAGGTTTACGATGCGGTGGCGGCCTGCGCCTTGACCAGGCCTTGCAGCGCCTTGGCGCCATCCGGGGAAAGATCGGCAAACTCAATGCCCATGCCCATGCTGGGGTGGACAACCCGCACCACGCCAGATAAGCGCACGGGCGCTCCGGCTGCTTGAAATATAACTTCCACCTGAGTGCCGACCGGTTCGGGGGTGATGCTCTCGAAATAACAGCCGGTCAAGCTGATGTCGCTGAGGAATCCGCGCAGAGGGGCGTTGCTTCCGCGCTTGCAGAACTGCGCCTCGCAGCGGAAGTCATAGCGGGTTGCGGGCCTCTTATCCATTTGTAAAGATTTAATCACGGCGGCTACCCCGGCTCACAAGTTACGAAAGGCGTCCGCCGGCGGGAGGGCCTCGATAAAATACTTCGCATGAACGACATATCTGCGGCTTATCTCTCAGAAGCGACTCGCGCCCTGCGCGCCTATAAAAAGCTTGCCGAAGGCGCGCTGGCACAGGTCAATGACGACGAGTTTTTTGGCAAGCCCGATGCGGAATCGCTCAGCTGCGCTCTGCTCGTCAAGCACATCGCAGGCAACCTGCGCTCGCGCTTCACGGACTTCCTAACCAGCGATGGAGAGAAATCCGACCGCCATCGCGAGCAGGAGTTCGCAGACGCGACGGACGCTACCCGCGCCCAACTGATGCGCTCCTGGGAGGAGGGTTGGGCCATTTTGTTCCGCAGCCTGGAGGCTCTGCGGCCGCAAGACGTGGAGCGCACCGTTACGATTCGCGGCGAGCCCTATTCCGTGCTGAAGGCCCTCAACGTGGCTTCACTGCACTACAGCTACCACATTGGGCAGATTGCCTACGTGGCAAAGCACTTGTGCGGTCCGCGCTGGAAATCGCTGAGCGTGCCCAAGCCCGGGCAGGAGAAGTACAAGCCGTGATCCCCTAGGCCAATGGTGACCGGTGGAGCACATAACGAAGTCTCACACGAATGTTAGAATCAAGGGTTTCCTGCTGCACTCCGCATCCCCGGCGCGTAGGAACGGAAGGTGAGACACCTGAATGGCTGAAACCATGCTGGCCGTGGTGAAGCCCGAGCCGAAGCCGGGCGCGGAAGTTCGCGATGTTGCCGTCCCAAAGATCGGCCTGACGGACGTTCTGGTCAAGGTAAAGGTCGCCTCTGTCTGCGGCACCGACCTGCACATCTATAACTGGGACCCCTGGGCGCAGCGCCGCATCCACCCGCCGCTCATTCCCGGGCACGAGTTCTGCGGCGTAGTGGCGGCGGTAGGCGCAGAGGTCACCAGCGTCAAGGAAGGCGACTTCGTCTCGGCGGAAATGCACGTGGCCTGCGGCAAGTGCCTGCAATGCCGCACCGGCGAAGCTCACATCTGCCAGTTCGTGAAGATCATCGGCGTGGATGACAACGGCGCCTTCGCTGAGTACGTGCGCATTCCCGAGTCCAATATCTGGAAGCTGGATCCGGAGATTCCCCAGGAATACGCCTCCATCCTCGATCCCCTGGGCAACGCGGTGCATACGGTGCTGGCGGGCGAAATCGCGGCCAAAACCGTCGCCATCACGGGCTGCGGCCCCATCGGGCTGTTTGCCATTGCCGTGGCCCGCGCCTGCGGAGCGACCGGGGTTTACGCCATCGAAACCAACCAGTACCGGCGCAAGATTGCGCAGCAGATGAAGGCGGATTACGTTCTCGATCCCAAAACCGAGGACGTGCGAACGTTTGTCATGGACCACACCGGCGGCCTGGGCGTGGATGTGGTGCTGGAGATGGCCGGCCACCCCGACGCCATCCGAACAGCTTTCAACATCGTGCGCCGCGGCGGCCGCATTTCCCTTCTGGGCCTGACCTCCAAACCCATCGCCTTGAACTTCTCCGAAGACATCATCTTTAAAGGCATCACCATCCAGGGCATCAACGGCCGGCGCATGTACCAGACCTGGTACCAGATGACTGCCCTGTTGAAGGCGGGCAAGCTCGATCTGCACCCCGTGATCACCGACCGCATGTCCATGAAAGATTTCAGCAAGGGCATGGAGCGCCTGCGGACGGGCGAGGCCAGCAAGATCCTGCTTTACCCGAATGGCGTGAAGTAGCGAAACCTGGATCTAACCACGGAGGACACAGAGGCCACAGAGAAAATCTTTGGAAAAATCATACGGACGTGCGATTGGATGTCCGGGTTCCATCTGGCCTTCGTAGTGAATGATTCTAAAATTGCCTTCTCCGTGACCTCAGTGTCCTCTGTGGTGAATTCAGTCGTTTTCTAGTTTGAGAGCGGCGGAGTTCATGCAGTAACGCAGCCCGGTGGGCGCCGGGCCGTCTTCGAAGACGTGCCCTAAATGCGCGCCGCAGCGGGCGCAGAGGGCTTCCACGCGGACCATGCCGTGGCTGCGGTCGGTTCGCGCCTCGACCCGGTCTTCCTCCAGCGGCTGCCAGAAGCTGGGCCAGCCGGTACCTGACTCGTACTTGGTATCGGAACTGAACAGCGGCTCGCCGCAGCACACGCACCTATAGGTGCCGTGCTCCTTGGAGTTCCAGTAGCGCCCGCTAAAGGCTGGCTCAGTACCTTTCTGCCGCGTGACGTGGTACTCCTCCGGTGAGAGCTGCTGACGCCATTCAGCTTCGGATTTGGTAATTTTGTCGGCCATTGGTTGTCGCACCAGGTAGTCGGGAGTCGCCACATTTGTAGCGCCGGCCTCTGGCCGGCTGTCGTGCGGACGTCCCGCCCGCAGTTTGGGCCGGCGGGACGCCGGCGCTACCTCGACTACTCTAACTTCGCATTCATCGTAATCTTCGCATTCAGCACTTTGGAAACCGGGCAGCCCGTCTTGGCCGCATCCGCCAGCTTCTGGAAGGTGGCCGCATCTGCCTTGGGAACCTTGCCGACCACATCCAGATGAACAGCGGTAATGGTCCAACCGGAGTCGAGCTTTTCCAGGGTGAGTGTCGCATTGGTCCTGATGCTCTCCGGCGTCAGATTGGCAGTCCCCAACTGCGCCGAAAGCGCCATGGAAAAGCAGCCGGCGTGCGCCGCCGCGATCAGTTCTTCCGGGTTGGTGCCCGGCTGATCACCAAATCGTGTTCCAAACGAAAATGGCGTCTTGGAAAACACGCCGCTGCTGGAAGACACCGACCCTGAGCCTTCCTTCAAACTGCCCTTCCACTCCGCACTGGCTCTGCGTTGCATTCCGTTCTCCTCGCATCAAGATATAAGTGCAAACTTGACATTGTATTAGCAGCGCGCTCAGTTCGGCAAAGAGGAGTCAGGAGTCAGGAGTCAGGAGTCAGGAGTCAGGAGTCAGTGAAGGCGAATGCCAAGCCTGAAGATGGCGCAACAGGAAATGCAAAGGTCCTTCGGTCGCGCCTGCCTCGCTCCTGCTCGGTTCGCGCTCTCTCAGGATGACAAGCGCTTGGTTGAACTTTCTTACTTAAGAACAGCCCCTGGAGCTGTAACCAACCCCGCTGACTCCTGACTACCGACCCCTGACTACTGGTTATGTGCCAAATCGCTCGACCAGGAGTCGGCGACGATGTGCCAATCGCCGCCTGAATGTTTCTTCCACACCGTCAGATACTTGCCTTTGTCGGGCCGCTGCCCGCCGCCCTCTTTGGGGACCTTCATCGAGTAGGTACCGACGTCGAATGCCAGGTCGCCGGTCTGCTTGATGTAGGTAACTTCGAACTTCAGGTCAGTGTAGTCGTGGTGCAACGGCCGGCTTAGATATTCGCGAATGGCCTGGCGGCCGTGTACCGCGGGGTGATGTGGCGGCAGGTACACGGCGTCTTCTGCATAAAGCTGCGCCAGCTTATCCGGCTGCCGCGAATTCCAGTAGTGAGCCCAATCCTCGCCGGTTTTGTGGATGATGGCTGTCATATCCTGATTGAGCTTCGGCTCCGCCTTCATAAAGCGCCTCCCCAACACCTCAATTTTACGCGCGACCCCGGTTTGGATGTCTGTGCGCAAACCGCTGCTGCTCGCAGCCACTCCCGGGCGCTGGCATTCGCACGGTGGGTTCGCTTCCTCATCCGCTAGCGCGGTTCGGTAGCCACCAGCTCCGCGTGGGGAGAACCACCTATTACGAGGGTAACTTTCTGATAACCCAAGTTGACCTTACCATCGGGTTTGGCTTGGCGACCCCGGAGGGCATCTCCCATGGGTGAAAAAATCACCCGCCCCGCGCAGAGAAAAACTCGCACCAAATCCGTCGCGCACAGTTCAGTAAACGCTCTGCCGCCAAGGAATGGTGACAGCGCCGCGGGCGTGTGCACGCTGGAGCCCGAAGCCGACCTGCAGGTGCAGAAAGCCTACCTGGAACAACTTTTCCAGAGCGCGCCCGAGGCCATCGCCATTCTGGACCCGCTTTATCGGATCACCCACGTCAACTCCGAATTTACCCGCATGTTCGGTTACATGCAGGAGCAAGCGCGGGGTAGGATGCTGGGCGAGCTCATTGTCCCGCCCGGACTCGGCGCCGAGGTTGAGTTCATCCACAGCGCTCTGAGCAAGGGGCAGAAGATCAGCCTGGAAAGCAAGCGCATGCGCCAGGACGGCACGGTGGTGGACGTCTCCATCGTGGGCATGCCGGTGAAGGTCGGCGGGGGACACGTTGCCGTTTACGCTATTTTTCGCGACATCAGCGAGCGCAAGCAGGCGGAAGCCCTGCAATCCGCGCTATACCGAATCGCCAAGTTAACCAGCGCAGCCGGGGAGCTGCAGGAATTCTATGCCGCCATTCACGGCATCGTGGGCGAGTTGACCTGCGCTCGCAATTTCTACATCGCGCTTTATGACCGGGAGAGCAAGCTGCTGAGCTTCCCCTATTTCGTGGACGAAATTGACCCCACGCCCGCGCCCAAGCCGCTGGGCAAGGGGCTGACGGAATATGTGCTGCGCTCGGGGGAGCCACTGCTGGCCACGCCTGACGTGTTCGAAAAGATGGTCCAGCGGGGCGAGGCGGAATGCATCGGGGCGCCCTCGCTTGACTGGCTGGGGGTGCCGCTGAAGACGGGCAACACGGCCATCGGTGTGCTGGTGGTCCAAAGCTACAGCGATGACGTGCGCTTCGGGACCAAGGAAAAGGAAATATTGACCTTTGTCTCGCAACATGTGGCCACCGCCATCGAGCACAAACGGCACGAGCAGGCGCTACGCGCTTCGGAGGCGCGCTACCGCTCGTTGGTGCAGAGTGCGGTTTACGGCATTTATCGCTCCACGCTGGAAGGGCAGTTTCTGGATGTGAACCCGGCGCTGATTTCCATGCTGGGCTACGATTCTGCGGCGGAGGTGCGGGCGCTGGATCCGAAAGCCGACATTTATGTGCGCGAGGAAGACCGTCAGCGGCTGCGCCGCGAGTACGAGCGGCATTCCTGCCTGGACAACCTGGAAGTGAAGTGGAAGCGCAAGGATGGCAAAGCCATCACGGTACGGCTGAGTGGGCGAGCGGTGAACCAGGAAGGCGAAGAGGAAGTGCTGGAGATTATCGCCGAGGACGTCACCGAGCGTCACATTCTGGAAGACCAGTTCCGTCAGGCACAGAAGATGGAAGCGGTGGGACGGCTGGCCGGCGGCGTGGCGCACGACTTCAACAACCTGCTGATGGTGATCAGCGGCTACACCTACGTGCTGCTCAACCAGTTGGGAATGGCGGATCCGCGGCGCCAGAAAGCGGAAGCCATCCAGGAGGCAACTCAGCGCGCTGCCACACTGACCCGTCAATTGCTGGCCTTTGGGCGCAAGCAGGTGCTCGAGCTCAAGGTAATTGATCTGAATGCCGTTGTGGCCGATATCAGCAAGCTGTTGCGGCCGCTGATTGGCGAGGATATTGAGGTTGTGGTCACGCGCGATTCCAAGCTGGGTCACACCAAGGCCGATCCCGGGCAGGTGGAGCAGGTGGTCATGAACCTGGCGGTCAACGCGCGCGACGCCATGCCCAGCGGGGGCAAGCTTATTATCGAAACCCGCAATGCCGACCTGGATGACAACTACCAGCGCGCCCATGCCAATGTTAAGCCGGGCCGCTACGTGATGCTGGCGGTGAGCGACACCGGCTGCGGCATGGATGCGGAAACGCAGCTGCGGATATTTGAACCCTTCTTCACCACCAAGGAAAAAGGCAAAGGCACGGGGCTGGGGCTCTCCACCGTGTACGGGATCGTGAAGCAGAGCGGAGGCTATGTTTTCGCCTATAGCGAGATGGGGCGGGGCACCAGCTTCAAGATTTACCTGCCGCGGGTAGATGAAGCCGCCGCGGAGAGCGTGCCCGAACGGCAAACACGCCTGGGTTTGCGTGGCTCAGAGAGCATCCTGCTGGTGGAGGATGAAGAATCGGTGCGCGAGCTGATTGCTGAGGCGCTGAAAGCCCAGGGCTACAACGTGCTGGTTGCCGGAAACGGGCACGAAGCGCTGGCCTTGGCCGCTCCCGCCAACTGCCACATTGACTTGATGATCAGCGACGTAGTCATGCCCGGCATGAGCGGACGGGAACTTGCCAAACGCATGGCCGGGAGCCGCCCCCGCATGCGCGTGCTTTATCTCTCCGGCTACACCGAAGACGCCATCGTGCACCACGGAGTGCTCGATCCCGGCACTGCTTTCCTGCAGAAACCTTTCAGCTTGGATGCGCTGGCCTGCAAGGTGCGGGAAGTGCTGGATTCGGAATCAGTAGCCGGTACCTAGTACCTGGTACCCAGTACCCAGGTTCTCTTGAAGACGGCCTCTGGCTTGGTATCCCAGGTTGGCAACTGACTACTGATCACTGCCCACTGACCACTGGCAACTGTTTTTCTACTTCCCGGTGGTAAACGCCAGCGTGAGCAGCGTTTTTTGCTCCATCTCGTGTGCTTTGCCGGAACCGGTGGCGGGACTGGCGCTGCCGGAGCGCTTCACCGAGAGCACGTGGCGGGAACTGCCCGCCAGTCGCTGCAGGCGCGGCATGACGTACCATAGCGCGCCCATGTTGGCGGGCTCTTCCTGCACCCACAAGATGTCCTGTGCCGACTTGTGACGTTCCAGTTCCGCCGCCAGCTCCGCTTCAGGGAAGGGATAGAGCTGTTCCAGGAAAACAATGGCGGCAGCGCTCTCCTTACGGCGCTTGCGCTCGACCCGCAACTCGTGCCCGATCTTGCCGGTGCAGAGGATGAGGCGTTCTGCATTCTGCACTTCGCTATCGGGCAGCACCGGCAGAAACCGCGGACGCGACAGCTCCGTCACCGGCGAGGAAGCATCGGGATGGCGCAACATGCTCTTGGGCGTGAACACCACCAGCGGCTTGCGCCACTTGCGCAGCGCCTGCCGCCGCAGCAGGTGGAAGTACTGACCGGCGGTGGAAGGCTGGCAAATCTGGAAATTCTCGCGCGCCGCCAATTGCAGGTAGCGCTCAATGCGGGCGCTCGAATGCTCCGGCCCCTGGCCTTCATGGCCGTGGGGCAGCAGCAGCACCAGACCGGAAAGCAGCCCCCATTTGTCTTCGCCTGAACTGATGAACTGATCAATCACTATCTGCGCACCGTTGGCGAAGTCGCCGAACTGCGCCTCCCACAGAACCAACGTTTCCGGATAATCCCGGCTGTAGCCGTATTCGAACCCCAGCGGCCCTGCTTCCGAAAGTGTCGAGTTGTAGATTTCAAAACGTCCCTGGTCCGGGCTTATATGGCAGAGCGGGATGTAGCGGCTTTCGTTCTCGACATCCACCAGCACCGCGTGACGCTGATTGAAGGTGCCGCGTTGCGTGTCCTGCCCGCTCATGCGCACCGGCGTGCCCTGCTTCAACAGCGAGGCAAACGCCAGCGCCTCGGCCATGCCATAATCCACCGCCCGCTTGCCCGCGCCCATCTCGGCGCGCTGCTGCAGCAGTCGCTTGATCTTGGGATGGATGTGAAAGTCCGCCGGGTAGGTGGTGAGCTTTTCCGTGAGCGCGGCAATCTCCTCCGCCGCGATGCCGGTGTCCACCTCGTACTCCGGCTTGTAGCGTCCGCCTTTGAAGTTGGCCCAGTAATCCGGCAGGCTGCGCAGGCTGGGCTTTTTGGTCAGCCCCTTGGCTTCCTTCTGGCCCTGGTCGTATTCGGCGCGCACCTGCTCTGCCTGGGCCTTGGGGTCAACGCCAATGTCCTCGGCGTAAATCTGCCACAGCGGGGGATGCTCCTCGATCGCCTTATAGAGCAGCGGCTGGGTGATGGTGGGATCATCAATTTCGCTATGCCCATGCCGCCGGTAGCCGATGACGTCAATAATCACATCGCTGCCAAACTGATACCGGTACTCCAATGCCATGCGCGCCACGCGCACCACCGCGTCAGGATCTTCGCCGTTGACGTGGAAGATGGGGATGTCTTGACGGCGCGCCAGGTCGGCGCAGAACCGCGCCGTGTGCAGTTCCGGCGGTGTAGTAGTGAAGCCAATCAGGTTGTTGACAATGATATGGATGGCGCCACCCACCGAGTAGCCCTTCAGCCCGGCGAAGTTCAGCGTCTCGGCCCAGATGCCCTGGCCGGCAAAGGCCGCATCGCCGTGCATGACGATAGCCAGGAATCGCGCCGTGCCGTCCTTTCCCGCGCGAATCTGCTTGGCGCGAACGCGCCCCAGAGCCACCGGGTCAACCGCTTCGAGATGGCTGGGATTGGAAACCAGGTGGATGTTGATGCTGCGCCCGTGCTCGGTGGTGTACACGCCGGTGGCGCCCATGTGGTACTTCACGTCGCCGCCGCCCAGCACACTGCGCGGGTCCACATCTTCAAAGTTGGCGAAAATTTCGGCTGGCGCGCGACCCACGATATGTGCCATCACATTGAGCCGCCCGCGATGGCTCATACCCAGTACAGCCTGCTCGGCGCCGTGCTCCGCGGCTCCCTCGAGCAACTCGTCGAGCAGGGGGATTAACACCGTAATGCCTTCCAGCGAGAAGCGCTTGCTGCCCAGGTACCGCGACTGCATCACCTGCTCAAACAGATCGGCGCGAATCAGCCGCTCCAGGATGTGCCGCTGGTCCAGAGCCGGAGCCGGTGATTCCATGCGCTGCTCAATCCAGCGCCGCCGTTCCGGGTCAGAAATGTGCGCGAATTCCGCTCCAATGCTGCCGCAGTAATAGCGCCGCGCCTCCTGCGCCGCCGGGCCGCTCAGTTGCAACTCCGGATGAGGGTGTGGACGGAACAAGCCCAGCGGGTCGAGATCGGCCTGCAAGTATCCCCAGCGCCGAAAGGCCTCGAAAACCCTTTGCCGCTCAGCATCTTGCGCCGCCGCGTATTCCCCCTGCTCGGGCGCGCTTTCTACCTCAAACTTCGCCTCTGCCATATCCATTTAGTTTACAAGATGAGAAAACAGCGAGGCGGGACTCAAGCGGCAAACGCCTCGTTGCAAGCTGCACAAACAGCTGCCGGGACACTAAGCGGAGGAATCATAGGTGGCGAATGTGGTCCGCCGCCGCGGTCTGAAGCTGTTAGCCGGCGGACAACTCCCCTTCCCCTGTACAGCATCCTTCCATTGATTTCGCGTACTTTTAATCGCTCTAGCTTGTTGCGCGCCGTGACTGCATCGCAGCCCAAACCAGAACCCGAGGCAATGGGAGGTTCGTCACCTAAGGACGCCGGCGTGTCTTCGCCTGCCGCGGCCAGCTCAGAATCTCTGCACCTGCTGCTGCAAGCTTCCGCTACTCTGTTGGCGCAGCCTGACCTGCAGGCGGTTCTGGAGCGAATCCTGGCGCTTTCCCGGGGACTGATCGAGGCCGATGCCTACGCTGTCTGGCGCCTCGACGACAGCACCAACGCGTGGCGGGTGCTGGCATCGCGTGGCTTGTCGCCTACGTACCTGGAAAGATCTCCCATCCCCGCCGCGGGCGCGCCGGAACTGCCCGATAAGCCCATTGTTGCCGCCGACGTGCACCGCCTGCCTTTGCTGGAACAGCGGCGACGCGACTACGAAGCGGAGGGCATTCAGTCGCTGCTGGCGCTGCCCTTGCGTATCCAAGGCCGCAAGGCCGGCAGCATCACGTTTTATTTTCGTCATCCGCGCCAATTGCAGCCAGCGGAGTTGCAGGTGGCCGAACTGCTGGCCAACCTGGCCGCGGCCGGCATCAGCGCGGCTGAATTGTATGAAGAGCAGATTCGGCTGCGCGAGCAGGCGGAGGCTCAACGGCGCCGCGCCGCCTTTCTGGCTCAGGCCAGCGCCGCACTGGGAGCATCCCTCGACTTCAATATCACCCTGCAGCGCGTGGCGGAGCTTGCGGTGCCGGAAATTGCCGACTGGTGCGCCGCCTACGTAACCAATGAGCAAGGAGCAGTGGAACGCACTGCCGTGGCCCATCGCGACCCTGCCAAAATTGCTCTGGCAACCGAGTTTCACATCAAGTATCCCCCTTCTCTCGGAAGCGGCAGCGCCATTGCCGCCGTCATTGAGACCGGCGAGCCGCAGTTCTTTCCGGAAATTTCTGAAGAAATGATCCGCGAACGAGTGCGGGAACCAGAGCGCCAGCGCCTGATTCGCGAACTCAACATGAAGTCGGTGCTGGTCGTCCCCATGGCGGCGCGCGATCGTGTGCTCGGCGCCCTGGTGTTTGTGACCGCGGAATCCGGGCGCGCGCTTTCGGCGGACGACCTGGAAGTTGCAGAAGCTTTGGCCGCCCGCGCCGCCGCCGCCATTGACAACAGCCGCCTCTTCCGCCAAGTAGAGCAACAACTGGAAGAGCGCGCCCGCACCGAGGCAGCGCTGGTCAAGACCGAGCGTCTGGCCACTGCCGGCCGCTTGGCCGCCACCATCGCTCATGAGATTAACAATCCTCTGGAAGCGGTGACCAACCTGATTTACTTGGCACGCTCCGCCCCCGAAGGCGAAATCCGCCACTATTTGCAAATGGTGGAGAAAGAGCTCTCCCGTATCGCGCACATCACAAAAATGACTCTCGGCTTTTACCGCGAGAGTGGCGCTCCGACGCCGGTGGACCTGAGCGAACTGGTACGCGAGGTCGTTGCCCTCTACGAAGCCAAGCTGCGCGCCAAGAACATCCGCGTACACACTAACGTTGCGGGTTCCCAGCTTATCCTCGGTTCCAAGGGCGAACTGCGGCAGGTGATTGCCAACCTGGTAGCCAACGCGGTGGATGTGCTTCCTAACGGCGGGCTTATCCGCGTGCTGACCACCGATTCCGATGGCAGCGTGCAGCTCCGCGTATTGGACAACGGCCCCGGCATTTCTCCGGAAAATCTTAGCCGGATTTTCGAGCCTTTCTTCACCACCAAGGCGGAACTGGGTACGGGGCTAGGGCTCTGGGTTTCGCGACAGATTGTGGAGAAGCACGGCGGCACCATCGCGGTGGAAAGCACTCCCCGTGGCACCTGCTTCACCATCTCGCTGCCTTCTGCCATGCGGCTTTCGCGCGCCTCCTGACTTCATCATTCGACAAATACGGCCGCGGCGCCGTGTGGGCGAATGATTAAGCTTGCCTTAAGCTGTTGGTTAAGCTTGCCTTAATATGTTCCCCGCTAAAGTAGCGGTTCTCGGAGGGGACGTGTATCGAGCGGCAAAGCTGGTTCTGATCTGCACTGTGGCCTTGAGCTGGGCTCGGGGCCAGGAACCGTCGCCGGCAACACCTGCGCCAGCGGCGCCGTCAGCAGCGGTCCAAGCGGGCGGGAATCCTTCCGGCCTGCTGCCGCCAAGGCCTTCGCTGCAAGACGTGTTGCGCATGTCAGCGAATGTGAAGCCGCAGGCATCGTCCACCCAGGCGGATGCGCAGAACACACAGGGAGGTAACGCGCAGCCGCAACAGCCTCCCGCTTCCGGAACTGCAGGTGTGGGTGTGCAACTGGCAGAGCCGGGACCTCCGGGGCAAACGGGTCCTCCCGTCACCATCACCTTTCAGGACGCCTTGGCGCGGGCAAGCAAGAATTATGCGCAGTATCTTTCCACAGTAACCGACGCCAAAGTGGCCAATGAAGACCGAGCGCAGGCGCGGGACGCGATGCTGCCCTCGCTCAACTACAGCCAGCAATATTTGGGAACCCAGGGTAATGGAAAATTGGCCAGCGGGCGCTTCGTAACCAACGACGGCGTGCACGTGTATCGCGTGTGGGGCGTAGTTCATCAGGAGCTTCCCGCCGGATTCTTCACTCTTTCGCCTTACAAACGCGCGGCCGCCGCTGCTGCCATCGCCAATGCTAAAGCGGAAATAGCCCGCCGCGGGCTGACCATCACGGTTACCGGACTCTACTACGGCCTGATTGTGGCTCAGCGTGAGTACGCCACCGCGCAGCAGGCATTTGACCAGGCGCAGCATTTTCTGAAAATCAGCCAGGACCTGGAACGTGGAGGGGAAGTAGCGCGCAGCGACGTAATCAAGGCCCAGTTGCAGTTCCAGCAGCAGAACCAGACGTTCCAGGAAGCAGCGCTGGCCATGAGCAAGGCCCGCCTCGACTTGGCGGTGGTGCTCTCCCCCAACCTGGACCTGAATTTCAACCTGGTTGACGACATGGACCAGGCGCCCGTTCTGCCTCCTTTTGGCGAGGTGGAAACCCTGGCGGCCCATGAAAACCAGGATGTGCGCTCGGCGATAGAAGCCCTGAAGGCGGCGCAATCTGACGTCAACATCGCGCGCGCCGGGTTTTTCCCCACGCTGACCTTTGACGGCGTGTATGGCATTGAAGCCAACGCCCTGGCCTTGCGCAGCCCGGTAGCGGCTGCCAAGGAACTTGGCCCTTTGCCCAATCCCGGGTACTTCATCACTGCTTCATTGAACGTGCCGGTCTGGAACTGGGGGGCCACGCTCAGCAAACTGCGACAGGCCGAGTATAAGCGGCAGCAGGCCAAAGTGGAGCTGTCGCAGGCGCAGCGGCAGGCGCTCAGCAGCCTCTATTCCTTCTACAATGAAGCGGCTGTATCGCGCTCCGAGGTGCAGGGGCTGCGCCAGGCATCCGATCTTGCCGCCGAGAGCCTGCGTCTAACTACATTGCGGTACCAAGCCGGGGAGGCGACGGCGCTGGAGATAGTGGACGCGCAGAATACGTTCTCCGCGGCGCGTAACGCATATGATGGCGGACAGCTGCGGTATCGCACCGGCCTGGCGACGCTGCAGACTTTGACGGGCAAATTCTGAATGATATCCAGAAATCAGCAACCGACAAAACGGACCAGACGAGTCGCGGCCGCGGGGCTGGCTGCGCTGGTGGCGCTCGTCTCCTTCGGCTGTTCAGGAAAGGAGAAGGAGAAAGAACCGGTTGTGAGCGTGGAATCGGCGCTGGTGCAGCGCACCAAGCTGGAACGCACGGTCACCGCCGAAGCAATTGTCTTTCCCCTGCACCAGGCGGCGTTGGTGCCCAAGATCAGCGCACCGGTGGAGAAATTCTATATCAACCGCGGCAGCCATGTGCGCCAGGGACAGCTTCTGGCTGTGCTGGAGAATAAGGACCTGAGCGCGGCGGCGGAACAGAGCAGGGGCGAATTCGAGCAGGCGCAGGCGGCTTATGAGACCACCACCGCGGCCAGCGTACCGGAAGAGGTAAAGAAGGCGGAACTGGATGCCCAGGCGGCCAAGCAAAACCTGGAAGCCGAGCAGAAAGTCTACGCCGCCCGGCAAGATCTGTATAAACAGGGTGCGCTGCCGCGAAAGGAACTGGACGCGGAGGCAGTTACATTTACCCAGGCGCGCAACAACTACGAAATCGCGCAGCAGCACTTGAACTCGCTGCTCAAGACCTCCAAAGCCCAGGAGCTCAAGTCGGCGCAAGGCCAGTTGGCTGCTGCCAAGGGCAAATACCAGGGGGCATCGGCCCAACTCAGCTATTCCGAGATTCGCAGCCCCATTTCCGGCGTGGTCACAGACCGGCCGCTCTATCCGGGGGAAATGGCGGCCGCGGGCACGCCGCTGCTCACCGTGATGGATCTGTCGCACGTCATCGCCAAAGCCCATATCCCGCAGGCGGAAGCGGCGCTGCTCAAAGTGGGAGACACGGCCAGCGTGAGCGCTCCCGGCCTGGAGGACCCGATGCCGGCGAAAGTGAGCGTGGTCAGCCCCGCGCTCGACCCCAACAGCACAACCGTGGAGGTGTGGGTAGACGCTCGCAATCCGCACCAGGAACTGAAACCGGGAACGAGTGTAAGCATATCCATGCTGGCGCAAACCATCCCAGATGCTCTGACCGTGCCTGCGGCCGCGGTGCTGACCGAGCCTGATGGCACCACTTCGGTGATGGTAATTGGCGATGACAGCCGCGCGCACCAGCGTGATGTCAAGACGGGGGTGCGCCAGGAGAACCAGATACAGATCGTTTCCGGGCTGAAGGCGGGCGAGCGGGTGGTAACGGCCGGCGCTTACGGACTGCCAGACAACACGCGGGTGCAGTTGCAGGCGCCGCCTTCGCAGCCGGTAAAGGAGAGTAAGGAATAGTACACAGTTCCCAGTACCTGGTAGCTGGTCACCTGATTTCGTCTTTTGTGGTGCGGGCGCCCTCGCCCGCAGCTTTTCTGTTTTTTGCGCGCCCAGGTTCTGGGAACTAGGTACAGGGTACTAGGTACCAAGAACTGAGCTGATGAGTCTGCACTCCTACATAGAACCGAGCCAGAAACAGCACGAGCCGGAAAGCTCGCGCTACTGGTTCGCATATTTTTCGAAGCCTATCATCTTCCTCATCCTGACCCTGGCCCTGGTGGGCGTCTATGAGGCGTTCACCATACCCATCGCGGTCTTCCCGGAAACCAACTTCCCCCGCATCGTGATCGGCATTGACAACGGGGTAATGCCCATTGATCAGATGACCGTGACCATCACGCGCCCCGTGGAAGAGGCGGTCAACAGCGTGCTGGGCCTGCAGCGCGTGCAATCCATCACCAGTCGCGGCTCGGCGGAAATTGACCTGTTCTTTAACTGGAACGTTGACATGTTCCAGACCCTGGAGCGCGTAAATTCAGCCATGGCACGGGTGCGCGCGCAGCTGCCTCCCACGGCCGAAATCCGCGTTGACCGGCTCACCTTCGCCAGCTTTCCCATCATGGGCTACAGCCTGACCTCCCGCACCGTCCCTCAAACGCAACTGTGGGAAACGGCCACTTACAACCTGAAGCCGCGGCTTAACCGGCTGGATGGCGTTTCCACGGTGGTGGTGCAGGGCGGGCAGGAGCCCGAGTTTCACATCATTCCTGACCCCTCCAAGCTGCTGGCCGCCCAGGTGACGGTGAACGACCTGCTGAATGCCGTGCAGCAGACCAACATGATTGATTCGCCGGGCCTGTTGGAGCAGAACCATCAGCTCTACCTGGGGCTGGTGAGCGGCCAGGTGCGCGACCCCGCCCAGATCTCGCAAATCGTGGTCAAGAACACGCCCGGTGGCGTGACGGTTCGCATCGGCGATGTCGCGCAAGTTGAGCCCAATGTCCGGCCTCTGTACACGATTGTGACCGCCAACGGCCAGCCGGCCGTGCTGCTCAACATCAACCGCCAGCCTGACAGCAACACCGTGCGCGTGGCCGACGAGGTGCACGGCGAAATCGCACAGATCCGCCGGGAACTGCCCAAGGGCATTGACATTCAGCCCTTCTACGACCAGTCGGAAATCGTGGATGCCTCCATCAAGAGCGTGCGCGACGCCATTCTGCTGGGCCTCATCCTCGCCTCCATCATCCTGGTGGTCTTTCTGCGCGACTGGGGCACCTCGATCGTGGCCGGCCTGGTGATTCCAGTCACCCTGATGGTGACGTTCATAGTTCTGAAAATTCTGGGCCAGAGCTTCAACCTCATGACACTAGGCGGCCTGGCGGCAGCCGTGGGCTTGGTCATTGACGACGCTATTGTGGTGGTGGAAAACATTGTTCTTCACCGCGATGCCGGCCAAAGCCGCCTGGCCGCCATTCGCAGCGCGCTGAAGGAAATTTCTAAGCCCCTGGTGGGCTCCACCATTACCCCCATTGTGGTGTTCCTGCCTCTGATTTCCATCACCGGCGTGACCGGCACCTTTTTCCGGGCGCTGGCAGTCACCGTGGCGGTATCGCTGCTGACGTCGCTGGCGCTGGCCCTCACCTGGACCCCCAATTTGAGCCAGTACTTCATCCGCGGGCGCGGCGAAGAGGAAGCCGCCAATGGCGAAAGTGATGCTTTCAGCGCGGAGCGGCTACTGGCGGCTGAAGAAGCAACCATGCGCGGAACCTTCGGCCGCATCGTCGGATTTTATGAGCGCTGGCTGCGCCGCGCGCTGGATCATCCCCTGTGGCTTCTGGGCCTTAGCCTGATGCTGATCGTGGCCTCCTATGCGTGCTACAAGGGGCTGGGCTCCGATTTGCTGCCGGAAATGGATGAAGGCGGCTTCGTGCTCGACTACACCATGCCCCCGGGCAGCTCACTGCAGGAAACCAATCGCGTGGTCACCCACCTGGAGCAGATGCTGCGCGCTATCCCGGAGGTGCAAGGCACCTCGCGGCGCACCGGCCTGCAACTTGGGCTGGCGGCGGTCACGGAAGCCAACACGGGAGATATTTCCGTGAAACTCAAGGATGATCGCGACCGCGGCATTGAGGAGATCATCGCCCAGGTGCGTGCCCAAATCGCGCAGCAGGAGCCGGGTGTAGACGTGGAGTTCACCCAGACTCTGCAGGACATGATCGGCGACCTGACCAGCGCGCCCGAGCCCATCCAGATCAAGCTGTTTTCGCAAGACGCCTCGCTGCTGCAGCAGTGGGGGCCGAAGGTATTGGACGCCATCCAGAAGATTCCCGGAGTGGTGGACCTGAATGGTATTGAGAACACCATCAGCGGCCCGGCGGTCATGTTCCAGGTAGACCCGTCGGTGGCGGCACGGGCCGGCTTCACTCCGCAGGAAGTGGCCACGGACGCGGCTGCCGTTCTGGAAGGCGAACCGTCGCCCACGCCGGTGGTGGTCAATGACCGCGCCTACACCCTGCGGGTGCGCTTCCCTGCCGGCGACCGGGCTTCGCTGGATGCCATGAAAAACACCCTGCTGGTGAGCAGTACGGGCAAAACCGCAACCCTGGGTTCTTTGGCGACACTAACCGAACTGCCGGGCCAGACGGAAATCCGCCGCGAAAACCTCCAGCGCGATGTGGCTATCACCGCGCGCCTTGAGGGGCGCGACCTGGGCAGCGGCATGAAGGACGTAATGAAAACCGTGGCCGGCCTCCACCTGCCCTCCAGCATCCGCGTGGAGTACGGGGGCACCTATCAGGAGCAGCAGAAATCGTTCGCCGACCTGGTCATGGTGCTGGCCCTGGCAATTGTGCTGGTGTTCATCGTGCTGTTGTTCGAGTTTCGCGATTTCTCAGCGCCGGTCGCGATTTTGGCTTCCGCACTGCTCTCCACCTCTGGCGTGTTTGTGGGGTTGTTGATCACGGGCACGACCTTCAACATTTCCTCCTTCATGGGCCTGATCATGGTGGTGGGCATTGTGGCCAAGAATGGCATTCTGCTGCTGGATGCGGACCAGCATTTCCGCGGCGCGGGCATGGACGCGCTGGAATCGGTGGTGCAGGCGGGCCGCCGGCGCTTGCGGCCCATTTTGATGACTGCGTTGGCCACCGTGGCCGGCATGTTGCCCCTGGCCCTGGCCTGGGGCGCGGGCTCGCAGATGCTGCAACCACTGGCCGTCGCGGTGATCGGCGGCATTACCATTTCCATGGTGCTCAGCCTGATCATCACGCCCGCTGTGCACTTCTATCTGAGCCGTAAAGCGAGCTGAAGCCGCGTTTAGCGGCAATGTCCGAGGTACACTTCTACTCGCTGACCACTGCCTCCTGAAAACTGAGCCCTGCCTTCTCCCGACATGACAGAACTATGTCGCTTGCACGATAATTGTTATGTTGCAACAGGAGTGTTTGGCCATCGCGAAAGGACGCGAACAGGACTTGGAGCAGCTGGAACAACTGGAGACGACTCCGGCCGGTGTGCCGGTTGTGCCCGTCTCTTCCGTCTGGCGAACCATCCGCGACTATATCTTCTGGAATTACCAGCGGGGCAGCATTCACTATGACGTCATGGTGACGATCATCCTGCTCTTTATCTTTGTCACCCCGCTGTTCATCAATTTCAATGACAAACCGATCGAGCACAGCCCGCATCCAACCGCCGTAGTCGTAATCCCCGATGGACAAGATGGTCCCTTATATCAGGTGCCTGTAACCGCTGTTCCCAGCGAGGACGATGTTGCTATTCGCACGGAGTTGCTGCGCATCATTACGCCCATTTCGGGCAAGGCCACCATCTCCCGCTACGTGAGAACGCTCGATGCCGCGGGTCAGCCCGTATATCAGGTTTGGGTGAAAAAATAGTTCTCAGTATCCAGCACCTAGTACCCAGTTGCTCATGAGTGTGCGGAGATAGTCATTGACTACAAAGCAAGTATTTAAGTGCGGAGTGTGTGCGCTGGCCTTGCTGGCGGGTCTGGCCCTGGCGCAAGCCGCGTCCCCGGCCGGCGGCGATTCCCCGGACCAGCTGAAGTCTGTCCTCACGCGCATGGACCAGACAGCGGAGAAATTCAGGACCACGCAAGCAGATTTCACCTGGGACCAGTACCAGAAAGTGGTGGACGAGACCGAAACGCAGAAAGGGACACTTTACTTCCGGCGCGCCAAGGGCGGAATTGAAATGGCGGCTCAGATTACCGAGCCTAACAAGAAGTACGTGCTCTTCAATGACAGCAAGGTGCGCACGTACGAGCCGCCTCCACTTGACCGGGAAACCGTCTACAACACCGGTAAACACAAAGCCGACGTGGAGAGTTTCATGGTGCTGGGCTTTGGCGGCGGCGGCCATGCGCTTCTCAAATCTTTTGACGTCCGCTATCTGGGAACTGAAGACGCGCAGGGAGTAAAGGCGGACAAGCTGGAATTGGTTCCCAAGTCGCAAGCCACCCGGAACACGTTTGCGCAGATTCTGTTGTGGATTGACCCTGCCCGCGGCGTCTCCGTGCAGCAGAAGCTGCTATCGCCGGAAGGGGATTACCGGTTGGCTAAGTACTCCAATATCCAGCTCAACCCCAAGATTCCAGACGACGTATTCAAACTGAAAACCACCGGCAAAACTACCGTGGTTTCGCCGCAGGGATAGCAGCCGTTCGGCGCCCTTTGTGCCGCAGAATGAACGACTTCCCGTATTAGGTGTGGCTGACCCACGTACTCACAAAATAAATTGGAGCCAGAGCACCCACGGGCTATACTCTAAAAATTGTCTGGCGCATCCAAGCTGACAGGAGTGTCAGACTCCTAAGGCACTGATTCTTATCATGGCTAAAGTATTCACCATTCCCGTACGGCCCAATCCCGTCCCCCGTAAACGTGAGCGCAAGGCCGACCCGCGCTATGTGGAAGGCCAACGCGTGCTCGTGCAGGCTCTGAAGTATCTGGCGCAGTCAGATCCGCAAGGCAATCGGCCCGCCATCGAATTGTTGTCCGAGCACTTCCGAACCCGGTTCCGCATGAGCGACTCGCCGCTGCAGTAAGGCGGAAATCAAGAGCCGCTAGCCGCGAGCCCGCAAGGCCAAGCCGCCCGACCAACTGCCCCTGCGGTGTCCTCCAAGTGGGTGTAATGCTTTCCGCCGTCTCGCAGGCGTCCGCGCCACCAACCCGGCAATCACGAATGCCAAAAAAATCGGGGGCGGAAGATCCGCCCCCGAGACCAACAGATTTGAGCGCCGCTCAGAAGTCGTACCGCAGTGCGAACTGCATCACGCGCGGATTGGTGAGCAGGCCGCTGAACTTGCCGAAGGCGGTGGACTCGTCAATCGCGTTGGTAATGCTCTGCACGTCAAAGCGGGTCAGGTTAAGGACGTTGAATACCTCCCAGCGGAACTGCACGCTGTGCGCTTCGTTGTAGGGCATTTTCCAGGTTTTATCCAAGCCAGCATCAAGCCCGGCGTAACCCGGTCCGCGCAACGTGTTGCGCATGCCGCTCTCGCCGGGAAAGTCATGCCGGAAAGCCTGGATTCCGCTCACCCCCTGAGGCTCGGGGAAGAGGTTCACGGAGCCATCGGCATTTTCTGTCACACCCGTGTGAGCGGGTGCGATCTGCGTGGCAGCTCCGCCCAACTGCCAGTTCGTGGGCCAGGTGCCGCCATTGGCGATGCTGACGGGGAAACCGCTGGTCCAGCGCGCCAGCCCAGAGAGCTGCCAGCCACCGATAATGGCGTCTACCACGCCGCCGGCATCACGCGCCAGCGTTCTGCCTTTGCCAAAGGGCATTTGCCAGATCCAGTTCATGTTGAACTGGTGGCGGGCATCAAAATCCGAAACGGCACGTAGTTGGTCGGGTTGCCACGAGTTGATGATCTGACCGCCCAATCCTCCCCACTCGGTGATGCGTTCGGCGTCGGAGGAGAGATCAATGGATTTGGAAAAGGTGTAGTTGAAGTCAAACTGCAGCCCCTGAGACATGGCTTTTCGAAGGTTCACTTGCAATGCGTTGTAGTTAGCATTGCCGATGGAACGCCATGCGTAGAGCGAGTGGAACTGAGGGTCGAAAAACGTGTTAGCTCCAAACACCGAGGGATAATAATTCAGGGGAAATCCCTGGGAATCAGTTAGCGTCCCCGCGATGCCTGGAATGCCGGAGAAATCGGAACCCAGGAAATCCAACTGGCTAAGCGGGGTGGTTTCGTTGAACACGTTGCAGCTGAACAGAACGAAAGCTGCTACCGCTGCATTGGTGCTGGAAGGTCCGCAGCCAGGGGTGCTGTACATATCGCCTGAGCCCGGTTTGATCGGGGAAATAATATCCTTCCAATAAGCCGCGGTAGGACCAATCATGCCGGGATGGCTGGCGACCTGCGACGGGGTTACGCCGGCAGCTGCCATTTGGCTGATGCGGCTGGCGGCTTCGAAGTAAGTAATGCCGGTCTTCTTGTCCACCAGGTTGAGCGGCATAGCCAGGTCTTCCTGGCTGAGCAGCCGATGCGCAAAGCGTCCCACGTAGGAGACGTTCAGCAGCATGTTCTTCGGCAGCTGACGGGATATGGACAAGTCCGCTGTGTACGAGTACGGCGTTTTGATGGTGTCGTCCAACCCCCAATAAATACCCAGGCCACTTCCGGAAGCGGGAGGCGTGTAGGGGAATCCTCCTGGCGGCGCCGCCGGCAGCAGGCGCGTACCATTCTGGTCAAAAACCGGAACCGTGTTCAGCCCAGTGACCCGAGGCGCGCTCGCGACCGACGGGATAATGGAGTTAGTCAGGTTAGTGGAAAGCCCAAAAGAGCCGTATCGGTCGAAGGTATTCAGCAAGCCCGCGCCGATGCGGTCATAAACCATCCCGAATCCGGCGCGGATCGAGGTTTTGTCGTTGTCCCCGAACAGGCTCTTGAGCCAGCCTGAACTGGGACGAGGGGAGTAGGCAAAGGCCAGGCGCGGAGCAAAGTTGTGGTAGTCCCAGTTGTAGTAGCCCTTAGCGCCGTTGGCCGGACCGGCCAAAGAAAAGCTGATGGGCGGCAGGTTGGGAGCGATGCCAGCATTCATGTCCTGGCCACGGGTCTGAAACCACTTGCCCAGGCTGACGGAAGGCGCTACCTGGGTGCCATTGGTCTCCCACGGAGGCGAGAACAGCGAATAGCGCAAACCGTAAGTGATGGTCAGGTTCGGCTTTAGCCGGAACGCATCCTGGGCGTAGAACTCAAACTCATCCGCTCCAAAGCTCCGGGTAACAGGAGCACCCTGGGGCAACACGGCTCCAGTCTTGGTGTAGTTGTACTGCGCATCGAGCTGGCTGAGGATGCCTGTCAGGGCAATGACGGGCCAGTTGTAATTTAGGTTGAAATCGGTGTTGACCGCCGGATAAAGCTGACCCGTCGCCGGGTTAGTGTTGTTACCCGGATCGAGCGGGCTGGAGGTGTTGGCGATGCCGGCAGTATCCAAACCCGAGGAGTTGGTAAACGAATCGCTGAACGAATTCAGGAAATTCGATTTTGGATTGCGGATAAACCGCACGTCCCCACCGAATTGGAAGGTGTGCTTTCCCCGGCTCCAGGAGATGTCGTCCACGAAATTGTGCACCGGCGTCTGGTACTTGCGGCTGCGTGTGACCGCCAGTTCAGAGTTGTTGGCGCCCTCATCGTCATTCAAGCCGCGGAAAAATAGAAATGGCTGGGAATCATTGTTGCCGATAATCCCGACGCTTTGGCGGGTATAACCCCAGCGGAAATTGTTAATCAACGTGGGGCGAAGCACTGCCGTGTAGCCTACGCTGAAACCCTTGCTGAAGTCAGCGGTGTTGTGCAGCGGAATCTGCGAACCCGCCGGCCCGCCCTGATCCAGATAGGGCACGTCGGACTTCAGGTCATTGCGCATGGCGCCCCGCCAGAACAGGCTGTGGTTGCCATTTTCCGTGATTTTGTAGTCCAGGCGCGCGATGTACCAGTTGTTATTGATGGGCGTCGCACCTTTGAATCGGTAGCCGACAAAGTTGAAGCCGTCGCCGGCAGACACATCGTTCGTGTGGGGAAAGGTATTGAAGTACCCCAGCATAACTGGGTTTGGACCCCCTTTTTTGCCGAGCGGATCCATACCTTGCAGCTGCGATGGAGTTAAACCGAAATATCCGGCCGGCACCGCGTGGCCCGCGCCGCTTAGACCCTGCACCGTCGCGGCCGGGCACTGGGTGGCATCCTGGCACTGGTAGATCGTAACCCCATCGCGCAGGGCGTCGCTGGGCACGATGCGCAGCACGCTGGCCTCTTCGCGCTGACGAGAACCTTCATAGTTGACGAAGAAGAACAGGCGATTTTTCAGTATGGGGCCGCCCAGCGAGCCGCCGAAGATGTTGCGGATCAGCTTCAGAGGGCTGTTGGGCTGTCCTTGCGCCAACTCCGCCTGCTTCACGAAGAAGTCATTGGCGCTGGTAAAGGTATTGCGGTGGTACTCGTAGAGCGAACCGTGGAAGCCATTGGTGCCGCTCTTGGTAACCAGCGAAACCTGCGCTCCGGAGGAGCGGCCCTGGTCAGCGCCATAATTAGTCGTGGTAGTGCGGAATTCCTGCAGTGAATCTGCGGTTACCGGCAAAACGGAGGTAAAAGCGTAACCGTTCACCTGGTCGTTCACATCCACGCCGTCGAGCGTGATATTGCTCTGGTCGCTGCGCGAGCCATTGACCGCGCCGCTGCGTGTATCCGTGTCTTTGTTAATGTCCGAACGGTTGCCGGTATAAACCACGCCCGCTTCCAGCGTCAGCAGGTCAGGGATATTGCGCCCCTCCAGGGGAAGCTGCTTCACCTGCTGTTCGCTGAAGGCGGCGCCTAGGGAAGCGTCTGTCGTATTCACCAGGGGAGCCGCCCCGGTAACCTCGATGGTGGTCGCGGTGCCGGCTACCTGCATGCTCAGGTCGAGCCGTGAAGGCGTATTGACCAGCAACGCCACAAAGTCCTGCTTGTACTTGGCGAAGCCGGCAGCATCGGCGATGACCGTATAAGTGGCCGGAGGCACATCAAGAAACTGATATTCCCCCTGAGTGCTCGATTTAACTGTGCGCGAGTAACCCGTCTGCGGGTTCGACAGGGTGACCGTTGCCCCGGGGATAACCGCCCCATTGGGGTCGGTTATGGTGCCGCGCAGAGAAGTGGTGCCCGTTTGGGCGCAGACGTAGGCGCTGAGCAGCCCAGCGAGTACGAAGAGGGAGATGAGCTTAGCGATGCGCATCTGGCGCTCCTATCAGTTCTTCTGAACCAGGTTTTTGTGAACAGATGGACCCGAGAATTGATCTTCAACTCTGCAATTTACCGACCCAACTCCGCTTGAGGGGTGGGTGTTCAACTGCGACAAGAATCAACAACTTAGACTTATCGTGTGGCGATACGATACACCAATTTACATAGCGCCAATACAGTTTTTTGTATGTGTCTAGCTGACATCTGGCGCGTTGCGCGGCTGCAAATGCCTCACGTTGGAGGACCACGTATTACAATGCCAGCCGCAATGTTTATGAAAACACAGCAACTGTTCATCGTGCTGTTTACTTTGCTGATGACCGCCAGCGCGCAGGCGCCACCGGCGGCTGGCGCGCAGCAATTCGCCGATATCGGCAACCTCAAGCTGCAGAATGATGAGGTTATCCGCGAGTGCCGCCTCGGCTATCGCACCTTCGGACAGCTCAACGACGATAAGTCCAACGCCGTCCTGTTCCCCACCTGGTTTGGCGGGCGCACGCAGAACCTGGTGGAGTTGATTGGCCCCGGCAAGCTAGTGGACAGCACGAAGTATTTCGTGGTCGCGGTGGACGCTTTGGGTGATGGCGTCTCCTGCTCGCCTTCTAACAGCCAGGCGCAGCCGCGCATGAAATTTCCGCAATTCGGCATTCGCGACATGGTGGAGAGCCAGCACGAGTTGCTCACCCGCGCGCTACACCTGACTCATGTCCATGCGGTCATGGGCATCTCCATGGGCGGCATGCAGACTTTTCAATGGGCCGTCGCCTATCCCGACTTCATGGACAAGGCGATTCCTATCGTGGGCTCGCCGCGCCTGGCGCCTTACGACCTGTTGCTGTGGCAAACCATGATTGACGCCGTCGAGCAAAACCCGCTGTGGAAGGATGGCAATTACAGCCAGCAACCGGTGCCGCGCGAGGTAGAGCATATTAGCGACCTGGCACTCTCCACTCCCGAGCACTACAACCAGGAGATGACGCGGCAAAAATTCTTTGCGGCATTGAAGGAATCCCCGGACACTCACTTCGACAGCAATGACCGTATTCGCCAGGCGCAGGCCATGATGGGACTGGATGTGAGCGCGCCCTTCGGCGGTTCCATGGAGAAGGCCGCGGCCGCGGTGAAGGCGCCCATGCTGATCATTGTGGACGCCCACGACCACATGGTCACGCCCGGCCCGGCGCTCGACTTCGCCAAGCTCAAAGGCGCCCAGACGCTGGTGCTGGAGAACGACTGCGGGCATCTCGGCCCGGGCTGCGAGCAGGCCAAGGTAGGTGCCGCAATTGCTGATTTCTTGGGAAAACGGTAATTGGAAGCTGGCATTGGGTAGTCGGTCAGGACCGCCTCATGACCAACTACCAGCTACCGACTACCAGCTACCTGCCTCTTCAACAGCAGCCGAAGGGAGGGCGAGGCTCGTCCTTTACCTCGCGTGCCGCGGCTACAGCCGCCGCGATCAGAACCGCCAGCAGAGTTAATAGCGCCGCTGCCCACATGGTTGCCTCCGACGGGCACTTAGTAAGCCCCGGTGTTATGTAGAACTTAGATTCCTTTTGTAAACAAGATGTTGGTCCGCCTTAAGTGCTTGTTTTTAAAGGGCTTAGAAATCTGCCGTGTCAGCTCACCGATAGGAATTGGAGCCAAAAGCGGATGATTCCTATCGCCCGCCGAGCTAACCAAGGCCCAACCATTTCAGTTTGTTCAATACGTTTTAATCGAACTCCAAGCGGAGATTCCAGGACGGCACCCGCAAGCGAGCGCCCCGTCCTAATCGCTTGTGTTCGTTGAGCTTTTTGCAGGGCTGGCCAGGAGCTATTTTGTCCCCGAGCGATTCTTGCGGTTACTAAGGGGAACTTCAGGTGGGCAGGCACGATGGTGTCGCTAGCACGACCGTAATCATGACTGCGGAATTTCATTCTTCCACACTAAGAGCTAGACAGAACTGGATAGTTGGAACCTTCATCGAAGTAAAACCGTGTGATGCAGAAACAGGTAGACAGCAGCCGTTTCCAGCACTTTCTTCTTGTGCTGCTGATTGCAACCACAATTGGCTGCTCCTCGGTGCGTAATTCGCAACCAACCAGCGCGATTTCTCCACCTGCATCTGCGTTTAATCCAGCGCCAACTCCATCTCCAACTGTTAATCCAGCCCCTGCTCCCGCTCCGACACCCGCTCCGACACCTGCTCCCACACCCGCTCCGACACCTGCCCCGACACCCGCTCCGACATTTAGTGACCGGTTCGATACCGGCCAGCTAGACCTGTCGAAGTGGGTCGTCTCAAATTGGGGAGCGCCAGGCTCAATCGCCGGCGTCAACCAAGGATCCTTTACCCCGGCGAACGTTGATCTATCGCAGGGTGTGCTCTGCCTTAAACTGGAACAGCAGCAGGGTGGCACGGGCGTGATCTCGACCGGTGCGGAGTTGCAAAGCAAGCAAGCGTTTGGCTTCGGCACCTACGAGTGGGTCATGCGGACCAGTTCGACCTCCGTCACGCCTTACGGTGAAGGCAGCGCCGTGTCAGGGCAGATTTCATCCGGCTTTACATTTATAGACGCCAGCACCACCGAGATCGATTTCGAGATCGAAGGGCAGAACCCGGACACGGTCTGGATGACGAATTGGTTAGGCACATCTCTCAAACAGTATTCGGATACCTCCCTGCAGGCGCCCCTCGCGGGGAATTTTCACCGATACAAGTTAGTCTGGTCGCCCGGTGAGATCGACTACTACGTTGATGGCATTTTGGTTTCGACGCATACGGAGAACATCCCGCAGGTTCCCGCCTACGTGATGATCAATCATTGGGGAACGAACAGCACAGGCTGGGGTGGGCTGGCCACAGTCGGCGTGAGCCGCTACATGTACATTTCTTCATTCACCTACACAGCGGCATCGCCCGTCCAGTCTTAGGCGTGTCAGATCGACGCTGACTATCTTTTGTGCCCACCAGCAAGCCGGCCACTTGTGACCGTTGGCGATGCCTTTGTCTGTAAGCCCGTGCCACTGCGCTATTTACCGCAATGCGTAGCAATGTCCCGCAACTCGTGTGAGTTATTGATTCGCGGCTCCGCTATAATTGATGGTTTCCTACCTTCTCCCGGGTTCTCCTGGGACAAAGAGAGAGGCGCAATCATGGCTACAGTGCAAGCCCCACCGCGGGCGCGGATTCATGAAGGGCCATTCGTTAATGAGCCGTTGACCGACTTCACGCGCGAAGAAAACGCGCGCAAGATGCGGGCGGCCGTCGAGAAGGTTCGCGGCCAGCTTGGCCGCGAGTACGACCTGATCATTGGCGGACGCCGGGTGAAAACCCCGGACAAGATCAAGTCCATCAACCCGGCCAAACCCTCGGAACTGGTCGGCCTTTTTCAGAAGGCCGGTAAAGAGCAGGTGGAACCGGCCATGGACGCGGCTTTACGGGCATTCGAAAGCTGGAGCCGCACATCCGTTGAGGAACGCGCCGCCATCGTATTCCGCACCGGCGAAATCCTGCGCGAGCGCAAGTTCGAATATGCCGCCTGGATGGTATTCGAAGTGGGCAAGAACTTCGCCGAGGCGGACGCCGACATCGCCGAACTGATTGACTTCTGCGAGTTCTACTCGCGCGAGGCGCTGCGCCTGGCCAAGGCGGAGCCGCCGGTGCAACTGCCGGGCGAGCGCGACCTGCTGATGTATATACCGCTAGGCGTGGGTGCGGTGATTCCGCCGTGGAATTTCCCCAGCGCCATCATGGGCGGCATGACCCTGGCTTCCATTGTGTGCGGCAACACCGTCATCCTGAAGCCCTCCAGTGACTCGCCGGCCATCGCGGCGAAATTTGTGGAGGCGCTGGAAGAGGCCGGCTTGCCCGAAGGCGTGGTCAACTTCTGCCCCGGCGCGGGCGCCAGCTTCGGCAATGCCGTGGTGGCGCATCCCAAAACACGCTTCATCGCCTTCACCGGCTCGCGGGAAGTTGGTCTGGACATCAACAAGCGCGCCGCCGAGCAGGCTTCCGGGCAAATCTGGATCAAGCGCACCATCCTGGAGATGGGCGGCAAGGACGCCATCATCGTGGATGCCGACGCCAACCTGGATTCCGCCGTGGACGGCGTGGCTGCAGCCGCTTTCGGCTTTTCCGGGCAGAAATGCTCCGCCTGCTCGCGTGCCATCATTGACGAGCGCATCTACGACAAGTTCCTGGAGCGCCTGAAAGCGCGGGTGGAGAAAATCACCGTCGGTGACCCCACGAAGAATCCGGGCATGGGGCCGGTAGTCAATGAAGGTTCCATGAAGTCCATTCTTGAGTACATCGAAGTGGGCCAGAAGCAAGGCGGACGCCTGTTGACCGGCGGCAAACGCGACAGCAATGCCGGCGACGGCTGGTTCGTCCAACCCACCGTTATTGCCGACGTCAAGCCCGGCGACCGCATCGAGCAGGAAGAGATTTTCGGGCCGGTGCTGGCTGTCATCAAGTCGCACAATTTCGACCACGCTTTGCAGATTGCCAACGACACCGAATTCGGCCTCACCGGAGCCATCTACTCCAGTTCCAAGGACAAGATTGACCGCGCCATCCGCGAGTTCCACGTTGGCAACCTGTACATCAACCGCAAGTGCACGGGAGCCATCGTGGGAGCACATCCCTTCGGCGGCTTTAACATGTCGGGAACGGATTCCAAATCCGGCGGCCCGGATTATTTGTATCTCTTCACCCAGGCCAAATCGGTGGGGATCAAGAACACTTAGAACTTCTCTTGTGAGACGAAGGCGGGCTACGGCCCGCTTTTTGTTTTCGGGAATACGCGCTAAGAGCCAATAGCTAAGAGCCGTACTTACGGCAGTTCCCAATCCAGCGCGTAGATTTCCTGGCTGCTGATATCACGCACAAAAAGCGGAGTTTCGTTTTCTCCGAGACCGGTCCACGCCCCTGGACCAAACTGGCCGGGGAAGGTGCGCAGCAATTTCAGATCAACAACCCTGCTCATTTCCCCGTCACTGATGCGGAGCCGATAGAAGGCCGGCTGGCTGCTGAACAAAGTATCGAAGTAGAGCGAGCGAGAATCAGGCGCCCAAGTGATGTAGCCAATCAACCCCAGGTTAGCGGCAAGTTGGCGCCAGCTCTGCTTCTGCACGTCGAAAAGCATCAGCCTGGTATTGTCGCCGGAAATGGCGACTATGCTGCGGCCATCGGGCGACCAGCGTGGCCCAAATAAATCCTGGGAGCCTGGCAGTCGCGAGGCCTTGCGAGTTGAGGCTTCGAACACGTCAATGTATGAATGCTGCTGGCTCGGCGGCTGGCGCCCGATTGCAACATATTTACCATCCGCTGACCAGGTTGGGTCAGTTTCGCTCTCGTCCTCAGACGTAAGCGGAGCGGAACCTCCGCCATCTCGCGGAACAAGAAAGACCTTCCAGGGTCGGCCCGGAGTAATGGCGGAGAAGGCAATCTGCCGGCCATCAGGAGACCAATGAGCCAGTGCGGCGCGCATGGGCGCGGAAGTCAATTGCCGCCGCTCACTCCCGTCCGCACGGCTGCGCCACAGGATATCGTCGGGATAGCTGATGTAAGTAATCCATTGCCCATCGCGCGAAAATTCCACTTCGCCGGCGGAAATTCCTCCCAGATAGGGCACGAAGTCGCCGGATTTAGCCTCATAGCGCACCAGTTCCGCTCGTGGCTGCACTCCGATTACATAGAGCTTCTTTCCGTCGCGGCTGGGCAGAGGCCGGAAGAACGAGAGCGGGCCGGCCGTGAGTTGTACCGGTTGTTTCCAACGCTTGTGGAGGAATGAAGACTTCTCCGCGATTACCCACAGGTTGGTGGCTCCCTCGCGTGTGCTCTGAAAAATGAAGTACCTGCCGTCTGGTGTCCATCGGCCACAGCATTCCTGCGGGGGATTGTTCCAGCCGGGCAATACCTCATGCGCGCCGCTTCCATCGGCACGCATCTCCCACAGGGAGGTGCTATTGGTGGCGTCCCTGGCGATGGTAAGGCTGATGCGAGCGCCATCGGGCGAATACGCCGCGCCTATGACAGCTCCGGAAACAGTGGCCAGCTTGCGGGAATTGCCGCCATCGTGGTCGGCAATATAGAGGTCTTGCCCCATAGCATGCAGGAGCTGCCCGTTAGGCGCCCAAATGCCACCCCGGGACAGAGTTCCGAGGCGGCGGGGCGGCCCGGCGGGAAGCGGCACGGACCAGAGCGGCTTGTCGCTCGGGGAAAACTCTGCTACCAGCAGTTCGGAGCCGTCGGACGAGATGTCACTGAGCATGGGATTGCTCAAAGGCACGGCGAGGGGCGCCGTCTCGCCTCCGTTCACTGAGACTTGCGCAATGGTCTGCCTGGTGCCGGAGCTCTCCGTCAAATAAAGCCGGCTGCCGTCGCTTCCCAGCATCAGTTTTTGCAGGCCATCATTCGTCAGCTGGTGGGATCCGGTGATGCGGGGCGCGGGAAGGGGTGAGCGCAACGGCAGCACCGCAGCCACAATCGCCAGTACTGCCGTCGGGCCTGCTGCCAGCGCAACCCAGCGCCAGAAGCGTGGCCGCGCCCGCCGGACTTCCGCGGAGGCCAGAATTCGGTCGGAGTCGGTGTCGCGCTTCAAGCGCTTCAGGTCGGCGCGCATCTCGCCGGCAGTCTGGTAGCGCAGGTCGCGGTCTTTCTCCAGCGCCTTATTGATGATCTCTTCCAGCTTGGGCGGAATTTCCGGGTTCAGGCGTACAGCCGCGGTTGGGGTGCGGTTCAGAATGGAATCGAAGACCGTGCCCGAGGTTTCCCCGCGAAAAGGGAGAGCACCGGTGACCATTTCGTAGAGCACCGCCCCGAAGGAGAAAAGGTCAGTGCGGGCGTCCAGTTCCTTGCCCCGAATCTGCTCCGGTGACATGTAGGCCACAGTCCCCAGGGTCACGCCTGAACTGGTCAGCGAATTGGTGCTAGGAGGGGCAGATCCCGAAACTGTAGCTTCCGCCAGCGCTCGTGGGCGCAGCGACTTGGCCAGGCCAAAGTCCAGAATTTTGGCTTGTCCGCGCGTAGTAACAAAGATGTTGGCCGGCTTGATGTCGCGGTGCACGATGCCCTTTTCGTGAGCGGCGTCGAGCGCGTCGGCGATCTGGATGGCCAGCTCCAGCACCGTGTCCAGGTCCAGCGGCTTGCCGCTGATGCGCTGCTTGAGGGTTTGGCCATCCAGCAATTGCATGGCGAGGAAGGGCTGGCCGTCTGCCTGGCCGAAATCGTAGACGGTGCAGATATTGGGATGATCCAGTGCGGAAGCCGCTCGGGCTTCGCGCTGGAAACGCTCCAGTACGCCAGGGTCTTCAGCAACTTCCGGGGAAAGGAACTTCAGGGCTACAGGGCGGCCCAGGTTCAGATCCTCGGCCTCGTACACCAAACCCATGCCGCCACCGCCGATCTGGCTGACGATGCGGTAGTGTGACACAGTTTTCCCGCTCACCGGCATATGTGCCTCTGCGAGGGATAAGTGCATGGTAGCAGCAGGCTTGGGTCGGTTGCGAGGACATCTGTGGCCTAAATGGCGGCGGATCCCCGCCCCCCGTCATAACCGCGGGTTGGCTCCGGGGTAAAGATTGACAGGGCTTATCCACCTGCCTGACAATGAGATGGCTGCTGAGGTCTCGCAGGCCGCGCCCCCGGTGCGGAACTGGCGATGTGGATTATGGCCAGAATCTTATGCGTGGACGATGAACCAAACGTGGTGGCGCTGAAGTGTGCCATCCTGGAATCCGCGGGCCACGTGGTGACCACCGCCACCTCCGCCCACGACGCCATAGCCAAGCTGTCTCACGACATCTACGACGCCGTGGTCACTGACTGGCGCCTGGGCGATGCCAATGGCCGGGCCGTGGTGCAGGCCGCCAAGAACCGTCCTGCCTTGCCCGTGGTGGTAGTTTCCGGCTATGTAGCGGAAGCCTTCCAGGCTGCCGAACCTCTCGCCGATCTCTACCTGGAGAAACCTGTCAACCCCGACGAACTGGTCACCATCGTCAACGAACTGCTCAAGACGGGCGAAAAAGCCGCGTCGTAAGACCCAAGTTCTCAGTTCCCGGTTCTCAGTTCCCGGTTCTCAGTTCTCAGTTTGCCAGTTCACGCGACATCCCCGAAGCCACTAGTCTGCCGCTTTCAATTCTGCAGCAATGTCGGTGGATTCAGGCCAGCGCACGTCCAGGCCGAAATCTCGGTGCAAGGCTATCCAAGAATTTTGAGCGGTTACTGACCTATTTTGCCGATCACCCCTGAGACCTGCGCACGAATCGCCTCAGAAATGACGGAATCATAATCTCCACAACGACAATCTCTGAGTCAACTTGGGCATGAGCCATGTTCAGTTGAGTCGCAGTCGCGGCTTTGCTAAGATTACCGCTCCTCTGGAGACTCTCATGCCCAAATTTGTCATCGAACGGGAAATACCGGGGGCGGGAAATCTGTCCGATTCCGAGTTGCAGGAAATCTCACGCAAGTCGCTGCAAGTCCTCAAGGGAATGGGTCCAGAGATTCAGTGGCTGCACAGCTATGTTACCGGGGACAAGGTTTACTGCGTTTATCTTGCCCCAGACGAGGCCACGATCCGGGAGCACGCAAAGCGAGGAGGCTTTCCAGCCAATCGCATTTCGGCGGTAAGGCGAATGATCGATCCCGCAACCGCTGAATGATGCAAATCTCTGTCGCTAGGCTGAAGCAGAATGAGTTTTCAGGGCTTCACGGACAGCAATGTCAATCGGCATCGTCCAGCCTTCCAGCCAGGCCATCTGACCTGCGGTCGCACTGAGCGCTCTCCGGGCCGGTTCGATGGCCTCTTCCAGTTTGGCTTGCTCTGCTGATGTCAGCGGCGCGCCGACTAGTTTGCGGACGGCAGCTGCGGCGCCGGTCAATCTCAGGGCTTGGGTCGGCTCCCGGGCAGCCGCGAGACTCGCGAAACATTCCAACACACGTGCTATGCCGCGTTTATGGCCCAGCTGCTGGAAGGTCTTGATGCTCTCGCAATAAAGTTCCTCCGCTGCACTGTAATCGTGCTGGTCTCGGGCGAGATTTCCAAGGTCCGCAAGGGAAGCTGCCATGCCCCACATGTCACCGAGCTCACGAAAGGTAGAGAGACTTTGCTGGTAAAGCGACCTGGCAGCCGCCAGATCGCCCTGGCTGCGCATTACGTCGCCCTGATAGTTCAGCGACCAGGCAATTCCTGTGGTATCGCCCAGTTTTCGAAAAATCAAGAGGCACTCCTCATAGAGCGAACAGGCCTGCAGGTAGTCCCCCTGCAGCTTGCTGACACTTGCAAGATTACTCAGAGAACGAGCAACAACAGCGGGATCCCCGACCTCTTTCCACAGCAGGAGAGCTTCTTCAAACAGTGAGCGTGCGGTCGAGAAATCGCCGCGATCGCGCGCGTCCACAGCGAGTGCATTGAGGCACACGGCAACGCCCTGTTTGTCCTGCAAAGTGCGGGCGATCTCCATACTTTCTTCAAATAGCCTATCTGCCGATTCAAAGTCCCCCTGTCCGCCAGCCAAAACACCGTTAGCAAAAAGTGCTCGAGCTCGTGCCTTGGTTCGCGA
>DATEGI010000045.1:0-15033 GCA_035280205.1 Terriglobales bacterium | reverse complement strand
GGCTTATAGCGGTTTAGAATGCCCCGAACCTTGGCCTGTTCGAGGTGAGCGAAAGTGTCGCGGTCCACGCGCATTACCGGCGCCAGCCCGCAGCAGCCCAGGCAGCGCACCGGCTCAACCGTAAACTCCATGTCAGCGCTGGTGCCGGTCAGCCCGGCTCCGGTCTCCGTCTGCGCCCGCTCCAGAACCAAATCGCCACCGCGCACGTGGCAGGCGGTACCCAGGCAAACCTGCACCAGGTGCCGGCCGCGCGGCTTCAGACTGAAGCAGCGGTAGAACGTGGCCACCTGGTAAACCTCGGTGATCGGAACCTGCAGCTTGCGGGCTACGCGCCGCAGCGCCTCTTGTGGCAGGTAGGAGAATGTAGCCTGAATTTCTTGCAGGATAGGAATGAGGTTGGCGCGTTCATCCGCGAACTGTGCCAGCAGCGGTTTGACGTCCTGCTCTTCCATCTCCGGCATAACGGCAGCCTCTTGTTCTGACTGGCCGAATGCATGCCAGCGCTTGCTATTCCTTCGAACTGCGGCGCCAGAGCACGTGCTTGTTCCAGCCGTGCACGCTGCTGGCAAATTCACCCGTCTTCGGCGCCTTCTCTCCCTCAGCCCCGACCGGCACCGGCTCCCTCAACTCCTCGGAGCGGTTGAGCTCCGCAACAATTTTTTCCGGCAGGGCGGGATCTTCCAGGCGGCTCACAATTTCCTGCCGCGACATTTGTCCATGTCCTTGGCAGAAGGGGCAAGGCAGCACGGGTTCATTTGCGGGCATGGCTGACCTCGTTCCAGCCGGTCCAGCAGGGCATCTGCAGGCTGCACGGCGAATTGATTACAAGCCTTTATGCAGCACGCCGCTGTGATGCGAGTCACCCAACGCGGTGAGGTGTGAGCGGGGAATAAGTGATTGCAGGAGCAAGAATTTGCGTGCTCTCGGGTTGGGGGTCGAAAGGGTGTGAGTTGCGTCGATAATGCCTGCTTGCATCCAACAGTGCTTGCAGCACCGTGGAAGCGTGCGACTTTAGTCGCACGAAATAGGACGAAAAGAAAGGGCTCTAGCCCCGGTGAAGCGATTCCTCGCGGACTAACGTCCGCTCGGAATAGGAAAAAGGAAGCACCTGATCACCCGGCTAAAGCCTCCACACAGGTGCGAACTTCGCTGAGGTGAAGCGCAAGGTCCTTCGACTCCGCCGGCTGATTCGCCAGCGAATCAGCCGGCTGCGCTCAGGATGACATTTTGACAGGGTTTTGTTAACAAGACAGACGTGTGGATCGCAACGTTGTTAACTGACAACTGACAACTGGCAACTGACCACTGGCAACTGACAACTGCTTCAGCGCGCCCTTGCCAGCACCAGCGTTATATCATCGGGCTGCTCGCGCCCGCCAATCCAGTCATCTACGGCGGCGGTCACAATTTCGGTAATGCGCGGCAGCGATTCGTGGCGGTGGTCGCGCACTAGATCAATCAGGCGCTCCTCCCCGAACTCGCCAAAGTCGTTTTCCGGCTCGGTAACGCCGTCGCTGTACGCCAGGAAAATGTCGCCCTGGTGCAGCTCAATTGAGCTTTCTTCGAAAGTGAGGCCATCAAACAGTCCCACCACGGTGCCGCCACAATCCAGCCGCCGCACGTTCCCATCGCGGCCAATCAGCACCGGGGGCAAGTGTCCGGCATTGGTGTAGGTGAGCTGGCGCGACCGCCCATCGTAATTTCCGAGGAAGAGAGTGGCATATTTCTCCGCCGGCGTGCTCCGGTACAACTGCTGGTTGAGCAGTCTCACCAGCACCGCTGGCGATACTTCTCCCCGCATCATGGGCAGACTCTCGCCCGAAGAACCCACGTCAGCGCCAACCGCCAGCGGGACGCCATGGGCGGGAATTGCCTCCAGAGTGTAGGCGCGCACTGCCGAGTGAATGGTGGCCATCAGCAACGCGGCGGAAATTCCCTTGCCGCTGATGTCGCCCACCGCGACAGTCATCCGGTCCGGCGGCTGGGGCAGGAAATCGTAGTAGTCGCCGCTGACAGTTCGTGCCGGGCGGCAGAAGCCATGCAGCTCCAGCGATTCCAGCTGCGAAATTTCCTTGGGGAAAAGCTGCGCCTGCACCTCCTGGGCGATGGCCAGCTCATTCTCCATGCGCTGCTTTTCCTTCTGCTCCGCCAGCAGCCTTCGGATCGAGTCGGTCATGGAGTTGAACGAGCCCTCCAGTGCGGCCAGCTGGTCCTTGCTCTTGACCATAATGCGATGGCTGAAGTCGCCGCGGTTGACGTGTTGTGTGGCCACGTACAACTGGGCTACGGATCGCGTAATGGTGCGGGTCAGGCGGATGCCAATAAGCAGGGCGACCAACTCAATCAGGATGAAGCTGAGGCCAATGGCGCCCAGCAGAGTCGCCCAACCCGAGGCAAACTTGCCCAGCGTCGAAAATAGCTGATCGTAGAGACGGGAGGAGCGGGTGCCCACTACGAGAATGGCGGTCGCGTCCCGGTTTTTTCCTTCCCAATTCACGATGGAAACGGTGGTGAAGAAATGTACCTCGCGGTCGAAGCGTCCGGTGGCCGGCGGCAGCTTGCCCACGCTGGTTGGCGGCGTACCTTGGCCATTGATCTGAACATCCGGAGCCTGACCAAGGCCGCCGTTCACCTTGATTCCGGCCTGGGATTCCTTGGTGGCGCCCTTTGTTTGGGCGGGAGAAGTCTGCGGCCTGGGTTCCGCCAGGTTCAGTTCTCCTGAATACAGGCTGATCTCCCCCAGGTCGGCTGCGATTCTCAGCAGCAGCGATTCGCCCAGGGGTTCGCTCGAAACCACCGTCAAGCGGTCGCCGGCCACGGGCACATTGGAGACGGCGCGCAAATACAGCCGGCCGTGGTCGCGGACCAAATCGTTGAACCCGTCCTGCGCGAAGGCGGGAGGCGGAACCTGTGCCGCGGGCGTAGACGTGCCGACCACAAGTTTGCCTCGGTACCAGGCGCTCACTTGGTGTCCCGTCTCTTTGCCTTCGGCAACCAGCAGGTTCTCCACACGCTGCCCACGCTGCAGTTGGGTGGCCATGGCATCGGCCAGAGCCCTGTTACTGGCTTCCAGGCTCCTCAATTCCGACTTGATGTCGCTGGTCACAATGAAGGTGGCAAATTGCCCGGCGAAGATGTAGCCGGCAATTCCCGCCATGGCCACCAGGAGCAAGATAGGGACGACCGCCATGAACACGTAGGTGACAATCAGGCGGTTGCGCAGTCGCCACATCAGGTCATTGCGCAGCCAGCGGACAAAGACCAGAAAAACCAGAACGGCGGCGATGAAGCTCAGGAAATCAATCCAGCCTTCCAGGCTGGAGCCGCCCCGAGGGCCCAAAAGGCGCAGCAGCAGATAGAGCAAGATGTCCAGCCCGAGGATATAAGCCGTCAGGCGGCCCAGCAGGCTCTTCGGAAACCACCGCCAGTTCGTGATTCTCTGCCGCAGGAAGGGTGGCATGGAAAGCCTTCGCTCAATTATAGACGTGCTTTTCGCGATAAGCTGCCTCAGTTGCCCGAGGTTGAGCGTTCGATCAAAGCGGAAATTGGATATCGAATGCTAGACTGAAATCACGAGGAACACGTGGCTGACGTCTTCATCCTTTCCGCGGTGCGCACGCCCATCGGCAAGTTCGGCGGCTCCCTGGCCTCGCTGACGGCAGCCGATATGGGCGTAGTTGCCGCGCAAGCCGCGCTGGACCGCGCCGGTGTGGAACCGGAACAAGTACAGGAAACCATCTTCGGCAACGCCCGCCAGGCCGGCGGCGGCCCCAATCCCGCACGCCAGGTCTCGGTGCGGACAGGGGTACCGCAGGAGGTTCCGGCCTATACGGTCAACATGGCCTGCGCCTCGGGCATGAAGTCCATTGCGCTTGGCTACCAGGAAATTGCCCACGGCAACCTGGAGTGCGTGCTGGCGGGCGGCACCGAGTCCATGTCCCGGCTGCCCTACTACCTGGATGGCGCCCGCTGGGGTTATCGTCTGGGCAACGCCGACCTGGTGGATGGCATGTACCGCGACGGCTTCTTCTGCCCTCTGGCCAAAATGGTGATGGGCGAAACTGCCGAGGTTTTGGCGGAGCAGTACAAGATTTCCCGCGAGGAACAGGACCAATACGCGCTGTGCTCTCAGGCTCGGGCCGCGGCGGCGGTCAACTCCGGGCGCCTGCACGACGAAATTGTGCCCGTAAAGATCGAGTCCAAAAAAGGCACGCAGTTGTTCGAGCGCGACGAACACCTGTTTCCCGATGCCAGCCTGGAAAAAATGGCCAAGCTCTCGCCAGTATTCTCCAAAAGCGGCACCATCACGCCCGGCAATTCTTCCGGCATCACGGACGGCGCCGCGGCGCTGGTGCTGGCGGGCGAAAGTTTCGTAAAGCGCAACAACCTGAAGCCTCTGGCGCGCATTGTGGCGGTCACCTCCGCGGGGGTAGACCCGCGCACCATGGGCATCGGACCGGTACCGGCCATGCGCAAGCTGAAGGACAAAACCGGCTTAGGCATCAACGACCTCGAATTTATCGAGGTCAATGAAGCTTTTGCCGCCCAGGTTTTGGCCTGTGACCGGGAACTGCACTTCGACCGCAGCCGCCTGAACGTGAACGGCGGGGCCATCGCCCTGGGTCACCCTATCGGCTGCACTGGAGCCCGCATTACCGTCACCCTGCTGCACGAAATGCTGAAGCGCAGGGCCCGGCTCGGGGCAGCTACGCTCTGCGTCAGCGGCGGCATGGGCATGGCCTTGGCCCTGGAAAACGCCGCTTGAACGGCTTCCCGCGCCGTGCATCTTCTGATATGCTCCCCTGACCCTGCGGCCAGGAGTGATCGTGGTATCCGGCCCGTTCCACTTTGACAAGGAGGAAACACATGCCCGGCGGTCGCTTTTCCATCTTACGATTTGCGTTCTTCGTTGTTCTGCTCTCGCTTCTTACTTTTAGTGCGTTTGCCCAGGAGTTCTCTGCTGACTTTGTCAACATCGGCAAGGATCGCTCCCATTCCGGCCCCTCTAAGATTTTTGTGGGCAAAGACAAGATGCGCATCGAAACCGACGAGGGCGGTGAAGTCGGCAGGGGGGCGGCGATTATGGACTTTGTCAATCAGAAGAGCATAACCTTGATGCCTCAGCAGAAAATGTACATGGAATCCATGCCGCAAATGAAAATGCAGGAAAAAAACGTGTTGTTTCGGCCCGACGATCCCAACAACGCCTGCCCGCAATACATAAGCCTGGTCAAGAAACACAATCCTAACGAGAACGTGACTTGCCGCAAGGTCGGCGAGGACACTGTTAACGGCCGCTCGACCATCAAGTACGTGGGAACGTCAAACAAAGGGTCAGGCTTCGTATGGATTGATCCTAAGCTGCGGTTCGTGGTCAAGTGGCTGAACGACAAGGGCGACGGCACTGAATTGCGCAACATTCAGGAGGGTTCACAGGACGCCACCCTGTTCCAAGTTCCCCCCGACTACCACAAGTTCGATATGCAGCAGATGATGCGCCAACGCCAGCGGCCGCAATAGTCAATACTGCAACGGACTGCTTGTCGCCGCCCGGCAGGCAGTCCAGTTCCCCCGGAGTGCCTGCCGGGGCACCTTGCTCGCCTGGAAACCCCGCCCTTATACTTCTTAGCAGCGCCCCAGGAGAGTCTATGTCGCTATCCGCCGTGATCGTGGACGATGAGCAACTGGCCCGCGATGAACTCGCCTTCCTGCTGAAGAATGTGGGCGATATCGAGGTGGTTGCGCAGGGCAAGAACGGAGTGGAAGGCGTCAATCTTATCCGCGAGCACAATCCCGACCTGGTCTTTCTCGATGTGCAGATGCCCGGCCTCGACGGCTTCGGCGTCCTCAAGAAGCTGCTGGACAAGAAGGTTCCTCTGCCGCAAATCGTTTTCGCTACCGCCTACGACCAGTACGCGGTGAAAGCCTTCGAGGTAAATGCTGTCGATTACCTCCTCAAACCCTTCGACAAAAAGCGGGTAGCGCAGTCGGTACAGCGGGTGCGCAGCAAGCTGGAATCTAGCGCCGCCCCTGGCGACCGCCTGGATACGCTGGTCCGTATGCTCGAATCGCAGCAGCCGCACGCCTCCAAACTGCTGCTCAAAGCCGCGGGCCGCCTCTTCCTGGTGGACCAGAAGGATATCTGTTACGCCTCCATTGAAGACGGTGTCATCACAGTGGTCACCGGCGGCCTTAGCGGCATGGAAGGCCAGTCCAATTGCCGTACACTGGAAGACCTACTAGCCAACCTCGACCCCAACCTGTTCTGGCGGGCGCACCGCTCTTACCTGGTCAACATCAACCACATCAAGGAAGTGGTGCCCTGGTTCAAGAGCTCCTACCAGCTCCGCATGGACGACAAGAAGCAGACCGAAATTCCCGTCAGCCGGGCCCAGACCAAACGCCTGCGCGAGTTGTTCCGGCTCTAAGCAGGAACTGTCTTTCTAGATGGCGTCATGCAGAGGGGCTTTTAAGCCCGGAAGCATCTCGCGTGCAGAAGCACGCCTTCGTGTCGTTGTGGCGCGGGTGCCGCTTCGACTGTGCTCAGGGCAGGCTCTCGCCCGCGAAAATGGCGCCCAGGGTTACGCCGCCCCTATTAACATGCGCATCCCATGTAGTCGGTGCGTATATCCAAACCGATCGCCGTCGCTGTGGCTATCCTCTGGTTAGCGGCGGGCGCCGCCGCCCAATCGCGCCGGGTGAAACCGGCCGTGGTGGCGGTCACCATGCGCAACGTGATGTACCACTTCACGGCCAGCATCGCCGTCCACATCTATGCGCTCTCCGGATGGCTTGCTGCCATCGGCCAGAACCCCTTCCCCATCTTCGACGACGCCCGCTCCTTCGTTCTGCATATTGATGCGGCCGACATGTCTCTCACTACGCAAGCCTTGAGCAACATTCTCAATGACCATGTGTTCGCCGCCCGCAGTGCGCCCCTGAAAGATATCTCGATTACGATGAAAGGCAACACTCTGAGGATCACGGGCAAGCTGCACTCCAAGGGAGACATTCCCTTCGAGGAGGAGGGCGCCCTCAGCCTGACGCCTCAGGGCGAAATCCGCATTCATTCCAACAAGGTGAGAGCGGCGCATGTTCCCGTGAAAGGCCTGATGGATCTGCTGGGGGTGAACATTTCCGACCTGATCAGCACCAACAAAGTCCGCGGCGTGCGCGCGGAGAAGGACGATTTACTGATCAATCCCGAGGGAATCCTGCCGCTGCCCAAAATCGAGGGGCGGCTTACCTCAATCGAACTGAAGGGCACCACCATCGTCGAACATTTTGGCGGGCGCCTGCCAGCACTACCGCCGGGCAACTACATGACTTATCGCGGCGGGCGCCTGCGCTTCGGCAAGCTGACCATGGACGACACCGATATGCAGTTGATTGACATCAGTCCGCGAGATCCCTTCGACTTCTATCTGGAACACTACAAAGAGCAACTTGTGGCCGGCTACACCAAAACCACGCCTGCCTTCGGCCTGCGCGTCTTCATGCCCGATTACAACAAATTGAAGAAAAAGTAGTTGGAAGCCGGTAGTTGGTCGCCGGCAACATCCAGCTACCAGCTACCAACTACCGTAATCCGCCCCGAATCACCATCGGCACCTGCGCGGCAGCCAAGCGGCTCGTATAATTAAAACGTGGCCAGAGGTTGGGAAAGCAAAGCAGTAGAGGCTCAGGTGGAAGCGGCCAGTGAGGAACCAGCAGAGGCCAAACCTCGCCTGAGCGCGGAACAACTCGAAAACCGGCGCAGAAAAGATAGCCTGGCGCTCGCCCGCGCGCAAGTCCGGCAACAACTGGAAGCCAGCAGCAATCCCCGGCATCGCAGCATGCTGGAGACCGCGCTTGCCGACCTGGACGCGGAACTCGCGCAACTGGGCTGATTCAGCGGCTCGGCTCTCTTTTGCGGCTGAGCCTGGGCTGTTCTGCACGCCCAAGCCAGGTTCTTCTCTGACGTATAATTGGCGCAATGAAAGCCTACGTATACGTTTCCCTGAAGAAGAGTGTGCTCGACCCCCAGGGCAAGACCATTCAAAGCGCGCTCAACAAGATGGGCTACAAGGGGCTGGAGGACGTGCGCCAGGGCAAATATTTCGAAATCACCCTCGACGGCGGCCTCAGCCGGGAGCAGGCGGAAACGGAAGTGGCGCGAATCGCGCGCGAAGTTTTGACTAATCCCGTCATTGAAGAGTTCCGTTATACCCTCGAGTAGCAGGCGCCTCCCCCGGCAAGGAGTTCGAATATGTGCGGCATAGTGGGGTACGTGGGGAAAAAGCGGGTCGTCCCTGTGATTCTGGACGGCCTGAAGCGGCTGGAGTATCGCGGCTACGATTCGGCGGGGATCGCGGTGGCGGGCAACGGCGAGGGCCTGCAGATCCGGCGCGCCGAAGGCAAGCTGAGGAACCTGGAAGAATCCATCCGGCTGAAGCCGCTGGATGGCACCTACGGCATCGGCCACACCCGCTGGGCCACCCACGGCCGCCCCACCGAGGAAAACGCCCATCCTCACCGCGACTGCACGGGCAAAGTGGTGGTGGTGCACAACGGCATCATCGAGAACTACCTCACGCTCAAAAAGAAACTGGCGGAAGAGGGCCACCGCTTCGCCACCGAAACCGACACCGAAGTGATCGCCCACCTCATCGAAAAGTACTTCCTCAAGCACAGCAACGGCCACCGGCCGAAGCTCGAAGACGCGGTGCGCCGGGCGGTGCGCGAACTGAAGGGCGTGTTCGCCCTGGCGGTGATCGCGGTGGATGAGCCCAACAAGATCGTGGCCGCGCGCAATGGCCCGCCGGCGGTGATCGGGCTGGGCAAGGACGAATACTTCGTGGCTTCCGACGTGCCCGCCATCCTCTACCACACCCGCGACCTGTTTTTTCTGGCCGACGGCGACCTGGCGGTGATCACGCCGGAAGGAGTCGAGCTCAGCGACTTTCAGGGCCAGCCCATCGTGCGCCAGGTGCAGCACGTGACCTGGGACCCGATCATGGCGGAAAAGGGCGGCTTCAAGCACTTCATGCTCAAGGAAATTTACGAGCAGCCGCGGGCGGTGCGGGACACCTGGCTGGGGCGGGTTTCGCAGGATTCGGGCAAGATTTTCCTGGACGAGATGGAAATCAGCGAGGCCGAGTTCCGCGGGCTGAAGAAGATCAACCTGGCCGCCTGCGGCACCAGCTGGCATGCGGCGCAGGCGGGCAAGTTCATGATCGAGCGCCTGGCGCGGGTGCCGGTGGAGGTGGATTACGCCAGCGAATGGCGCTACCGCGACCCGATTCTGGCGCCGGACACGGTGACCATGCTGATCTCGCAGTCGGGAGAGACGGCGGACACCATCGCCGCCCAGCGCGAAGCCAAGGCCAAGGGCTCCAAGACGCTGGCCATCTGCAACGTGGTGGGCTCGATGATCACGCGCGAGTCGAGCGGGACGATCTACACCCACGCCGGGCCCGAGATCGGCGTGGCCTCGACCAAGGCCTTCACCGCCCAGCTGACGGCGCTGTACCTGTTCGCGCTCTATCTGGCCGAGGTGCGGGGGGTGATTTCGGCCGACGCGGCCCGCCAGCTGATCACCGAGTTGACGCTGGTGCCGGGCAAGCTTGAGACCCTGCTCACGCACGACGAAAGCTGCGAGGAGCTGGCCAAGCAGTACGTGCGCTCGCAGGACTTCCTCTTCCTCGGCCGCGGCATTCACTACCCGGTGGCGCTGGAGGGGGCGCTCAAGCTGAAGGAGATTTCCTACATTCACGCCGAAGGTTATCCGGCGGGAGAGATGAAGCACGGGCCGAATGCCCTGATTGATGAGAACCTGCCTGTGGTGATTCTGGCCACGCACGACCCGGCCGATGCGGGCTCGATGGTGCGCTACGAGAAGACGCTGTCGAACCTGAAGGAAGTGAAGGCGCGCTCCGGGCAGGTGATCGCCGTGGCCACCGAGGGCGACGAGGAGATCCGCGAGGCCGCCGACCAGGTGCTCTACATTCCGCCGGCGCCGGAGCTGCTGCTGCCCATTCTGGAGATCGTGCCCCTGCAGCTGCTGGCCTACCACATCGCGGTGCGCCGCGGCTGCGACGTAGACCAGCCGCGGAATCTGGCCAAGTCGGTCACGGTGGAATAAAAATCTTTCACCGCCGAGACACCGAGTGCGCCGAGAAAAGATAACTTCTTCTCACTAAATTCTGCTGAATGTCATCCTGAGCGGAGTCGGCTGATTCGCTCGCGAATCGCGCCACTGCGCTCAGGATGACATTGATAAGAGTTTTTCTTGGCGCATTCGGCGTCTCGGCGGTGAAGAAACTATTCCCCCAGCCACGCGCCCAGCGGCCGCAGCGAATCCACGTGATCGAAGATGATCTTGGTGGCCCCCACGATGGGAATGGCCAGCACCAGCCCCATGGCTCCCCAAATCCACGCCCAGAACAGCAGGGAAAGCGTGACCGCCAGCGGATTGAGCTGGGCACGCCGGCCCACCATCTTGGGATAGAGCACGTTCATGGTCACCAGGTGCACCGCGAGCACGGTAAGCACCACGATAATGATCCCAGTATGGGTCAGCACTCCGATGCCGCCCGCCAGCGGTGGGATGATGCCCAGGACCAGCCCCAGATAGGGAATCAGGCTGGCAAAGCCGCTGATAATGCCGATAAAGTACGGATAAGAGATCCCCAGCTGCCAAAAAACCAGGCTGCTGATCACGGAATTGATAACGCCTACCACCACGTTGCCAATAATGAAGCCGCGGATCATGGTGGATATGCGCCCCACCGTCCGATGCGCCACCAGTCGGTGTTCTTTAGGAAACAGCTGCACGGTGGCCCGGTGGGCATGGTCCTTCCAGCTGAGCATGAAATAGACCAGGAAGGGGATAAAGCTCATGGCGAGGATAACGTCGCCAACCACCCCTGCTCCGCCTTCCAGGAAGCGCAGCAGGCTTGGTCCCTCCTGCACCTCCACCGGTATCGGCTTCTGCTCATGCGGTCCCTTCAGCACCTTGGAAGTGTTTTGCTCAATCTTGCTGGTCTTGCTGGTGATTTTGGCCACCACGGCGTGTATTTCTGTGGAATACCTGGGTAGCTCTTGGCCGAAGGCCATCGCCCGGTTGTAAAAAACGTAAGTGGCAGCTCCGAGCACCGCAACCAGGCACGCCACCGCAATCAGCGCGCCCACCGCTCGCGGCACTCGCCACTTATGCAGGCGATCCACCAGCGGCTCCAAAATGAAGGCGATCAGCAGGGCTACGGATACGGTAATCAGGGGAATGCGCGCGAAATAAAAGATGGAGATTCCGACCACGACCGCCACCACCACCTGGGCCATGCTGGCCGCCCGAATGTTGGCATGGAGTAGTTCGTGTTCTTCTTCGAGCTCGGCCGCGGTCTCGGCAGGTATTACAACCTCGGCTCCCGCAGGCGGAGGCTGCACCGGAAAAGGCTTGGCTGGCTGGTTCTCCGGCTTGGAGGGCGGGGACTTGCGCTGCGAACTTTTATTGGAGGCCATAGACAGGGCGCGGCCGCAACAGGGCCGGTAGCTGAGATGCGGAGCCGCTAAAACAAGCCGTCAGCAGTCAGCATTCAGTCACGGAACCCAGTTGCGGGGGTATTTAACTCTTGTATCTTGGCGGAACAGTCGTCAGCCAGCTAAGCGCTGATTGCTAACTGCTTTTTTCTGGCTAAATGCTGATTGCTGACTGCTGAGTGCTCTCCACTTCCCTGCATCCCACTGCCCTCCGTGAACATCTAAAACATTGACAGTAACACACTCAAGTCCTATCATGGTTGCGCTATAAATGCAGAGCTGAAATAGAAGGCACATAGTTTCAACCACTTACAATAAGGTTTAGCGCAGGAGGCAGTGGCAATGGCAAAGATTATCGGTATTGATTTGGGCACCACCAACTCGGTGGTCGCCGTCATGGAAGGCGGCGAGCCCAAGGTGATCGCCAACGAGGAGGGCGGGCGTACCACCCCCTCCGTGGTGAGCTTTACCAAGACTGGGGAGCGCCTAGTGGGCCAGGTGGCGAAACGCCAGGCCATTACCAACCCCGAAAACACGGTTTATTCGATCAAGCGCTTCATGGGCCGTCGTTACGAAGAGGTGAGCGAAGAAATCAAGATGGTGCCCTACAAGGTGATCCGCGACGGCGACCACGTAGCCGTAGAGATCAGCGGCAAGAAGTACACCCCGCCCGAGATCTCGGCCTTGATTCTGCAGAAGCTGAAAAAAGCGGCAGAAGACTACCTGGGCGAGAAGATTACCGAGGCGGTCATCACCGTCCCGGCTTACTTCAACGACGCGCAGCGGCAGGCCACAAAGGACGCCGGGCGCATTGCCGGTCTGGACGTGAAGCGCATCATCAACGAGCCCACGGCGGCGGCGCTGGCCTACGGCCTGGATAAGAAGAAGGACGAGACCATCGCGGTCTACGACTTTGGCGGCGGCACGTTCGATATCTCCATTCTGGAAGTAGGCGAAGGCGTCATCGAAGTCAAAGCCACCAATGGCGATACCCACCTGGGCGGCGACAACATTGACCAGCGCATCGTGGACTGGCTGATTGACGAGTTCAAGAAAGACGAGGGCCTGGACCTGCGCGCCAAGGGCAACGAAATGGCGCTGCAGCGCCTGCGCGACGCCGCCGAGCGCGCCAAGATCGAGCTCTCCACCACCATGGAGACGGAGATCAACCTGCCCTTCATCACCGCCGACGCCGGCGGTCCCAAGCACCTGGTGAAGCGGCTGACCCGCGGCAAACTGGAAGAGATGGTGCGCGACATCATCGAGCGCTCCATCGGCCCCTGCAAACAGTGCATGAAGGATGCCGGCATCAGCGCCGACAAGATCAACGAAGTGGTGCTGGTCGGCGGCCAGACCCGCATGCCCCGCATTCAGCAGTTGGTCAAAGAGCTGTTTGGGCGCGAAGGCCACAAGGGGGTGAACCCGGACGAAGTGGTAGCGGTCGGTGCGGCCATTCAGGGCGGCGTGCTCAAGGGCGAGGTCAAAGACCTGTTGCTGCTCGACGTGACCCCGCTCACGCTTTCCATCGAGACGCTGGGTGGCGTGGCCACGCCGATGATTCCGCGTAATACGACCATCCCGACGCGCAAGACGGAGACCTTCTCCACCGCGGCGGACAATCAGACCTCAGTCGAGGTACACGTGCTGCAGGGCGAGCGGCCCATGGCCGGGCAGAACCGCACCCTGGGCAAGTTCCATCTGACCGGCCTTCCGCCGGCGCCGCGCGGCGTGCCCCAGATTGAGGTCACGTTCGATATTGACGCCAACGGCATCCTCAACGTGACCGCCAAGGACATGGCCACGCAGAAGGACCAGAAGATCACCATTACCTCTTCTTCCGGCCTGTCGAAGGAGGAGGTGGAGCGGATGGCCAAGGAAGCCGATTCGCACTCGGCTGAAGACAAGGCCAAGCGCGAGGAGATCGAGGCCCGCAACCAGCTCGACTCCATGGTGTACAGCATCGAGAAGATGCTGCGCGAGCATGGCGACAAAATCTCCGGCTCCGAGCGCGGCGATGTGGAGAACGCGGTGGCCGACGCCAAGAAGGCGCTGGAGTCCAACGACAAGGACCAGATGAACAAAGCGCGCGAGCGCCTGACCGCGGCGTCGCACAAGCTGGCCGAGCAGATGTATCGCGCAGCCCAGCCGCAGGGTGCCCCGGGTGCGGGCCCGCAGCCGGGCGCTGGTCCGGGTCCGCAGCCCGGCGGCGATGGCGAAGCCAAGAAGGAAGGCGAAGTCATTGACGCCGAGTACGTGGACGTGGAGGACAAGAAATAAGCTGGCTGTTGGCTGGCTTCTAGTTGGAATGTGTGGAGGCGGGGCTCCGCCCCTCCTGGACGGGTCGTAGACCTGTCCCCACACAAGCAAGCGGCTTTGAGGGGGCGCCCGAGGCGCCCCTTGCAGCATTTGGCTTTTAGGGTGGAGCAGCGCTTTAGCGCTGCAAGTATTGGACAGGAATGAAAGCGGCTTCAGCCGCTGAGGGACGTACCTCAGGGGCTAAAGCCCAAACTCAGTCGGCAGCGGTAATGCAGGCCTGAAGGCCTGCTCCACCCAAAAACGGGCGGGACCGGAAAGTGGGCCCGTGTGCTTTTGGAGGGAATAGCGCTTTAGCACTGCCAACATTGTGCGGGAATGAGAACCTTCGCTGCATGCACGCGAGACCCCTCACGGCTGAAAGCCGTGAAGGATGACGCCGGATGAAGATTCACATTAGAAAATTCGGGCTTTAGCCCCTGCAGAGAAGTTCAAGGGAGAACAAAGTGCAATTCGCAATCAACGGTAACGAATATTTTCTCAGCTTTGTGCCGGAAGAGGGCCAATGGTTTGTGTTTACCCCCACGGCGGAAGGCTTGCAGCGCGTTCCGGTGGTGCACGACGACGAGCTGCCCGTCGGCAATCCTGTCGTTGTGATTCAGGAAGGTGAAGATCATAAGATGGTGAACTAAACTGGCCACTGGCAACTGACCACTGGCCACTGCTTTTTCGATGCCCACTCAAACCAAGGATTACTACGGCGTCCTCGGGGTTAAGAAGAACGCCTCAACGGACGAGATCCGTAAGGCGTTCCGCAAGCTGGCGCGCAAATACCATCCTGATGTTAATCCTGGCGACAAGGCCGCGGAAGAGCGCTTCAAAGCCATCTCCGAGGCCAACGACGTTCTCAGCGACCCCAAGAAGCGCAAGATCTACGATCAGCTCGGCTACTACTCCGACAATATCAGCCCGGAGGCGGCCGAGGCTTATGCGCGCGCGGGCGCCGGTGGAACCCCTGGCGGCGGTTTCCCGGGCGGCAGCCAAGCTGGCCAGGGCGGCGCCCAGGGCGTGCCCTTCGATTTCAGCGGTTTCGATTTTTCCGATCTGTTCGAAGGCGCCGGCCGCGGCCCCACCACCGAGCGCAAGCGCGGCGGCTTCCGCGACATCTTCTCCGGCATCTTCAGCGGGCGCGGCCAGCAGCCCAGCGGCCCCGAGCCGGGCAGCGACCTGGAGTACCAGGTCAACGTGGGGTTCTGGCAG
>DATEGI010000044.1:0-7523 GCA_035280205.1 Terriglobales bacterium | reverse complement strand
AGTCGTAGGTTGTTTAGGTGAGCCGCCCCGGGTTCGGACAGGAGTTAAAGTTGATCCTAGAAACTGCAGTCAGCTAAAATAGCGCCACTTTGGGGGCTTCGGCGTGCTCGACCGTCGAATCTCGGTGCTGGCCAGCGGTCGGCTCCGTCCTCCTCTTTTCCCCCAACCGGTAGTTTCTAGCGCAGGCACTGCCTGGACGGGATTTCTGCTTGAACAGCACCGCGTACCCACCATCGAATTCCCGCCGACCATGAGCTTTCCTGGGCATCTGGTGGGTGTCAGTATTTGTGAAAAACCGGTTGTACTCCACTGGCGTGAGGATGGCCATAACCGACGCGCAGAGGTAAGTAGCGGCCATGTGGCTCTTCGTTCATCCCAGGATCTAATCGCTTGTCGCCAAGAGGGCCCTTGCACTCTTCTTTCCTTACTGATCGACGAATTTACGATGGAAAGGGCGTGTGAAGAGGTACCGGGGTACCGGCGCGTGGAATTGATTCCCCAGCCTGATGTCCTTGATTCGATCCTTAACCATTACGTAAGAATGTTGTTCGAGGACCTGGGGGCGGGTTGCCCTGCCGGACGGCTATTCGGTGAATCAATTGTCAACGCAATCGCAGCGCATGTCGCTCAAAAGTATGCAGTGATTAACTATCAGTTCCCGCATCCCGTCCGGCTGTCTTCACATTGCCTTCGCCGGGTACTGGAATTCATTCATTCGCATTTAGACGAAGACCTTAGCATTGCGGAGATCGCCCAAGTAGCCTTGATCAGCCCCTATCACTTCGGGCGGCTCTTTAAGAAGAGCACAGGACGAAGTGTGCACCAATATGTGCTGGGTCAGCGCATCAGAGAAGCCAAGGGCTTGCTGACAAACCGTCACCTAACATTGGTGGAGATTGGGGCTGCTGTGGGAATGGCTAGTCAGAGCCACTTTACAACGGTTTTCAAGAACAAGGTAGGAGTCACCCCGGGACTGTACCGTTCATACCTGTTGGGAAGGGCGCCTGCTCATCCAGAAATAGTTGTAGCGGCGGACTCAGACGCCGCTGCGTGACTCCTCTTTTCCTGATAAAAAAGCTCGAATTTGAAAGACAGTGTCCCGCCGAGTTGCATACGCTACCGGACCTCGGCTCCTGATCCAATCGGATAGTCAGTTATCTAACTGGATAGTTTGGAACCAAGACCTTGAGACGGAGTGGGGTTTAATCCTCTTTCCAATTATTGGGTTTCATCGGCATCCGCGAAAGTCAACACTCAGGGTGTCTGGTACGGAGACTGCAGCGCCACTTCCGAGGCGGATCCTCAGTTATGGGGCCAGTTTACATTTTTGGGCTGCGTTTCGCGCATTAGATAACAGATGAGGCCGCGGTTGGGAACCACGGGTCGGAGTGGATCCGATTGTGGCTCGACATGCGCCGAAGTTTGAGAGGTGTAATCGGGCACACGCTGCGCGGTCAGCACGAGAGGAGGTTCTATGTTGCGCACCATGGGCATCGTATTTCTGCTTGCAGTCATTGTGGGGGCGCTCGGCTGCGGCGGGGCCTCCAGTAGAGCGAACACACCGGGTGGCTCCAACTCATCTTTAGGTGGCGGTTCCGGTGACGGTGGCGGTTCCGGTGACACCAGCGATGCCACAGTCTCCATCTCCCCAGCCAGCGAAACCTTGCGCACCGGGGGACAACGTCAATTCAGTGGGTTTGATCGCACGGTGGGTCAATACGACGTCACCTGGAACGTGCAGGAGGGAGCAGCCGGCGGGACTGTCACCGCTGACGGGGTATACACCGCCCCCAACACTACTGGTACTTTTCACCTGGTCGCCACCTCCATCGCTAACCCCAGCGTCAGTGCCACAGCTTCGGTGAAGGTTGTGAATGTCGGTTTTGTTTCCATCGGCAACATGGAAATTGCCCGCTCCGGGCACACAGCCACCCTACTTCCAGACGGGAGAGTGCTTGTCGCGGGAGGAACCGCGAACGCAGCGCACAGCGCCGAGTTATTTATTCCGGCATCAGGCAGTTTCACACCGAACAGTGGTTCCATGATCCAAGTGCGCACCGGACATTGCGCCACCCTCCTACAAGACGGAAGAGTGTTGATCGTTGGAGGCGGTAACTCAAAAGGCAATCTGTTCAAGACCGCGGAGCTTTTTGACCCTATGACACAGAGCTTCACCGCGACCGGTGACCTAAACCAGGCACGCAATGAGGCGACAGCAACTCTATTACAAAATGGCAAAGTGCTGATTGCAGGCGGCCAGGACGGTAGAGGCACCTTGTTGTCCAGCGCCGAGCTGTACGACCCAAGCACGGGAACTTTTAGCGTGACTGGCGAAATGCATTTGGCACGCGCACAACACACGGCAACTCCACTGTCCAGTGGCAAAGTGCTGTTCATCGGAAGTGTCAGCGACACCGACAGCACAGAACTCTTCGACCCTGCGTCTGGTCTTTTTAGCGCTACTGGGTCACTGATCCATGCGCGTGCCCATCACACGGCGACGCTTCTGCCGAATGGCAAGGTTCTGGTATTGGGTGGTACACAGGTCATGCCGCCCGTGGGCGGCGGCGCTGCCGCCCAGCCCGTTTCCCTGAACAGCGCGGAGATCTACGACCCCGCCAAGGGCGTGTTCCAGACCGCGGGGAAGCTTCTGGTCGCGCGCGATTCCCATTCAGCCGCTCTGTTGGCCAATGGAACTGTGCTGGTAGCGGGAGGGTACACGCACGACTTCGATGGTGATGCTCAACCAGAGTGGTACACGATGGTTACCGCTGAACTGTTCAATCCGGCCACCTCGGCTTCCATCTCGGCTGCGAGTCTCGAGTCAGACAGAGCAGAGTATGCGGCTACAAGGTTGAATAATGGGGAAGTCCTGGTCACCGGCGGAACAGCGGGTTTTCAAGAACTCTGTTGCAGTCCTAGACCGCATACTTCCAGTTTGGCGAGCGCCGAAGTCTACAAGTGACTGAACAAACGACCAACGATCCCCAAGAGGTTTGGTCCTCTTAACCGAGCCTGAGCCGTGTGGTCCAGCGAGGTTGGCCTACTGCAAACGGCGCGCGCCGGAGCTCCATCCAATGCGCCTTGCACCGCGGGCGGCTCAGTTCAAGTTATCAAGCCGGCAATCTCAGCGAGTAACCAATAACTGAACTGATCGCCACACGCTCAGTTGCGAAATGCGCTCAAAATACCTGTGGCTTTGCCGGCGGGCGCAGCTAAGTTGTTGAAAATGTTGCTCAAGGATATGGATTTGAGCATCAAAGTTTTGTATTCTCAGGACGAATGGCGAATGTAGCGCTAACCGACCTGCTGGGCGCGCCGGTGTACGATCCGACCGGGGCCAGCGGGCGTGTGCGCGAGGTGGCCTTGCGGCCGCAGGAAGACCCGCTGCGGGTGGCGGCCCTGGTGGTGCGAACCAAGCAAGGAGCCAAGCTGCTGCCCTTCAGCGATGTGGCCTCGATTGACGGCGGCATTCGCGCCGCCAAGCCCATGGCGGAGTGGCTGCCCGAGCCCGGCCACGAGGGTCTGCTGCTGCTGGAGCGCGACCTGCTCGACCAGCAGATTATTGACGTGCACGGGCGCAAGGTGGTGCGGGTGAACGACGTTGACCTGCACGAAGACCGGGTGAACCAGCATGTGGCGCTGCGGGTGGCGGGCGTGGACATCGGGGCGCGGGGGGCGGTGCGCCGGCTGCTGAAGGGTCTGTTGCCCGGCATTGTGCTGCGCGCGCTGTTGCGCAACATTCCTCCGCGCGAGATTCCCTGGGAGTTTGTGGACCTGATCGAGACCGACCCGGCGCGGCGGGTGAAGCTGAAGATCTCGCACAAGCGCCTGGCCCGTCTGCACCCCGCCGACATCGCCGACATCGTGGAAGAACTGGCGCCGGACGAGCGCGAGGCGGTGTTCGAAACCCTGGACGAGGATGTGGCGGCGGAGGCGCTGGAGGAGGTGGAGCCCAAGCTGCAGGCCTCGATCGTAGAGTCGCTGGATTCGGACCGCGCCGCCGACATTGTGGAGGAGATGGATCCGGACGCGGCTGCGGACCTGCTGAAGGACCTGCCCAAGGAAACCACGGCAGAGATCCTGCACGAGATGGAGCCGGAAGAGCGGCAGGAAGTGTCCGAGCTGCTGGAATTCAAGGACAACACGGCGGCCGGGCGCATGACCACGGAGTATCTGGCGCTGCCCGCCAATGCCACGGTGCACGACGCCATTGAGGCCCTGCGGCATTTTGAGGGCGGAATCGAGACCGTGAGCACCATCTACCTGCTCGACCCGGAGGGCCGCCTGGTGGGCGCGGTGATGCTGCCCAAGCTGGTGCTGGCACAGCCCTCGGATCCCCTGCTGCCCCTGAGCATGGAGCCGCTGATTTCCTGCCACGCTGGGGCCAATGAGAAGGAAGTCGCCGAAATATTCGACAAGTACAACCTGCTAACCCTTCCTGTGGTGGAGGACGAGGGCAAGCTCACGGGCGTGATTACGTCGGACGATGTAATCAGCCTGCTGCGGGCGAAGCTGTAAGGCAGTGGTCAGTGGTCAGTAGTCAGTGGTCAGTTTCCAGTAGCTGGTACCCAGTTCCGATCCCCCACAAATCCTCTGTGCTCTCTGTGTCCTCTGTGGTGAAAGAAATTGTTCGTATGGCACGCAAGTGGCTGGCGGGAAAGCGAGGCTGCAGTTATTCTGGGGCGGCAGTGCGCGTGTTCCCAAACTTAACTTGCGACGGCAGCGATGAGATGGTGGAGGCGCTGGCGGGTCCGGATTCTGCTGTTTTTAGCGGTCTTCGGCCCCGGCTTCATAACCGCGAACGTAGACAACGACCCCAATGGCATCTGGACCTACTCGGCTGCCGGGGCGCAGTTCGGCCATTTGCTGCTGTGGACCATCATCCCCACCACGCTGGCGCTGATCGTGGTGCAGGAAATGTCGGCGCGCATGGGCGCGGTGACCGGCAAAGGGCTGAGCGACCTGATCCGCGAGGAATTCGGCCTGCGGGTCACCTTCCTGATGATGATGGGGCTGGTGGTAGTCAACTTCGGCAACGTGGTGGGCGAATTTGCCGGCGTGGCCATGAGCCTGGAGCTGTTTGGCGTTTCACGATTCATTTCCGTTCCCCTTACCGCGGTATTCGTCTGGCTGCTGGTAGTTAAGGGCCAGTACAAGAGCGTAGAAAAAGTCTTCATCGTCGCGTCTTTTTTTTACGTCTGTTACATCGCCGCCGGAATTATGTCCGGGCCATCGTGGAAGCAGGCCGGTATTGCCACGTTCGTGCCGCCGGGGGTGAGTTACTTCCATCAGCGCGCCTACCTGTACATGTTCCTAGGAATAGTGGGCACGACCATTGCGCCCTGGATGCAGTTCTACCTGCAGTCGTCCATCGTGGAGAAGGGGGTGACGAAGCGGCAGTTCGCGGCCTCGCGCGTTGACGTGGTGGTGGGCTGCATTCTGACCGACGTGGTGGCCTGGTTCATCATTGTGGCCTGCGCTGCCACCCTCTACGTGCACGGGCACACCCAGGTGCGCGATGCCGCGGATGCGGCGCAGGCACTGCATCCTTTGGTGGGCGAGTACGCCTACATTCTGTTTGCCGCCGGATTGCTGAATGCCTCCGTGTTTGCGGCGTCCATTTTGCCGCTCTCCACCGCTTACGTGGTGTGCGAAGGGCTGGGATTCGAGTCAGGAGTGGGAAAGAGTTTCAGCGAAGCGCCGGTGTTTTATTGGTTGTATACACTGCTGATTGTCGCCGGAGCGGGCGTGATTCTGACGCCGAACCTGCCGCTGGTGCAGGTTTCCATTCTCAGCCAGGTGATTAACGGGGCGGTGCTGCCGTTTGTGCTGGTGTTCATGATTCTGCTCATCAACAAGACCGAACTAATGGGCGAGTACGTGAATTCGCGCTGGTTCAACGTGGCGGCGTGGAGCACCACGGCGGTGGTGACGGCGCTGACGGGGGCGTATTTGTGGACGCAATTCCGCTGATTGTGTGCCGTCCCTACGGGACCCGGAATCTGGCTTGGCAACGTTACCCAGGACTTCCGTCCTGGGCTTTATTTATGACGCCCCTGAGAGTGTGCGTGAGAACCAACTCCAGCGACATTCTGGGGCGGCTTCGTTTTTTCAGTTCTTGGTTGAGCATCGCCGGAGGTTCAGCTTCCCCGGTGATAGAGGCGGGTCAGGTTGTAACCTAAGACCGCCAGCGTCCATTCAATGCCCACGCGCTGCAAGCCGCGCAGGCGGAACTGTCGCATCCCGCGTTGTTGTTTGAGCACGCCAAACACCGGCTCCACGATCGCCTTGCGTTGCCGATAAATGGCTTGCCCTTCCTCTTGCCGCAGTTTCCAGCGCATGCGCCGATGTTCGGGATCGCGCAGTTGGCGGTTCTTGCCCAAGCCCTGCACCCGTCCCTTGCCTTTCAGTTCGTAACTCAGATTGGCGTCCGGCACATATCCCTCAATGCCACGCTCGCGCAAGCCCTGCAAGTTGGCCAAGGAGAAAAATCCACTGTCGGCGCTCAGCCGGCGCGGCCGGCGGTGACACTGCCGCTGCACTTCATCCACCAGCGGCAGCAACGATCCGTTATCGCTGGCATTCTGCGTCACCCGCTGCGCCACAATCAGGTGATCCTCACTGACCGCAATCTCGGCCGAGTACCCCAACTGCCAGCCCTCCCGACTGCGCAGAAAACGACTCTCCGGATCCGAGCGCGAGATTTGCCGCAGTCCGCTTTTCCGTAGTCGCTCCAGCCGCCGCGGAATCTCCTCCCAACGCCGTTCCAGTTCCGCGAGCGGCACCCCCAAGCCGGCCCCCTCTTCTGGATCTTCCCCATTACAAGCCTGCTGCCACCGCCGCACCTGCCACCGCAAGCGTGCCCGCTCCCGGCGCAGCTTGCTCTCCGTGTCCATCTTCTCCCGTGCCGCCGCTCCCCGCACCCGGGTCGAGTCCACCGCCACGTGCCCCAACTTCCCCATCCCCAGCTTTTGCGCCATCTCCAGCACCTGCGTGAACACGTCGTTGACCCCGCGCCCATGCCGCCGCCGGAACGCACTCAGCGCCCAATTGTCCGGCGTCGCTCCTCCCGCCAGGTAACGCAACCCTAGATCCTCCCGGATGCGCTGCTCCAACCGTCGGGCTGACGTCATCCCCAACGCATAGGCGTACAACCACACCTTCAACATCAGCGCCGGAGCATACACCGCGCCACCTTCCTCGCTGTAGGCCCGCTCAAACTCTCACAAATCCAACCGCTCCACTACCCTATGCACAAAGAACGCCAGGTGATCTTTACCCAACACATCCTTCACGTTCGGCGGCAATAGATATGCTTGATCCGGGTTGTACGGCAGAAATCGTGTCATGCCTCCTTACTGCACCATTTCTTCTTGAAACTCAAGTGAGTTCTCACGCACACTCTGAGGGGCTACAGCGGTGACATTCACTGGAGCCTGTTTGTGGATGCAGTTTCACCTAGACACTCCGAGTTGTTGGTTGGGGGAAATACGTGGCGCCAGTGGCAAGCGCAAACGAAG
>DATEGI010000043.1:0-4269 GCA_035280205.1 Terriglobales bacterium | reverse complement strand
CGTACTGGCTGGGCCCGCTGTTCTCGTGCAGCATCAAATGCTCGCCGATGATTCCCGAAGAGAATGGGCCGGGATTGGTGATGCTGTTGGCATTGTTAACCAGAGTGGCTCCGTTGTTGCACAGATTTCCGGTCCCCGGGTGTGCGGCATAGGGATCGCAGTTGGAAATCAACCAGGGCTTGATGCAACTGGTTTGCACCGGAGTGTTAGAACCGGTGGGATTGAAAGCTTCGGCGGTGGCGGTGGCGGCAACGGCGACCGGAGCTTTGGCGCCTCCCAGCATGGACTTCAGGGCCCCGGCGAACACGGTCGGCAGGTTGCGACGCACTATCACTTGCACCAGAGGATCACTGGGGCTGGGACTGGCCGGAAAGGTAATGTCGGCGTCGGCGATAGCCGCAGCCTGCCCGAACACCTTGTTCTGGGCGCCTACCCCTTTGGCCTGCGCTTTCACTGCTGTTTGCACGGCAGCACTGGTGCACGAACTCGCGGTGCCGGGGGCAGAAGTGCATCCTGAGTTGACGAAAACGGTGGCTCCGGCCAGCGCCGCCGCATCGGCAGCGCGCTGCGCCTCATTGCGGGCCACGTACATCATGGAAACGTCAATCGCCATGGCAGCCATAGCGAGTAGAAGAATCAGCGCGCAACAGGCCAGCAGCAACGTCTGGCCGCGTTCTTTCGCCCATCGCGTATTAGAGCCCATAGCTTGCCTCAATTCCTTACGTTCGGCATTGTGCCCACTGCGGAAAGCTGGTAGGTGCTGGAAAAATTCGCTCCCTGCGCAATGAGTCCGATAACCTGGTGAAACAGGAAAAAGTGTGCCGGATAATTCACTGTCACGCGCGTCAGAATGGCAGTGCCGCCGTTAACAACTTGCGCGTCCGCGCGCTCGATTTTTATCGTCAAGGTATCCGGGCAATTGGTGGCGCTATATTGCCAGGCGAAGGCGCCCACATTGGCGCCCGCATTCAATACACAGTTCTTTCCGTTCGTCGCCAGGACGTTTGTGTCCAGCAGATAGTTGTAAACTGATTGAGCGACTGCTGTGATGTCAGTGGAAGGTGCGCCGGTCGGTCCGGGGCCGGTGACGAGGTCTTGGAAACTCTGGCCTGCGCCCTGGCGTGCTCCCTCGCGGGCGGAGTTGGCCAGCTTGTCGCGCACGGTGAAAACGTGGCCGAAGTCAAATGTTGCCACCGCAAATACCAGGAATAGCGGCAGCACCACTGCCAGCTCCACGATCTGGCTTCCAGTTTTAGAGCGCGGCTTGGATTGCGATCCGTGTTTGCTGCTGAGCAGGCGCATTTTCTTATTGCTCCTCTGTCATCTGCACGTAGCTCTTGAGCGTCAGCGCCGGCACATGCATCCATGGTCCCAGTTGTGTCTGCACATCCAGCGGGTAGGCATAGCTGACAGCAACGCCACACTGCGGAGGTACGCCGCCGCCGGTATTGTTGAGCAGCACATTGCGACACACGGTGATTTGCGTGGTGGCGTCAACGCTGCAGGGACTGCCGCCACCGCTGCATGAGGTCACGGCAGGAGCCAAAACACTAATGCGCGTCGGCTGCATGCCATCGGCTCTAAGCGCATTGGCCACGACCGTTGCAACTTCGCTGGTGGTGGGAGCGGTATTGCCACACGAAGCGCAACTCGGAGCCAGGGCAAAGCGTGCACCCTCGCGACCGGCACGATTCAGGGTTTCATAGGCGTTGTAGGCGCGGCCCGACCAGATCAGCGCCAGCAAGATGCCGATAAAGATGGGAAGCACAAACGCGAACTCAACTAGCTCCGCACCTCGCTCTCTCCGGCGCGAACCAGTTTCACGCACGCGATTTGCCGTTGTTCTTCCAAAACAAATCATGCGGATGCAAGACCCCACTATCTGCTGCTGCAGCTTCGTATCAGTATTAATGGCCGGGGAAGAGTTGGGTAGCCCACCGAGGTGCTATTACGGCAGTAATCATGCGGGGAAAAGCGGTAACGGCGTAAGTGCCAAGATTGGTTAGCTATCTGCTAGTCCAGCCGTACCAGGAAGACGGCGCCTTCGGCGGTGTGAGTGTCGCGGGCCACATCTTCCGCGCGCTGCTTATCGTCCTGCAGGACACGCACTTGCAGCCACCAGTTGCCCGTGGGGCTGGCAAACTCGTGCACCCGGGCGCTGTGGTAGCGACGGGCCAAATGGTCGCGCAGCTCCGTGGCCGATTCGTGGTCGTCGAAGGCCCCGATCTGCACCGCCCAGCGCCCACCTTCATTCAGGGGAGCGGGCGTCTGCAACAGTTCCACCTTCACCCTGGCCAGGCCTGACCGCCACACATCCACGGCCTTGGCGGCGGCCAGCGACAAGTCAATGATGCGTCCAGGGATGAATGGCCCGCGGTCGGTGATGCGCACCACCACGGAATGCTGCGTGCTTACGTTGGTAACCCGCACGATGGAACCTAAGGGCAGGGTCCGATGGGCCGCGGTTAGCGCGTTCATATTGTAAATCTCGCCATCGGAAGCTTTCCGATTGTGGTACGGTGGCCCGTACCAGCTGGCGATGCCGGTTTCCACGAAAATGGGCTGGCGAATGGCTGGTGCTGGAACGGGCTGGGAAGGAATGTTGGGCGCGCTGGAAGTGGCTGCCGGCGGCGGGTTTTCTGGAATGCCGGGAGGCGGGGGCACATTGACCTGCGCGCTGCGGCGGCTGCAACCGCTCAGCAGCAGGGCGCCGGCCATCAACAGCAGAACGGCTGTGCGGCTCATGCTCAACGCTGACGGTCCATGTAGTCGGCGAACTGCGCCAGTTTCCTGGCCGCCGTCCGCAGAGCCTGGGTGGAGTGGCTGCGCACGGCGGGAACCACCTCTTCGTTTAGGTAGGAAATAATGTTCTCTGCTTCCTTGTCCAAGCCTGTCTTCTCCAGGGAACGCCCCAGCTTCTTGCCGGCGGCTTCCACCTTCTTGCTCGCCCGGGCAAAGGCCTGGTCGAAGCGGTTTTTGAGGTCGTCCGATGGGTCGCGTTTGGAGGCCAAGTGCCACCTTCCTGAGGACTTACGGAGGCCAGAGACCCTCATTATCAGCTCCTGGGAAAGGCCGGTCAATTGCCACTTTCCGGCTTTGTACCTGATAAGGAACGGGGGGTGGGCGATGGCAAACCTTAACCCCCCAGATTACTTCTGAGTTAAAGGATTTCGGCACGTAGATTGCTCTTGGGGCAGTGGGGATGAGAACTGGGGAAGTGATTCGTGCCTGGGCGGTAGCTGTGGTGGCGGCAGCCATGTGCGTGGGCGCGGCTGCCCAAAGTGATGCCGGCTCGGATAAGCCTCTGCCCTCAGCTCCGGCAGCGGGCAACGCAACTCCGTTCTCGTCCGATCCCTCGCCAAAAGCTCCTCCGGTGGTTGTGGAGCCGATGGGGCCGCCCGCGTACACACCGCTCACATCGGGGCAGAAATTCCACATCTTCGTGCAGCAAACCTATTCCGTTTACACGGTGGCCAACACCGCCTTCGACGCCGGCTGGGCGCAGATGACCGATGACTGGCCGGCCTACGGTCAGGGCATGGAAGGCTACGGCAAACGCTACGGCGCTCTGCTGGCCAACCATGAAGCCGGCACTTTTTTTGAAAATTTTCTTTTTCCCACCCTGCTTCACCAGGACCCGCGCTACTTCCGCAAGGGTGATGGACACTCTCTATTTGCTCGCGCGCCCTATGCCGTCAGCCGCGTGCTGATCACGCAATCCGATAGCGGGCACAGTACCTTCAACTCTTCCTTGCTGCTGGGCCTGCTGTTCGTGGATGGCGTGACCAACGCCTACTACCCGCGGCCAGAGCGCGGCTTTGGCAATACCATGACCCGCTTCGGAGGAAGCGTGCTCAGCAGCGCGGAAACCAATCTGCTGCGCGAATTCATGCCCGACATGATGCGCGTCTTCCACCGCCACGAACCGGAAAAGCTCAAGAAACTGGAACAGCTGGAGAAAAAAGTTCCTCTGGCTGACAAGCTCACCCGTCCCAACGACGGCACGGTACAACCCGCAAGCGCCCCCGGCGGTGTGTCCGCGCCACCTGCAGGCGGTGCAACAGGCAACCCCGGCGCGGTTGGCAGCGGCCAGCATTCACCGGTGCCGACGTCCCAGGCCAACACCCCCTCCACATCCCAGCACTAGTTATCCCGTCGCTAATGTGGAAGCGTCGGGCTTCAGCCCCGCGATATTGAGCACTCACGCCCCAGGCTTCAGCCCCTGCGACCGATCCGGCCATAGAGAAGTCAGGCGGCGCGAGCGCGCCG
>DATEGI010000042.1:0-15118 GCA_035280205.1 Terriglobales bacterium | reverse complement strand
GGAATTGATGTGAAGGCGCTGTCGGCCTATCGGCAGAAACACGGAACGCTGGCAGGTTTCCCGGGCGCCGAGAGCGCCGATCCCGCCGAATTGCTGGTCACCGATTGCGACATCCTGATTCCCGCGGCCACCGAGAACCAGATCACCAGCCGCAACGCCGACCACGTAAGAGCCCGTGTTCTCATCGAAGGCGCCAACGGACCTACCACCGCGGCCGCTGACGACATCCTCTCCGACAAGCACGTGTTCATCGTGCCCGACATTCTGGCCAATGCCGGCGGCGTTACCGCCTCTTACTTCGAGTGGGTGCAGGACCGCCAGGGATACTTCTGGAAAGAGTCTGTGGTCAACGAGCAACTGGAGCACATAATGCGCGAGTCCTTCCAGGCGGTGGTGGAATACGCCGAGACCCACAACGTCAATAACCGCATTGCCGCCTACATGCTGGCCATTGACCGCGTCGCCTACACCATCCGCCAGCGCGGCATTTACGCCTAGGGGTGATTGAGGATTGATGAATGAAGATTGAAAAATTGAAAAGAAAGGCCATCACCTCTCCACCATCAGCTGTCAGAGTGAAGTCAGAGCTGAAAACTGATGGCTGATAGCTGACAGCTTGGTTTTCAGTCGTCAATCGTCAATGTGCAATCGTCAATTTTTGGTCACTCCCACCCAGAGCCAACCCCCGAAAACAGGCCTTTTCTGCCTCATTGCCTCCTCTTCCCCAGTGGAGGATAATTTAGTGTCACGACCACCGGCTCAGCGGTCGTCGTTTAGCGCTCCGCTGTGAACCTGCCTAACTACATTTCGTTGTCCCGCATTTTCAGTGTCCCGGTGCTCATCTGGATACTGTCGAGCAGCCGATTCAGCAGCGCTCATGGCGAAAAGGAACTGCTCGCTTCCGCGCTGTTTATCGCCGCCTCGCTCACCGATATGGCCGACGGCTACTTGGCCCGGCATCGCGGTCAGATCACCACCCTGGGCATGCTGCTCGACCCCCTGGCTGACAAGCTGCTGGTGGCCGCCGCTTTCGTCACCCTGGTGCAGTTCAATCCCCGTGTGGTGCCGGCGTGGATGGCGGTTGTCATCATCGGGCGTGAATTTCTGGTCAGTGGACTTCGCTCCATCGCTGCCACTGAAGGCTTCACCATCGCGGCCAGCGACCTGGGAAAATTCAAGATGGTGGTGCAGATCGTGGCCGTGGTGGCTGCCATTCTCGATCATCATTGGATGGAGTGGCCGCTCTACGTGCATGGCTGGTTTCTTCCCATCCACGTAATCGCTTTTGTCGCCATCTGGTTCATGGTGGTGTTGTCGCTGGTTTCTGCCATTGATTACTTTGCCGCGTTCTGGTCAAAAATTGACCGCCACGTGGTCAAGAGGAGACGGCGCGCGTTCGTGCTCACCCGCCGCCGTAGCAAGCGCGATGTCCCCGCTACCCAATAGCTCGTCCGGTTCGGGTTCACCTGCCTCCAGCACGGCGCACCAGAGCCCAGTTGCGTCTGCCGGCGAGTATTCTCCAGAAGAACGCGAGTGGCTTCTCCGCCTGGCTCATCAGGCAATTGATGGCGCCCTGGATGAACGCGAACTGCCGCTGCCCGCCATCCCCGATCACCTGAACCAGCAGCGCGGTGCCTTCACCACTCTTTACCTGGAAGGTGACGTTCGCGGCTGCGTCGGTTACGTCTTTGCCGTGGCTCCCCTGTTCCAGACTGTGATCGAAACCGCGCGCGCCGCCGCCTTCCAGGACATGCGCTTCCTTCCGGTTACGCGCGAAGAAGCCGCCCATCTGCAGATTTCCATCAGCGTCCTTTCTCCGCTCTTCCCCATCAAGGCGGAGGAATTGGAACTAGGCAAGCATGGCCTGCTCGTCACCCAAGGCAACCGCCGCGGCCTGCTGCTGCCCCAGGTACCTGCCGAACATGGCTGGGACCTCCAGACCTTTCTGGAGCAGACCTGCCGCAAGGCCGGCCTGGCGCCCGATGCCTGGGAGCACGGCGCCACGCTGGAAGCCTTCACTGCCGAAATTTTTGGCGAAGGCGTCCTCTAGGCACGGCGCAATTTTGCCCTGGAAATAAAAAAGCGCGGGCCGCAGCCCGCGCCCGAGAAACCGCTGGATTTTACTTCACGGTAATTGACTGCACCGGTGCCTCGGCGCTGGCCGCTTGTGCTGCTGGCGACGCCGGCTCCAACTCCACCTTATCGCCTACGTGCACGTTTTCCAGGGAAAACGTGACCATGGCTGTGGCGCTGGTCGGCGTGGTGCTGAGCACAATCAGTTCGCCCAGCGAACGCCGGGGCATTTCGCCCACTTGAATATTGGGCCCTTTGTGGCGCCAGTTGTACCACTCGTGACCCATGGTGGGCGGATCTTTCTGCGTATCCTCCATCACCGTGGCTTGGAACGAGAGCGAGTCCACCGGATCTTTCAAATCGTCTTCATAAGTACGCACGATCCGGAAGTAGTCCCCCACCTTTACTCCCTGGTCGGAACCCACGGTTAAGTACACATCTGAACCGGTCGAAAGCTGCCCATCGAAATCTTTGGCCATCACGATCCGGCCGCTGGTTTTGCTGTTCGACGGAGCATACACATCGAAGCTCAGTGGCTGGCGGTAGGTCATCTCCTTGTGTTGAATGAAGGGGATGGCCACGTCACCCGGTACCACCGGCTCACAGGCGAAGTCCAACTGGGCAATGGCCACTCCCTGGCGCGTATCCACCACGCGTCCTTGCGCCAGTTCGGCATAAGCCTGGCCGGTGGCCGCTATCAGCTTGCGTTGCCCGGCGAAATACTCATATTCGTTGGGATCGCGCAGCGCACGCACAAATGTGATCCGGGCGCCCTCTTTGTATTGCTGGCCACTGAGGTAGACCACCTCGCCCGACACAAACTTGGTCTCATGGGGGGAGTTCAAACCGCCGGTCACAATGGTGGAATCGGACACCGCCTGCTGGGTCATGAAGCCGGCACAATTGAGGTCGGCATACGTCGGCACCACGATCCGCTCCACGGGTCGCGTGACCGGCGTTACCGTCGCCACTTCCTGAATAGACGACTCACTCTCCCGGCTGACATCCAGAGCCTCCTGGCCCAGTGCCATGCCGGTGAAGAAAACCAGGGCCAGCGCGATGCTCGCTCTCTTCATATCTCCTCCCCTAATGCTCCCGGCCTCTCAGGGCCAAGTCGAACCGTCGCGGACGCACTTCCACCACGCGCACGCAGGTAGCGGCTCAATTCCGGACGGTACCAAGGGGGGTAGCCAGGGTCAAGGTTACGCAGGTGTTATCGCCTCAAGCGAGCCTTTTGGCCGCGCGTTTTCGGGCCCGGCACTGCCGCAATTCTGTTGCATCTCACCGCCTCCCGCCTGTAATATCGCGCCCGAAACCGCTTCCATGATTGCGGCGCAATCCACTTACGTGCCTCGGCTCCTGCCGCTGCGCATGCCCCGTCTTTGCGTCGCCGTAACCGGGACCGATGCCGCTGAAATGTTCGCCAAGGCGGAATCCTTGGCCCGCGATAACCCATTGCTGGAGTTGAGGTTAGACTACCTATCCGAGCCTGCATCCGCGCTCGCCAGGGTCAAACGCCTGCTGGAATCGCAACCCGGAGTCATGATCATTGCTACCTGCCGCCGCGCAGCCAATGGAGGCAAGTTTCGGGGCTCGGTGGAACGCCAGTTAGGCGTGCTGGCTAAGGCGGCCGCCAGCGGCTGCCAGATGGTGGATGTAGAACTGCAGAGCGCCCAGGCGGCCCGGCGGGCTGATCTGCAGCGACTGCGCAATCGTGCCGCTCTACTCCTTTCGTTCCACGACTTTCGCGGCACGCGCAAGCTGGATGAAACCTTTCAGAAGATGGCGGCCTACCCGGCCGAATTTTATAAATTAGTAACTACCGCTACCAGCCTCTATGACAATGTAGTTATGATGAAGTTCCTGGAGCGGAAGGGCCAGCAGCACTCCATTGTGGGGTTGTGCATGGGGGAGCAGGGCCTCATCAGCCGCGTACTTGGGGTCCGCGCCGGCAGCGTTTTCACCTTCGCTGCTTCCGGACCAGGGGAGGAAACGGCTCCCGGCCAGATTTCCGCTCGCGCCCTGCGTGATACTTACCGCATTGAGCAGGTGGACGCCGCCACCAAGGTTTATGGCGTGGCCGGCGACCCTGTAGCCCACTCGCTTTCTCCGCTGGCCCTGAATGTCGCCTTCCGCCGGGAAAATGTGAACGCCGTCTATGTGGCACTGCACGCCAAAACTCTGGAGGACTTGCTGGCGTGCGTGCGCGACATTCCTCTCCACGGGCTCAGCGTCACTATGCCCTACAAGGAAAGCATCGTGAAACACCTGGACAATTGCGATGCCCACACTACGCGGGTGGGCGCCTGCAATACCGTGGTGCGTGGACCCGACGGCAAGCTTTATGGCTTTAATACGGATGTGGCGGGTGTGCTCCGGCCGCTGGAGCAACGTCTTCCTCTGGAGAACGCCAAGGTGCTGGTTCTAGGCGCAGGGGGCGCGGCACGTGCCGCCGTTTTCGGCTTGAAGGAACGCGGTGCCGAGGTTTACATCCTCAACCGCACCCCGGCTCCCGCCCAGAAATTGGCCCATCAGGCGCATGTCCGCCTGGCCCGCCGGCCCGACCTCAAGAAAATGGCCTTCGACGTCATCATCAACGCCACACCCTTGGGTATGGAGGGGTCCAAGGATTCCCCCCTGGCGGAAAGCGAGCTCAACACCCGCTATCTTATGGAGATGGTGTATTCCCCGGCGGAGACCCGGTTGGTTAAAATGGCGCGCGCCAAGGGGGTACAGATCATTCCCGGAGCTGAGATGTTCGTGCATCAGGCGGCGCGTCAATTCGAGATTTGGACGGGCAAACCCGCTCCCCTGGACGAGATGCAGCGAGTCGTTGAGCGAGGCATTCAGGAAGCGGCAGTTGCCCGCGACGAAAAACAGGCGAAGACTAAGACGTGACTGACCGGGCAATTCGGATGCCGCGTTTTTCCCGTCCACAGAAAATTCTGACTTGTTCTTCCGCTTGCCCGGGTAGCCTTTATTACCTGGTGCTCGGAAGTGCTTGCAGGGCCGGATGGATAGGGCAGTTATGGTTTTTGGAAGGTAGCCGTTTGCCGCCCAGTTTTCCGTTTCCGGCACAGCTCAGATCACACGACCTTACTGAATTCTAGCAATGTGCGGTCTGACCACGGCAGAAGAAGTAGTTGATATTTTATCCTGAAACGTTCTAAGATGAACCTTGGACGCGGTAAGCGTCCAGTCTCGTCGTAGTACCTGGCGCTGTTTTCCCGGATTCGATCGCACGATTTTCCGTTACTTCGCCTTGCCAGAGTCCGCTTCCTGCTTTGGCCGCGCAGCTGGAGATACTAAAATGGCCTGGTACGCATACTGCCTCACCGAGCAGCAAAACCACAATGGCGCCCGCACCCGGCGCCCTTTTATTTTGGACGGACTCAACGGAGTGGACGGCGCTCCCGTTCTCAGCTACCCCAGCGGTGAGTTCGCCGTTGTCGTCAGCGAGTACGCTCACGACGGCGACCTGGAAAAAAAGGCCATTCTGGAGCATGCGCGCGTGGTCAGCGCCTGCTTCCGTACCATGACGGTGTTGCCTTTCCGCTTCGGCACCATCTTCGAAACCGATGACGCCCTGCGGCAGGCGGTGCGTTCCAACCGCCGTACTTTCGGCGAAACCGTGCAGCGCCTGCGCGGCAAGGCCGAAATGCACCTTAAGGTCGTGATTCACGACGGCTCTCTGCGCGAGGTCATGACCGATATCGAGTTGCCGGCCACAGTTGGGGGCGAGTACCTGTCCAAACTGCGCGTCCAGGCAGCCCGCGAACGCGAGCGCCAGACCAAGGCCCGCGCCCTTTCCGTGCAGGTCCACCGTCTCTTCAACCCTCTGGACGAAGAGATTACCTGCAAGAAGGTAGCCGCCGACGGCATGCTCATAGATATTGCCCACCTCATCGAACACAAATCGGTGGACAAGTACCAGAACCGCTATAGCATGGCGGCGAAACAGCTAAAGAATTGCGAAATCCTGATCAGCGGCCCTTGGCCGCCGTATCACTTTTTGCCTGGTAAATTGCGCACCGTAGCCGGCAACAGTTAGACGCCAGCCATCCGGGCAGCATCCAAGAAGTCAGCGTGTTTCCTGGCTATGGTTGCCACTACCGCTAAAATCCTCATCGTAGATGACGAACCGGGCGTTCTGCTGACCACCCGCGCCATCCTGCAGCAGGAGGGCTACGACGTGGAGGCTGCCGGCAGCGGCCAGGCTGCCGTTGAGGCCATTCGTCAGCGCCACTACGACCTGGTTCTAACCGACCTCAAGATGCCCGGCGTGGGCGGCCTGGACGTCCTGGCCGAGGTCCGCAAGCGCTCTCCCCTCACTGTCACAGTCATGATGACCGGTTACGGCTCTGTGTTTTCAGCCCTGGATGCCGTCCGGCTGGGGGCTTACGAATACCTGCTCAAGCCTATTGAAGTGGAAGATCTTAAGCAGGCAGTACGCCGCTCCCTGGAGCGCAAGCGTCTCTCGGAAATTGACACCTTGTACCGCATCAGTTGGACGGTTACCCAATCTCAGGATCCCGCAACCATGGCCGGCGAGATATCCGATGCGGTGCGCGGAGTTCTGGGCGTTGATGACGCTTGCCTGCTCACCCCGGGAGACGGCGGTTGGAAAGGCAATGGCTCACCTGCGCTTGGCCAGGCTCTCGATTCTCTGTCTCTGCGGCGGGCCCTGCAGCGGGGCTTGATTGTTACCGACCAGGAACACGATGAAGCGGCAGCCGCATGGGCGCAGGACCACCAGGTGCGCTCTTTTGCCTTGGTGCCGGGAATCGCCGCCAACCGCCTGGTCTGCGTCCTGTGCGCCCATAATGGCCGCGAGCCTTACGAGTTTCATGCTTCCGCCGTCCGTTTCCTGCAAGGCTTGGCCAGCCAGACCGCCTTGGCGCTTGAGAACACGGCCCTGATTCGCGAACTCAAGAGCAACAACGAAGAACTGGCGGCGGCGAATCGCAAACTGCAGGAACTGGACAAGCTGAAATCCAATTTCCTCAGCGTTGCCACCCACGAACTGCGCACCCCCCTGAGCGTCATCCTGGGCTACAACGCCATGCTGGAGGAGAGCCTGCACGACCGTCTGGACGAGAGCGAGCGCCAAACTCTGACGGAATCTATTGCCGCCTGCAAGCGCCTGATTCGCATGGTCAATTCCATGCTCGATATAAGCCAAATTGAGTCCGGCAAGATGCAAATGGAGTTTGTCCCCTCGGACCTGCGCCGCCTGGTCAATGGGGTGGCAGCCCTTTTTCATCAGGAGGCTCGCAGCCGCCGCCTGCACCTCCGGGTGGAATTGCCCGCTCGCTCGCCCCGCATTGAACTTGATGCCGAGCGCATCGAGCAGGTATTGATCAACCTGGTGGGCAACGCCCTGAAATTCACTCCCGCTGGGGGTTCCATCGTTATCCGCGTCCGACCTCATCCCGAACTCCGCCAGGTCGAAATCAGCGTTCAAGACAGCGGAGTTGGCATTGCCCCAGAAGACCAGGCGCGGATTTTTGATGAATTTGCCCAGGTGCGGCACGCGCACGCGGGTAACGCTCGCGATGGCTCCGGACTGGGGCTGGCGATTGCCAAGCGCATTGTTGAAGCCCACCATGGCCAATTGCGCGTAGCCAGTACGCCCGGCCAAGGCAGTACGTTTTACTTCACCCTTCCCCTCAAGGCCGATCATTCCGACGACTACCCTGTGCTCGATAAAGCAGTCCCAGCTTGAAGGCTTTCCGGCCTGAAAAGTGAGAACTGCTGATGTATAAGCAACCCGATTCCAACTTGTGGAATCCAGATACAATGGTATTCGCCCCGATATGGGGTGAATGGGGCGTCTGTTACCGAGTTTAGGGCGGAGAATTCATCTTGTTTTACCAGCAGCTTACGCGCCGCCTGAGCCCTAAGCCATAGCGTTTGCAGGAGTTCCCCTTGGCTGAACAGAATACTCGCATGCTGATCGTGGACGATGACGCCACGATGTCCCGTTACCTGACCGCCTACTTCGCTCGCCGCAATTTTGAGGTCAACACCGCCTCCAGCGGCGAAGAGGCCATCCGCATGTTCCGATCTTTCGATCCCAGCGTGGTCCTGTTGGACATCTCCATGCCGGGAATGGACGGTATCGAGACTCTGGAGCGGCTCAAGCAAATCAAGCCGGAAGTCGCCGTGGTCATGCTCTCTGGTCAGAATAGCCCGGAGCAGATTTTCAAGGCCTCCCGTTTGGGCGCCGACGACTACATCAGCAAGCCCTTTGAACCCAAGGAGCTGGAGGTACGCCTCAGTAAGGTTCTGGATAAGCAGAAGCTGCTCACCGAAGTCAGCCAACTGCGCGAGCAGGTACGCCGGCAGAGCGACTTCTCCATGACCTTCGGCAACAGTCCCAAAATGGAAGAGGTCAAGATGACGATTGAGCAGGTGGCGGATACAAACGCTACCGTGCTCATTCGGGGTGAGAGCGGCACCGGCAAGGAAGTGGTGGCACGCATGGTGCACTCGTTTTCTGGGCGTCGCGACCGCAGCTTCGTCAAAGTCAATTGCGCCGCCATTCCCAACGAGTTGCTGGAAAGCGAGCTTTTCGGTTACGAGCCTGGCGCCTTTACTGGGGCGAGCCGCCAGAAACCAGGCAAGTTCGATCAGGCAAACCAGGGAACACTCTTTCTGGACGAAATCAGCGAGATGCACCCGGCACTGCAGGCCAAGCTGTTGCATGTTCTGCAGGATGGCGAATTCTCCCGCCTGGGCGGCAAACGCGATATTTCGGTGGATGTGCGAATTCTTGCGGCCACGAACAAGCCTCTGGAGCGAGCGGTGCAGGATGGCATGTTCCGCGAAGATCTCTTTTATCGGCTTAACGTTGTCACCATCCACATTCCGCCCCTGCGCGAGCGGCGGGAGGAGATCCCGCTGTTCCTGGAGTACTTTCTACGCCGCTACAGCGAGTATTACGGTAAGCAGCCTCCAGCCTTCAGCGATTACGCCATCGGCCGCATGATGGATTACGCCTGGCCGGGCAACATCCGCGAACTGGAAAACATGGTGAAGCGGTACGTGATCGTGGGCAACGAGGGGCAAATTATTCGCGAGCTTTCCACTCACAAGCCGATTGTTTCCTCATACATCCAGCCGATGGCCGCAGCGGCCGCCGCAGCCGCCGGTCCGGGCAGCGCGGTCACGGAACCCATGCCGACTTCGGCGGGGAATGGCGAAGCAGAGGACCTTTCACTGCTTGAGATTGGCCGCCGGGCTGCCATGAAGGCGGAGCAGGAGGCCATTGAACGAGTGCTGGCGCAGACCCGCTGGAACCGCCGTCAGGCTGCCAAAATCCTCAAAATCAGCTACAAGGCCCTGTTAAACAAGCTGAAGGCTATGGAGCAGCAGAGTCGTCTCGCAAAAGAGCAAAGACCTGCCTAGCATTGGAACGCGCTTGCAACCTGTTATGAATTGGTTAACCTTAGGCGTGGCTGTGCAACCCCGGAACCCTTAGTTCTAAGTCCCAAAATGGAAAGGACTTCGCTCAAGTGCCGGAAACGGCCCGCTGGGCCTGGCCTTTGGCTCGGGAAGTGCTACTTCGAAGGACAATAAAAGAGGCCGTTTCAAACAAATGACTTCAACCCTCTTCGCATCATCTCGACATCTCCATTCCGGCTCTGCTTTGCGGGCCGGTAAGCATCGCCTTCCCTGACTTTCCCTCCCTCCCTTGCCTCTTTAGGGTGGCCCCAGAAATGGGGCCGCTTTTTTTTGTAGGCGAATGCCGGTTTCGGTTTTAGCTTTTGCGCTTTGGCTTTTGGCTCTTGGCCTTTGGCTTTTGGCCTGTAGCTGTTGGCTCGTTCGTGCTTCGAGTTTGCTGGCCCACGGCGCAACCGAAGCGAGCCGGACCCAACGCGTTTGCATCAAAGTCAGTTTGCATGTCACGCCGCTGGAACCCCGAAGACCTGCGAAACGCAAGCTACCTTCGCCCAGTTGACGCAGTTCGATATCGGCGAATATCATCATTGTTTGCCCCAAATAGATTCATAGATTCAGGAAGGCTGCCGCCAACAAGCGGCAGGGACGTTCATGGACAAGAGGAAATTGGAGCAATTCAAAAAGCGACTGGAAGAGCGCCAGCACCAGCTCAAGCGCAATGTCTCTCGTACCGAGCAGGACGGGCGTTCGGCGGATGAGGGCACGGCGCAGGACATCGCCGATCGCGCGGCCAGCTCTTATAACAAGGAATTTCTATTCCACCAGAGCAACAACGAGCGCCAGCTCCTGCAGATGGTGGAAGGCGCCCTCAGCCGCATTCACGAAGGCACTTTTGGCCAGTGCATCTCCTGCGGCAAGGAGATCAATCCCAAGCGCCTGGAAGCGGTGCCTTGGACCCGCCACTGCATTGAATGTCAGGAGAAACTGGAGCAAGGGCGGCTGGAAGAGGCGTCGCGGTAGAGCAGTTGTCAGTTATCAGTCGTCAGTTGTCAGTTCAAAACGCCTCGGAATCCGTAGTGAGCCGAGACTTCCGAAAACCTATAAAAAGCCTGGCCGGACGGGACAATCTCCACGTGGCCCGGCTCCAGTCGGCTGATAACTGGCAACTGACAACTGCCTCACTGCGGCTTCTGCGGTTGTTGTTGCTGCTGTTTCTTTCCCCCAAAAACCTGATTGAGGATATCGCCCAGAGGATTGGCCTTGGGCTGCTGCTGATTCTGCTCTTGTCCCTGCTGCGGCTGAGCGGGTTTCTGCCCTGAGTTTGCCGGTTGTTGTTGCTGTTGTTGTTGCTGTTGTTGCTGCTGTTGCTGCTGGCCACCGAGAGCGCCCAGGATGTTTCCCAGATTCGGTTTCTGGCCGCTCTTTCCCCCAAGCAAGGCCCCGACCGCCTGTCCCAGCGCGGGGTTGGCAGTAGTGGGCAGCATGTGCTGCAGCTTCATCTGCGCCACCTTCTGCACGTCGGGCGCGACGATGGGGCGCTGGAAGGTTCCGGTCACCAACACCGGAATAACCAGCTCTCCATTTTGGTTGGCCAGCGCGGTGTTCATAAAGCCGCCAATGTTAGTTCCGCCTACCTTATTCGAGAACCACTTTGACATTACCGCCGTGAGGTGAAGGTTCAAGGCGTTGTTCACCAGGTTCACTGCGCCCGTCGCGCCCAGGCTGCCCCCCTCGATCTGCGCCTGCAGATTGTTAGTCTCGGCCAGGCCATTGCGGACATTAAAGGTGCCGGTCAGCTTCAGGAGATTGGTGACGGGCTGCGAACTGGAGGGCGCGCCGCTCAAGAACCTCCCTACGTTCCCCAGTTCGTGCAGCAGGTCAATGCCCACGATGCGGCCCTTGGTCAAATCGAGGTTGACTGTGCCATTCAGAGTGCGCGCCATGTCGCTGGAAGAAGCGGTGGCGAAGCCCATGTTGGTGTTGGTGGCCAGCAGGCCGTAGAGCGTCTGCTTGATGGAAGTAACCGAAGAGACCAGCTTGTTGGCGTCCACGTTGGCAAGCTTGCTTTGTACCTGCACGCCCATGGGAGTTTGGCGCGCGTCCAGCACGATAGCGCCGGTCTGCTGCCCGCCATACACCTGCGCGGTGAGCGGCGAGAGCGTGATGACGCCGCGGTTGAGCTTCACGTTGGAGCGCACGTTGCTGAGCACCAGCTGGTCGTAAAGCAAGGTGCCCACCATGAGCGTGCCGGTGCCGGTCATGCGCGTCAGGATGGAAGGCTGCGGCGCCGCGGCTGCTTCCGCATTGGGCACAAGGTTCCAGGCGGCACGTTGATGCGGGGCAGGCTGGGCGGCGGTGATCTGCTGCAGCTGCATCACGTCAATTTTGGGCGACATGATGTCAAACTGCACCTGCGGGGCGGCGAAATCGCGCATGGTCAGGTTGCCGGTGGCGCTGCTCTGGCCCAGTGCGGCGACCAGCTTGTCCACCGCCATGGAATTTTCGGTGAAGCGCAAATCGGCGCTGCGCACATTCACCGGCTGAGTGAGGCTGGGCATCTTCAGCGAGGCGTTCGCCACCTGGCCAGTGCCGCTGAACTTCATGGCGGAAGCATTTTTCAGCGGCCCGGAAGCATGCACGTTCAGGCTGAGAGTGCCGGTGCCGCTCGTGCCTTCCAGAGAAGTGGCGCCGTAAGCCTTGCCGATGTTGATCAGGTCGCCGATTTGCGCGTTCGCGGTGCGCACGGTGGCGCTGATATTGGGCAGAGTGCCGGTGTAGCCGGTGAGCGTGAACTGCGTGCTCAGTTTGGTGCCCGCAGTGGAGGCGGTGAATTCGTTGGAGCTGACCTGGGTGGGCGTCATGCTCAGGTCCAGAGCGGGGACGGCTACTGCCTGGGGCAGGCCCTTACCGCTGATGTTCAGGTTGCGCGCGGAAATGGTTCCGTTAAGCGCCGGGCTGCTGGTAGCGCCTTGCGCGTGCACATCGGCATTGAGGCGGCCGCTGATATTCATGCCGGGCGCGAAGGCTACGCCTATGGCTGATGCCAGCCGTCCTACCTCGCCCAGGGAAACATCAGAAGCCTTGAGCTGCACGTTGACCTCAGCCGGTGTGGGCTTCAGGTTCATGCTGCCAGTAACGGAAAGCGGGGTTGAACCAAGCTGCAGCGCGCCTTTGCTGATGTTCAGCACATCAGTGTTCAAATCGTCGTTGAGGTCGTAGTCGGCGGTAATCGGGTAGCCCAGCTTCACTCCGTGAATGACCGGAGCCTGCAGCGTCAGCTTTCCCTGGGACGCGAGATTGCCGGTCTGGTTCCGGACCTTCATATCGCCGGAGATAGTGGCATCGGTGCCTGCCAGGGCGGGCGTGTTCAGGAACTTCTGGGCGGCGGAGAGCGCCACTTCCTGCAGCTTGAGCGAGCCGTAAAACGGCGTGGCCATCAGGTTGGAGCTGTTGAGGGGACCGCCAGTGCCGTCGAGGCTGACCTCCTGCGTACCCGCGCCCGGCAGATGAAGTGTTGCCGAAACGGAAAATGGCCTGCCGGGTGCGAAATTGCTCAGGCTGACGTCAATGTGGTCATAGACGGCGCGCGGCTGGCGTTTCTGATGGTCGGTGATGGCAACCTGGCCGTCGCTGATTTTAAGGTTGTTCAGCGCGAAGGCTTCGGTGTTCGGCTGCGAACCCGGCGTGCCTGGCGCAGGTTTCTTCTGCGGCTGAGGAGCGGCCACAGCGGCCGGCTGGCCAATGGTGGAAAAGTTCCACACCCCCGGCGCATTGCGCACCAGCTCAATGTGTGGACGCTGCAGCGTCAGGGACCGAACTTCCAGCTTCTTGCTGAGCAGCGGCAGCAGCGCGATGGAAACATCCAGCTCCTGCACCTGGGCAAAAGGACCGGTGGAGAAATGAGGATCATCGCTGACGCTGACGTTGTCCACCCGCACCCGCGGGGGAAGCAGGCCCAGGTGCAGTTCCCCCAGCGTAATCTGGCGGCCAAGCTTTTGCTGCAGCTCACTCTGGATTTGCGGCCGGTACTGATTGACGTCGAGGAACAGTGGGACAACCAGCAAGATCCCAATGATGACAGCAACAATGATGCCAATGATGATGGCGGCTTTGCGCATAGCACACCTTCCTCCCGCCAGGCCAGCTTCTTTGCCCGAGCAGCAGCTCTGCCTATGGGAAATGGTACTACTCAATTCGACGGCCAGGGCTGGCCTTGCGGTTGCACTGACGGGGCAAGGGCGTGAGTAGGAGCGGACGTCCGGCTGGCGTGGCAGGAATGGAGTGTTCGGCTCTTCGTTGACGCTGGGTTTTTGCGGCTGTTACACTGAATTTCAGCCTCCCGGCACAGCGCCCCTAGAAGGAATCTCGTGCGAGCAGAAGTCCGGCATCAGCTTAAACAAGACAGATTCGCAGTAGCCACCGCGGAAACCGTTTCCTGGGCCGTAGAGCACCGCAAGGTGCTTACCACCGCCGGCATTATTGTGGGAGTGGTGGTGGCGGTTGTGCTGGCCGGCTACTACTACCTGCAGCAGCAGAACCAGGCAGCCAGCCTGGCCATGGCCGCTGCCTTCCGCACCTACGACTCGCCCATTGTTCCCGCCGGCACGCCCCCGCAACCGGGCATGCCCGTAATGTTCAACTCGGCGGCCGAGCGGGCCAAAGCCGCCCAGCCTCTGTTCCAAAAGGTTGCGCAGAACTATTCGCATACCCGCAACGGGGAAATTGCTCGCTATTTTGTGGCCCTCACTGACCTCAATGTGGGCAACTCCGTGGCCGGGGAAAAGCAGCTGCAGGATCTTTCCAGCGGTCACAACCAGGACCTGGCTTCGCTGGCCAAATTCGCCCTGGCAAACCAATACCGGAACAGCGGGCGCGATGTGCAAGCCATTGAGCTCTACAAACAGTTGGCCGCTCACCCCACCACCTCGGTGAGCAAGGCTCAAGCCCAGCTCGGGTTGGCGGAAGCTTACAGCGCCAAACAGCCCGACGAGGCGCGCAAAGTTTACCAGCAGATTCAGAAGGAGAATCCCACCAGTCCGGCAGCCGAAGTCGCCGCATCGCAGCTCAGCGCGCTGAAGTAGGGTCGAGGGGATCAGCATTCAGCCGCTAAGTGTCCAGAGGCACCCTCTTGACGTGCGATCGTATCAGCGTGCGATTCGTATCAGGGCGTGGCTTCAGCCACGCCAAATCCAGACACAAGCAAAATCGGCTTTAGCCGCAGCAGCCCACGCTTGCGCGGCATTTTTTCCCAGCGGCTGAAGCCGGTGATAGTTGCCATTTTATGCGGCACGTGAAGTCGTGCCCTGATACTAATCCAGCATGCGGCTTGCGGATTTGCATTGGGTTCTGAGCCAACTGCCCCGCCCCGCGATAAAGAATCTTGAATTCGCGCAGCCACTCCGCTGGCCATAGACTTTCGTTCGTTGTCCCCGTCTGCTTACCCTCCTAACATTTCTACTCAGGCAATCCACTTTCTTTTGCGGACGGACACGTATGACTTGGCGGCTCAGGAATAACCTGCTTTTGGTTCTGCTTCTGACGGTGGCTTTCGCGGGCTCGGCGGTGGCGGCGGTGAATGCGAATATCCCTGCCGGCGCGCGGCTATCGGTGAGGGTCACCGAAAAGCTGAGCAGCGAGACCT
>DATEGI010000041.1:0-8724 GCA_035280205.1 Terriglobales bacterium | reverse complement strand
CGATGTGCAGCTTTTCCTCCTCGGTGTAGCCCTGCAGTTCGATAATCTCCATGCGGTCGAGCAGAGGTTCCGCCACCGGATCGAGAATGTTCGCCGTGGTGATGAACAGCACCTTCGACAGATCGAAGGGCACATCCAGGTAGTTGTCGCGGAAAGTGGAGTTCTGCTCGGGGTCCAGAGCTTCCAGCAGCGCCGCTCCCGGGTCGCCGCGGAAGTCCCGCCCTACCTTGTCAATTTCGTCCAGCATGAACACCGGGTCGTTCGTCTCGGCCCGGCGAATGCCCTGGATAATCTGCCCGGGCAGGGCCCCGATATAGGTGCGGCGATGGCCGCGGATTTCCGCTTCGTCATGCACGCCGCCCAGCGACAGCCGCACGAACTTGCGTCCCAGGGAGCGCGCAATGGACTTGCCCAGCGACGTTTTGCCCACGCCGGGAGGGCCCACGAAACACAGAATCGGCCCTTTCATGGTGGGCTTCAGCCGCCTTACTGACAGGTAGTCCAAGATGCGGTCCTTCACCTTGGTCAGATCGTAATGGTCCGTATCCAGGATTTCCTTGGCCTTCACTATGTCTACTTCCACCCCGGAAGACTTGTTCCAGGGCAGAACCGCCAGCCATTCGATGTAATTGCGCGTCACCGAGTAGTCGGCAGCCATGGGCGACATGCGCGAAAGCCGGCCCAGTTCCTTCAGTGCTTCCTTCTTCACCTCGTCGGGCATGCCCGCGGCTTCAATCTTCTGCCGCAGCTCCTCGGTGTCGCGCGCATTCTCATCCTGCTCGCCCAGTTCCTTCTGGATGGCCTTCATCTGCTCGCGCAGGTAGTATTCGCGCTGCGTCTGCTGCACCCGGTCCTGCACTTCCGACTGGATTTTGTTGCGCAGTTGCTGGACTTCCAGCTCCTTGGCCAGGTGCTGGTTGATCTTCTCCAGCCGCGTGCGCACGTCCGGCGTTTCGAGCACGTCCTGCTTGTCGGTGGTGGAGAGCGAAGGCAGCGAGCTGGCAATAAAGTCCACCAGTCGCCCCGCCTCCTCGATGTTCATGGCCACCGTGGAAAGCTCGTCGGAGAGTGTGGGGGAGCCGGCCACAATCTGCTGGAACAGAGTCAGCACGTTGCGCTGCAGCGCTTCCTGCTGCGCATCCTTGGGGCCCACCACGTCCGGCACCGTGTCCACCAGCGCCCGCATGTAAGGCGTGAGCTGGGTAAATTCCCGCAACATCACCCGGTCCAGACCTTCGGCAAACACAAACAGGCTCTGGTTGGGCATTTTTACGACTTTATGAACGATGGCTACTGTGCCCAGGTTGAACAGATCCGTGGGCTGGGGGTTATCAATGCGCGCTTCACGCTGCGCTACCACAACAATCGTCTTGTCCTCCCCGAGGGAGTTAATCAGGTTAACGGAGCTCTCCCGGCCCACCGTCAGGGGGAGAACTGCATGCGGGAACAAGACCGTGTCCCGTACCGGCAAAACCGGTAAAGGTCTATTAGTTTGTTCCGTTTCGCGAGGATTTCCTTCTGTGCGCTCGGGCTGCGCCTGGTTCGCCATATTGCTCCTTGAGTGAACCTTACTCAACTTTGGATGACCCCATTGAGCCGAAGGATTCACGCCCCGCCGGGTTCGAACCCAATTTGCTGAGAATAGTGGCGCACAAATTGTAAGCCTGAGGCCTGGGTCCTTCAATGTGACGAAAGACACTCAGCTTTGTAACAAGCAAAAAAGCTCGACAACCTGCCGTCACCCTCTGCCTTCCCATTAGTTAAGAATGCCGTTTACCGGCGGATTGGTGTTCACCAAATGCTCTGGATCATCTTTCTCGGCATACTGACCCTGTACCTGCTGTTTGTCATCAGCAGCTGGACCCTCGGCGGTTTTGTGAATGTGCTGCTGCTGTTCGCGGTGGCCGCCTTTGCCTTCCAGGTGCTCACTCATCGCGACACGCCCGCCTAGCCGCGCCCATAGTCCAGCAACACACCTCAGGCCGGTGGGCGCCATCCAACCTTCCCATAACGTTTTTATCATGCTCTGAGGAGGGCTGAACGTGGACAAAGACAGAATCAAAGGCAAGGCGAAAGACGTGGCAGGCCGGATTCAGCGCCAAGCCGGCGAATGGACCGGCGATGAGGAGAACCAGGCAGAAGGCGCCGAGAAACAGGTTGAAGGCAAAGTGCAGAACGCCTGGGGCCAGGTTAAGGACGCTGGCAGAAAAGCCGCTGACGATGCCAAAGCCGACGCCGAGGCCCCGCCGCAAAGAACGCGAGCGCAAGGACGAGAATGCAGCTTGAGATTCCCTCATTTTGCGTCTAGGGCGCCCTTCGGGGCGCCTTGATCTTTTTATCACTGGAGGCACCGAGAGCAGCTTCCGTTTTTAATCTGCATCTTGAGCTGCGCGACGGAGCGTTAAGCTGAGAAACGCGACAAAAGGCAGCAGTCATCGGCTGAGGTTCTGATTAAGCCTTCTCGATGATCGCGCTCCCACTGTCGTCCAGCCTGAACCTGAAGCGCGGCGGGATCACCGTGGTGGCCCCATATTCGATCAGAATCGCCGGCCCGCGATACGTCCGGCGTAAGGCCAGCATACGGCGCTCGTAAAGCGGCGTCGCAACGTTACTGCGTTCGAATAGCACCAGCCGCCGTTCCATTTTATTGCCCGAGGCAGGTCTCAAACCGGCGGCGGGCGCCTTGGGGCCGGGGAACCGCGCCCGCAAACGCAGGGTGACAATCTCCACTTCCCGCTCCGGCCGGCTGTAGCCATAGCGCCGCTGATGCTCCTGGTGAAACGCGGCCAGTGCATTTCCCGTAAAGGGCACGTTCAGCTCGTATCCCTGGCCCCGATAGCGCACATCAAGACTGCGCTCAAAACGGGGCGCGCCACCCCAATTTTCCGCCCGAAACGCCGCCCGCGCCTGCCGCTCAAAAGCTTCAAACTGCCGCCGCAAATTGGCTTGTGGCAGTTTGCCGGCAACCCGCCAAAGCACGGTGCGCGAATAGTCTTTCACGATGTCGCTCACCAGGATGCCGTAGGCGGAAAGCGCCCCGGGCAGCGGCGGCAGCAACACCCGCGGAATGCCCAGCGCCGCTGCCAGTTCGCACGCATGCATCCCACCCGCCCCGCCAAAGGCCACCAGCGTGAAGTCGCGAGGATCGTAGCCGCGCTCTATGGAGACCACCCGCATCGCCTTTTCCATGGTGGCGTTGACTACGCGGACCACCCCGGCAGCGAACTCCTCCACACTCAACGGCGACCGATTCTTCTGCAGCCAACTCTTCACCACCCGCCGCGTGCGCTCGACGTCCAAAACGAACTCTCCGCCCAGAAATTTGTCTGCCGGCAGGCGTCCCAGCAGCAGGTTGGCGTCGGTAACGGTGGGCTCCTCGCCCTTGCCGTAGCAGATAGGCCCAGGGTCGGCGCCGGCTGAAAGCGGCCCCACGCGCAGCGCCCCGCCAGCGTCAAAGCGCGCTATGGAGCCCCCGCCCGCGCCCACGGTGTGAATGTCAAGCATGGGCACGCGCACCGGCAGGCCCGCCACTTCGGCTTCGTTGCTGGCGCGCGGCTCACCTTCCACCAGGGCCACGTCGGTGGAGGTGCCGCCCATGTCAAAGGAAATGATGCGTTCAAAGCCGCTGCGCCGGGCTACTGCTGCTGCTCCCACCACGCCTCCCGCCGGTCCGGAAAGCACGGTGCGCACCGGTTCTGCCGCCGCGGCCGCGAGCGAGGTGATGCCTCCACTCGACTGCATGATAAAAACCGACGCTTTGCCGCGCTTGGCCGCCAGCCGTTCGCCAAGGTTTTCCAGATAACGCTGCATCAGCGGCTGCAGGTAGGCGTTCACCACCACCGTACTCGCCCGCTCATATTCGCGGAACTCGGGCAAGACCACGTGGGCCAGCGAAACCGGCACCTTATCGTCGCCGTTGCTCAGCCCAACCAGCGCCTTTGCTACCGCGCGTTCGTTCTCCGGGTTGACGAATGAGAACAACAGCGAGAGTGCAACCGCCTCCGCACCTGACTCCTGCACCGCCTGCCGCAGCCTGCGCAATTCAGCTTCACCAGGCCGCTCCAGCACCTGGCCGTCGCACGCGGTCCGCTCCCCTACCCCAAAGCGCAGCTCAGGCGGCACCAGCGGTTCCACCGGATCAAAAAAGAAGTCGTAGAGTTTGGGGCGCGCCTGCCGCCCAATTTGAATCGAGTCCTCGAAACCTTCAGTGGTGACGAAGGCCACGCACGCGCCTCGCCGCTGCAAGAGCGAGTTGGTGCCCACAGTGGTTCCATGCAGCAGCACCAGGGCGGAACCCACGCCCGTTCGTTCCACCGCCTGCACGATGGCCTGCGAAGGATCGTCTGGGGTGGAGAACACCTTGAGCATCCGCAGGCGGCCGTTTTCCACCCACACGCAGTCGGTGAAGGTGCCACCTGTATCTATCGCGACCCGCGCCGAAGGGCTGCTTTCCCGCCGCGATTTCACCGTATTCGCCGGTCGCCCTGTCTGCTTGTTGCCTGCCATGACGAAGCAGCCAATGTAACATCCGTCGCTCTGCTCCCACAGCCCTGGGGCGCAGCCCTGCCAGGGGCCTGCCTATTCGTCATCGGAATTAGAGATGGGAGCCCTGCAGCACTACCTGCATGATCCGATCGCCGTCATTGGCGCCGACACTTTCGCACACACTCGTAAATCTTCACCGACATTTTCTCTGCGTCTCGGTGACTCCGTGGCAAAGGGCGGGAGAAAAGGTACCGGCCGGGCTGCCGAGGTGACGGAGCAGGTTAGCCTCGGTGCCCGGCCGGAATCGCGGTGGTTGCGAGTGCCGCGATGTTGCACCACTGGAGCGTCAGAAGCTCAGTCTGCCTGGAGGGTTGCCCGTGTATATCTGTAGATATCACTCACTATCACACCGGATTCTATTGGGATGCTGCCGCTCGTTCCGTTACAATGCTGCGCGCCGCCCGTGGCGGCCGCAAGGAGACCCGATGGCCGCCACCCCTGCACATTCCCACCTGCTTACCCTGCACACTCGGGTCGAGCCTGAGGCTATTGTGGTCGAATGCCGTGGGCGCCTGGTGCGCGAGGCCACCGACCAGCTCCGCCAGACCGTAAAGCCCCTCCTCACTCAGACCAAGTGCGTGGTTCTCGACCTTACCGCTCTGGCGCACATGGATAGCTCCGGCCTGGGAGCTCTGGTGGGCCTCTATGTCTCCGCCAAAACAGCCGGCTGCCAATTGCAGCTCATCAACCTCAACCAGCGCATTCGCCAACTCCTGGGCATGACCCACCTGCTCTCCGCCTTCGAAGCCTGCGGCAAATACATGATCAAGATGTAGTTGGTAGTTGCTGGTTGGTAGTTGGTGGACGGCGCCCGAATTTGCGGCTCCCACGGAAGATGACGAGCCATCAGCTACTAACTACCTGCTGCCGGCTCCAGCCTTTTGCCCAGCAATAGCGCATCCAGGTCGTTTTTGTAGTACCGCGGAATGGTCTTGATCAGCTCGTAGCCGTGGCGCTTGTAGAAGGCGATGGCGGGCACGTTGTTGACCGCGGTCTCGAGAAAAACGTGCCGGCTGCCGCCCACTCGCAAACGCTCCTCGGCCGCTTCGAGCAACGCCGTCCCCACGCGGTGCCGCCGGGCCTCTGGCCGCACGTCAATGGTGATAATGTGCCCCGCTCCTCGCGCGCTTGCCTCGCCAACCAGGAAGCCCAGAATGCCTCTGGTGGTCTGAGCGGTTGCCGCCGTAGGGACCGCCCTCTCGCCATCCGCCACCAGAGTGAAGGCGCGGGGCCGCCGCATATAAAAGGCTAGTTCAATGCGCGTGTAGGAAATGCCCGCCGGAAAACACTCCTGGTCAATGGCCCACAACTGTTCGAAATCATCCTTGCGGAATTGGCGGATGCGGAAGCCCACCCGGCCATTGTAGTGGCCTGGGCGGAGGCTCAGAACATGGCGGCGGAAGCCCCGGTGGCCAGTTCGCGCAGCGCCTCAAACAGCTGCGCTGCGCCTTCGTTGTTCAGGTCGAGCGACTTCAGGGGCAGGGTGGCGGAGAAATGCGGGCTATGGGGGCGGAACTCTACCCGCTCGAAGTTGCAGTCGCGGGAGGCCAGCAGGCCATGCATCATGTTGGTCAGGTCCTGCTGCCAGTCTCCCCGCGTGGTCAGCACTACAGGGCCGGTGCGCACCAGCACAAGGCCATCTGCGGGCCCAATTTGGCGGGCCTGGCGCTTGCGCCAGCGATAATTGTGCACTTCCAGATTGAAGGCGGGTGGACAGGCCAGGTCGGCCTCGAAGGTAAGCGCCTCCTGCCGCCCGCGCCAGCGGCTGAGCAGCCAACTCACCGGCATCTCCCGCGGCAGCAACTGCACCTTCATGTGGGCTTCGCGAAAATCCTCGGCGGAGAACTGCAGCCGCAGGTGAAAACAGGAGGGGCTGACCCAGCGCACACACGCCACCATCCCTTCACGCCCGCTGGCAGCACACATCCAGTGCAACAACTTCTGCGCCCTCTTGCGGTTGTAGCGCAGGAACCCCAGATACCAGATGGTTACCAGGAGGAGGGCGATCAGCACATCCGCGGCGACGGCCCATGCCTGCATCATTACAACAGATGCCGGACGTCAGCCTTTCAGATGTCAAATCCCGCTACAAAGGAATTCAAGGCTGGACACCGCTGATTTGCAAAGTGTTCGCGGAACCGCAGAAGCCCAGGGTCTTAGCTTTGCGATCTCGGCGGCTATTTGAAAATCCGGGCTTTAACCTTCAGCCTATTGTTCGCTGGGCAACGGCAGCGGCTGCGCCAGGGACAAAGCCTGCAGCACCCGGATGACTGGCCACGCTGGATCAAATTCCCCGCGCTTCATGCTCAGCTTCGACGACGCCGGATACTGATGGTGGTTGTTGTGCAGCCCTTCGCCGCTGGAGAACCAGGCCACCAGCCGCAAATTGGTGGCGGTGTTCTGGAAATTTTTATACCCGATGGCATGGCATGCGCCATTGATGACCGCGTTCATGCCGATATATGCCGCACCTTGCACGATAAAGGCCGCCACGCCAATTACCGGTCCCGCCCAGCCGCCCTGGATGGCCCAGAACAGCGCCACAAATAGCGCCATCCCCACTCCCAGCCCAATGGAACCCCGGCCCAACAACGCTTCCACCCGTGTGCGCGGAATGTCGCGCGTGTACTTCTCGATTACCTCCGGCTTTTTGGCCTCGCGCGCGTAGTAAAAGGCGTTCAGGAACAGCACCTTCCACAGCCCCACCAGATATGGGCTGTGGGGATCACCTTCCTCGTCGGTGAAGTGGTGATGCTTGCGGTGCACTGCCACCCATTCCCGCGCGTTAATGCCGGTGAACAGCCACAGCTCAATGCGCATCAGCATGGCCACGGCGGGATGCAGCCGCAGCCCTTTGTGGGCCATGGCCCGGTGCAGATAAATAGTGGTGCAAAAACCCGAGGCCTGCATTACTGCGAAAACCACAACCAGGGCAATGAGAATGGTAATCAGCATGCTCTACTTTCTGAATTAGATTGGGAAAAGGAATGCTCCCGACTGCGAACGAAATGAACGCTGCCTTATTGTAACGAATTCTCCGGCGCGAAAGCGCTTCCCAAGCACGATTTTTAGGCCATGTACCTCAGGCGGAAGTGCCTTTAACCTCGACTCCGGCCCATTTTTCCAGCAGCGAGAGAGTGGCCGCATAGTCCAGCTCCGCCTGCCCCTCGTCGGTGGCGATCTCGTAAATCTCCTCCACCGTCTCCAGCGCCGGCAGCTTGACCCGCATTTCCCGGGCCGCCTCCAGCATCAGGTGAATGTCCTTGTGCATGAGCCGCAACGGGAAATTGGGCGTGAAGTCGCGCTTCATCACAAACGGCGCCTTGTACTCCACCACTCCCGAACGCACCATGGAGGCGTTGATCAGCTCCAGCAGCTTCTCCATGTTGACCCCAAGCTTGGTGGCCAGGGTCAAAGCTTCGGCGAAACCTTCATAGGTGAGCGCGATAATCAGGTTCATGGCCAGCTTGGCCGACTGCCCTTTGCCGGTCTCACCCACCCGCACCATCAGCTTGCCCATGGCGGCAAACAGGGGCTTCAGCCGGTTTAGCGTTTCTTCCGCTCCGCCCACGATAAAAATCAGCTGCCCGCTTTCTGCCCCGATCTTGGAGCCAGTCATCGGCGCGTCCACATAGTCGCCACCCTTGGCCCGGATGCGTTCCGCAAAACGCAGCGTGGCAGAAGGCGAAATGGTGCTCGAATCCACTACCACCGCGCCCGCTTCGAACCCTTTCTCCACACCCTCCGGCCCGAACAGCACCTGTTCCACCGCGTCCGTGTCAGAAACGCACATCCACACCACTTCCGCGCCTTGCGCCGCTTCTCCCGGAGAAGCCGCCGCCCGGGCGCCTTCCACTTCTTTGCCCGAACTCCGGTTCCAGGTGCGGACCTCGTGGCCCGCTTTGACCAGATTGGCCGCCATTGGACGGCCCATGATGCCCAACCCCAAAAATGCCACGCGCATATGAAATCCTCTCTCTGCCTGCGATTAGAAATGACGGTAATCCACGTGGTCAAGCAACTGCCGCCAGGATTCCTCTAGAATGGTAAGCAACAGAACGCAACTAGCGCGGCAATGTCAACTGGCGACAGCCGAAAGCTCGGCTCGCCTTGCATCGCAGGTGAATGTAGAAGCGTCTAACTTCTTACATGCTTAATTTGACCCTCAGGCGTCGCGCG
>DATEGI010000040.1:0-4261 GCA_035280205.1 Terriglobales bacterium | reverse complement strand
CCTGATCGCCCGCTATACCCAGAAGGATTCGCCGCATCTCCTGCCCGCCGGCGCCGACATCAACGACGTGTATTTCGTGAATGGCACAGCGGTGCTGGACCTGAATGACGCCTTCGCCAGCGGCCATCGCTCCGGCGTCATGGTGGAGGAGCTTACCGTGCTTTCCCTGATTCAGACGCTGGCCGTCAACCTGCCCGGCGTCGCGCAAGTGAAGATCCTGGTGAATGGCCAGGAACGCGAAACCCTGGCCGGCCACGCCGACCTCGCCGACCTCTACGACGTGGCGGCGGTGAATCGCGTGGTGGCGCAAATGCAGGGAGTCAGGAGTCAGTAGTCAGGCTCGGCGATCGCAGCAAACCGCTGTCGGTTCTCGCGGACTGACCACTGGTCACTGACCACTGCCCACTAAACACTGACTCCTGACTACTTCTTTGACATTCCACTATGTTCTAATCGAAGCCACGATGATCTACCGCAGCGACAACCGCGCTCCCGACCAGATGCGCCCGGTCAACATTGCTCCCGAGTTTATTTCCACCGCTGAGGGCTCGGCGCTCATCGAGGTCGGCAACACGCGGGTGATCTGCACCGCGTCGGTCGAGGAAGCGGTGCCGCAATTCCTGCGCAACACCGGCAAAGGCTGGATCACCAGCGAGTATGGCATGCTGCCCCGCTCCACCCTCACCCGCACGCCGCGCGAAGTCACCCGCGGACGGCCGGCGGCCCGCTCGCAGGAAATTCAGCGCCTGATCGGGCGTTCCCTCCGCGCTGTGACCGACCTGGCCCGCCTGGGCGAGCGCACCATCTGGATTGATTGCGACGTCATCCAGGCCGACGGCGGCACCCGCACCGCCTCCATCACCGGCGCTTTTGTGGCTCTCGGCCTCGCGCTGCAGAAGCTGGTGGACGCGGGCACGCTCTCCGCCGCGCCCATTCGCGACTTCGTGGCCGCCACCAGCGTAGGCGTCGTGGATGGCCAGGTGATGCTCGACCTGGCCTACGAAGAAGACTCGCGTGCCGAGGTGGACATGAACTTCGTGCTCACCGGCGCCAAGAAGATTGTCGAGATCCAGGCCACCGCCGAGCAGCATCCCTTCGACGACGAGCAACTGCGTGAAATGATGCAGCTGGCGCGCCGCGGCGTGGAGTCCCTCATCGCCAAGCAGCGCGCCATCCTGAGTGGCCTGACCCTGCGGCAGTGAACAAGCTGAATAGCTGGCTGGCTAACTAGCTGGTTAGCTCTCTTCTCAAGAATGTCATGCTGAGCGGAACAGGCTGGTTCGCTCAGTATGACATTTCTGAAAATACCTACCAAGTCATGCTGCGATGCCAGTTGACCTACACAGTTCGTTAGCCAGTCAGCTAGAAAGTTCCCTGTCACCCCGTGGCCGCTCCCTTTTCATTTAAAATGTAGGGCTGCACTCATCAGGAGGATTTATGAAACTTACCCCAGGAAAACTACAGGGCATGAAGAACGTTTCCAACGAGCGCGGAGTCATTGCTGCCGCCGCCATGGACCAGCGCGGCTCGCTGAAGAAGGCGCTGGGCGCCAACGCCACCGACAAGGGCCTGGAGGAATTCAAGTCGCTGGTCACCGAGGTTCTGACCCCGCACGCCAGCGCCATCCTGCTCGACCCCGAGTGGGGCCTGCCTGCCTCCAAGCGCCGCGCCAAAAACGCCGGCCTGCTGCTGGCCTACGAGAAGACGGGCTACGACAAGACCGGGCCCGGCCGCCTGCCCGACCTGCTCGACCACTGGTCAGCGCGCCGCCTGAAGGAAGCCGGCGGCGACTGCGTCAAGATTCTGCTTTACTACACCCCCGCCGACCCCAAAGAGATCAACGACGAGAAACACGCCTGGGTGGAGCGCATCGGCGACGAATGCCGCGCCAACGACATTCCCTTCTTCCTCGAACTGGTGGGCTACGAGGAAGGCGTGGATGAAAAAGGACTCGATTTTTCCAAGAAGAAGCCCGACATCGTGGTGCGCAGCATGGAGGAGTTCACCAAAGACCGCTACGGAGTAGATGTACTCAAGGTGGAGGTGCCGGTGAACATGAAATTCGTGGAAGGCGCCAAGGTTTGCGCCGGGCAGGCGGCATACACAAAGAAAGAAGCCTTGGAGCACTTCCGGCGCGCCGCTAAGGTCAGCACCAAGCCCTTCATTTATCTTTCCGCGGGCGTGAGCAACGCCGAGTTTACCGAATCTCTGGAACTGGCCGCCGAAGCGGGCGTCAAGTTCAACGGCGTCCTCTGCGGCCGCGCCACCTGGAAGGACGGCATCCCAATTTACGCCACGCAGGGTGCCGCTGCCTTCCGCAAGTGGCTGGAGAGCGAAGGCGTGAAGAACATCGAGAATGTCAACCAGCGCCTGAAGGCCGCCACCTCCTGGTTTTCCATTTATGGAGTAAAAGAACCCGCTATGGTCGGTGCCTAGCGAAATTCAGCGATTCAGTCATTTAACGATTGAGTCAACGGGCGCGTGCTGCGGCACGCGCCCTTTTTTATGCTCACCAAGCCGGGCCAAAGCGCGATTGGATCACCTGTCTCATACCCCTTTTTAATTTTCCGGATGGTTCGTCATCCGCTCCAAAACTCTCGGTTGCGGGACGCTTCCTGCCGGCCAGACTGGCCACGCGCTCCTCACCGTGAGTGTTACGTTCCAGCCTGTACTATGCGGCCACGACGAATGCCTACGCAGAGAGGCAATACGCCTCCAATCGCCAGCGCGACGGCCAGGACCGCAAAGCCGGACCTGAAGGAGTGGGTTCGTGCGGCCTGTAGCCCGACCAAGGCTGGCCCCAGAAAGCCCCCGAGCCCGGCGGCGACACAGTTGATGGTGCCGGTAGCCATCGCCGCCGCCGAATCGCAGAGAAACGCAGAAGGCATGGCCCAAAAGCTGGGTAAAAACGCGAGCAGGCTGGCGGCGGCAACTGAAAATAGCAATAGAGAAGGCAGAGTTCCCCAATTGGCTACAGAGAGCACCAGCAGAGCCGCCGCGGTCACCCATAGCGGAATGGCGGTATGCCAGCGCCGTTCGGCAGTCCGGTCGGAATGCCAACCGTTTACCTGCATAGCACCAAAGCCGAGCAGGTTGGGCAATGCCACCATTAACGTTACCTTGAAATCGCTCACCCCCGACAAGCGCTTGAGCATAGTCGGCAGCCAGAAAGCGATACCGTACGCGGACCCATTCTGCACGAAATGCAAAGCCGTCAGGATCACAACATCGCGGTGGCGGATCGCCTCCCACACGGTGTAGGCGTGGACCGATTCTTTAGCCCGCTTCTCGCCCTCCAGTTGGTGGATGAGCCATTGGCGTTCCTCAGCGGGCAACCACTTTGCCTGATGCGGCCAATCCGACAGATAAAACCACGTCACAACGCCGAAGAAAAGAGCGGGCAGGCCTTCCATGATGAACAGCCACTGCCAGCCCCGCAGGCCAAACCAGTGGACACCCAGCAGCAATCCCGAGATCGGTGAACCCACGGCGAAGGCCAAGGGGATGGCGGCCATGAAACCAGCCACTGCCTTGGCCCGATCTTCATAGACGAACCAGTGCGTCAGGTACACGATTATTCCGGGAAAAAAGCCAGCCTCCGCCAGTCCCAGAAAGAACCGCACTGCGTAGAACTGATGTGGGGTACGGATAAACGCCATCCCCATCGTGACCAGTCCCCAAGAAATCATGATGCGCGTGATCCAGCGACGCGCGCTCCAACGCTCCACGATGATGGTGCCGGGAATCTCTAAAATGATGTAGCCAAGGGAGAAAATCCCTGCTCCCAGCCCAATTACGCGATCGTCGAAGCCGAGATCGTGCGGCAGCTGCAGGGCCGCGGTGGCGAGGTTGTTTCTATCAAGATAAGCAATGACGTAAAGGAGCAACACATACGGCAAAAGCCGCAACGCAATTCGACGGCGAGCGCGGCGGGCAACGGGGTCAATGAGACTAATCGCTGGCGCAGCCATTTTTGCTTTCCACGAACATACAGGATCGATGCCTCGAACAGGCGGGGCGATTATAGCTTCAATTCCGCTATTGTCCTGCCCGGAACGCACGGCACGATGCTTCCCGGCCGAGATGAGGATCGGCATCAGTTGACCAGAAGGCCTAAGGGCCGGCATTTACTTCCTTTGTGGGCTCCCCCCCTTAAGAACAGCCAGTTTTGTCTTTGATTGAGATGGCGCTTGAGAGTAAAATTCGCGCGCTCTTGGGCCCTCCAAAGCTTAGGCGTACAGGTAATCGGCGGCACGGAATT
>DATEGI010000039.1:0-25512 GCA_035280205.1 Terriglobales bacterium | reverse complement strand
GTTCGACTGTCAGTTCAGCGCTGGCCTCTTCTCCGCGCACCATTTTCTCCACGTACTTAGCCACCAGGTCCACTTCCAGGTTGAGGGGATCGCCGGGCCGCAGAGACTTTAGGTTGGTCATTTCAATGGTGTGGGGAATGATGGCAATGGTCACTGTGTTGCCTTCGAGCTTAGCCACCGTCAGGCTGATGCCCTCCACAGAGAGCGAGCCCTTGTGGACCACGTAGCGCTCCAGGTCCCGCGGAATTTCCAGGCGCAGCCAGAAATCGTTGCCGCCGGGAATGGGCTCCAGGCCTAGGAATTTGCCCGTGCCGTCCACGTGTCCTTGCACCAGGTGGCCGCCGAAGCGACCATCGGCTCGCATGGGCAGCTCAAGGTTGACCAGCGCGCCTTGGCGGATGCGTGAGAAGGAAGTACGCGCCCAGGTTTCCGCGGCCAAGTCGGCGGCGAACGACTGGGGGTGCACCTCTACCGCGGTAAGGCAGGTGCCGCTCACGGAAATACTGTCGCCAACCTTGAGTTCGCTCGGCAGACGCGAGGCAGAAATAGTGAGCCGGCGCTTACCGCCGTCTTCCTTGATTTTCTCCACCCGCCCGACTTCTTCGATCAATCCGGTGAACATGGCTTCATTGTATGCGAAGGTCTCTGGCTGGAAGCGCATCTGGGAACTCGGGGTATTTAGCGAGCTCCGGTCGCGCTCGCCGGCGGCGCCGGCCGGTTGGAAATACGCTGAGAAAGCCACTCCGGGTTAGTTCCCATCCCGCTAAGAGCGGCCCCGCCCAGCGCCAGCAACCCGAAAATGGTGATGGCGAAAGCTCCCAGCAAAGGAATGGCTTGCAGCACGCCCACCAGCACCGCTCCCGCAATCACGGCTCCCATCAGCCCGGCGCTGGGCGCCAGGTTGTGGCCGATCCAGGCGCTCACCCCGGTGTAGCCAACAATGGCCAGTGCCACCATTCCCAGCGATAACGCGATAAATACAAGAGGGGCCAGCGGTCCCGCCCAATGAAATGCTCCCACCAGTATCACGAAACTTATAATCACGCCCAGACCCGCCAGAATGCCGAGTCCGGTATGCTGGCGCAGCGCCTGTACCACAGTCTCGATGCGGCGCTCACCCAGCACCGCAACACAAAGGGCGCAGAGGACCACGCCTATTACCAGCAGGAAGATCAATGGTCCCAGCAAAATCAGTGCCAGTGCTCCAGCGCCGCCCGGCAGGGAAGGATTCGATACTTCTCCCCCAATCTGGGCGCTGGGATCCCGCTGCAGTTTGCCGCCTACCAGGCTCACATCGCCATGAATCACCGCGCCGGGACCCAGCCGCAGGTTCCCGCCTACCACAACCGTGTCACCTTGCACCGTGCCATCCACCTGCACGCTGCCACCGACGGCCACCAGGTCGCCGCGGGCGCGCCCCGCTATGCGAATGGAACAGCCGATGCAAACGGCGTCGCCCACCGCCTCGTCCGGGCCGACATCAATAGATTTGCCAACGCGCACCATATCGTTGCCATGCTCGGCGGCATGGAGGAGTGGAGCAGCGAGGAGCAGCCCGCATAGGGTAGCCAATACGGCAAGCGTCTTCATGGCAGACTCCAGGGACAGCAGCCGGACGTTCCGGCGCCCGGCGGCCAACATAGTCGGGCGTTTCGGCTCTGTCAAATCGCCACTCCCAGTTCCGGCTCTGGCGTCGCCAGGCATGCTGCCGTGGTTGGCTATAATGATGGTTTAGCGCCGCTTCTGTTGCAGCTTTTTGGCGGACGTACCCTTCCATGATCCAGACCCTGTTCGGCACCGTTGAACCCAGCTTCCTTGACCGCATGAAGCAGGCGGTCACGCGCACTCGCGAGAACCTGAGCGAGCGGCTGGAAGACGTAGTCTCTTTTCACAAGGAAATTGACCGCTCCACCCTGGACGACCTGGAAGCCACGCTGATCGGCGCCGACCTGGGCACCACCACCACGCACGAGGTGCTGGACAAGCTGCGCGAGAAGGCCGACCGCAAGCAGATTGGAGATGTGGCCGAACTCAAGCGCCTGCTTAAGGACGAGGTGCTGGCCATCCTCAATCAGGGCAGTTCGCAGCCCGCTCAGAAGGTAGAGGGCGAGCCCGAGGTGATCCTGGTAGTTGGGGTGAACGGCACGGGCAAGACCACCACTATCGGGAAGTTGGCGAATGTTTTGCACGCTGACGGCAAATCGGTGCTGTTGTGCGCCGCCGACACCTTCCGCGCCGCAGCGATTGAACAACTGGAGATCTGGGGCACGCGCACGGGCACGGAAGTGATCAAAACCAAGCCGGGCGGCGACCCTGCCGCGGTGCTCTTCGACGCACTGCAGGCCGCCAAGGCGCGGCAAACCGACTACGTCATTGTGGACACGGCCGGGCGCCTGCACACCAAGGTGAACCTGATGGCCGAGCTGAAAAAAATGCGGCGCACGGCGCAGCGCATCATTCCCGGCGCGCCTCATGAAATCTTGCTCATCATGGACGCCACAACCGGCCAGAACGGGCTGCAGCAGGCGCGTCTGTTTACCCAATCCTCGGGCGTCACCGGCATCGTGCTGACCAAGTTGGATGGCACGGCCAAGGGCGGCGTGGTGGTGGCCATTACCCGAGAACTTGGGCTGCCCGTGCGCTATGTGGGCGTGGGAGAAAAACCCGGCGACCTGCTGCCCTTCGACCCACAGACCTTTGTGGATTCGCTCTTTGAGTAAGTCCAATTCACCACAGAGACACAGAGGAATTGACGATTGAAGATTTACGATTGCCGATTGACGATTGAACTGCGGCGGTGTCCAAGGGGTTGCAATCGTCAATCAAAAATCTTCAATCGTTATTTGCTTTTCTCTGTGCCTCGGTGTCTCTGTGGTGAATTGGTTCTCGATGGCCAACGAAGCTGACGAACGCTACATGCAGAAGGCGCTGGAGTTGGCGCGCCAGGGCATCGGTCTGGCCTCGCCCAACCCGTGCGTTGGCGCCGTGCTGGTCAACGAGGGCCAGATCGTCGGCTTCGGCAGCCATACCTATGAAGGCCTGAAACATGCCGAAATTCTCGCCCTGGAGCAGGCAGGCGAGCGCGCCCGCGGCGCCACGCTCTATCTCAACCTCGAGCCCTGCTGTCACCAAGGCCGCACCGGACCCTGCGCCGACGCGCTGATTATTGCTGGCGTGCGCCGTGTGCTTGCATCCATGCCCGATCCCAACCCTCTGGTTGCGGGACAGGGCTTTGCCCGACTGCGCGCCGCAGGAATCGAAGTGCAGGTCGGCGCTTGTGCGGACGAAGCCCGCAAGCTCAACGAGTCCTTCGCCAAATACATTCGCCACAAAACGCCTTTGGTAACGCTCAAAGCGGCCATGACTCTGGACGGCAAAATCGCGCCGCCACCCGGGGAGTCCTCCAATCCCACAGCGCTGGGCGCAGGCGGCGTGAGCGGGGGCTGGATTACCAGCGAGGCCGCGCGCGCCCACGTTCACCAACTACGCCATCAGCATGACGCTATTCTTGTAGGCGTGGGCACCATCATTGCCGACGACCCGCTGCTCACCGATCGCAGCGGCTTGCCCCGGCGCCGTCCCTTGCTGCGCGTCATTTTGGATTCCCGCCTCCGTCTGCCCCTGGAGTCGCGAGTAGTCAAGACCGTGAAAGAGGACGTGCTGGTCATTTGTTCCTTTGCCGAAGAAAAGAAGCGGCGACGTTTGGAGGAGCACGGCGTGCGCGTGAAGCAGGTTGGCTTGGGAGCCGGTGACGGCCGCCCCGGAATGGATGAGATTCTCGCCTGCCTGGGCGAACTGGAGATCACCAGCCTGCTGATTGAGGGCGGGGCTATGGTCAACTGGGCCGCGCTCGCCGCCGGCATCGTGGACAAGGTCTTCCTCTACTACGCCCCCAAGATCCTGGCCGGCACCGGTTCCGTGCCCTTTGCCGCTGGGCCGGGTTTCCGCCGCATGAGCGAGGCCGCCTACATCCGCTCCTTCACCCTGCATCGCTTTGGCGAGGATTTCGCGGTCGAAGGCTACCTGAAAGATCCCTACGCGGATTGACATCGTGTTGCCCTGAGTGCGGCGAAGCGCGGCGCTCCCCTAAGAAAAAAAAGGCGCGCCTCGCGGCGCGCCCATTGTGCACGGGGTTACGGCTAAAACTTCGAGAATCCCGCTGCCTGCATCTCGTTGCGGGCCATGTCGCTGGTAGAGGAAATGCCCTGTGCCCGCAGCTTGAAGTCATCGGCGTTGGAGGCATTCTCCAAAGCGGTTTCGTAGGTGATCAGGTTCTGCTGGCACAAATCCCAGAGCGACTGGTCAAATGTCTGCATGCCATACTGCGAGGTGCCGGCGGCAATTGCTTCCCGGATCATGCGTGTCTTTTCCGGCAGCAGGATGCACTCGCGCACGTAAGCAGTGGCAATCATCACCTCCACGGCGGGGACGCGGCCTTCGGAATCGGCGCGGCGTACCAGGCGCTGGCTGACAACGGCTCGCACAGTGGCTGCCAGTTGGGTGCGGATCTGCTTCTGCTCCGGCGGTGGGAACACGGCGATGATGCGGTTGATGGTTTCCACCGCGTCCAGCGTGTGCAGGGTGGAGAACACCATGTGCCCCGTTTCGGCGGCGTGCAGCGCCGTGGCAATGGTTTCCAGGTCGCGCATTTCGCCCACCAGGATGACGTCCGGGTCCTGGCGCAACGAAGCGCGCAGCGCGGAAGCGAACGAGGGCGTATCCACGTCCACTTCGCGCTGGTTTACGAACCCCATCTTGTCGCGGTGCAGGAATTCGATCGGGTCCTCGATGGTGATGATGTGTTCAGCGCGGGTGGAGTTGATGCGGTCCACCATGGCTGCCAGGGTGGTGGACTTACCGGAACCGGTCACGCCTGTCACCAGCACCAGGCCGCGCGGCATGTCGCAAATCTGCTCCACGATTTTGGGAAGGTAGAGTTCGTCCAGCGCCCGGATCTTGGTGGGAATCACGCGCAGCACCACGCCCACGTTGCCGCGCTGCTGGAAGACGTTCACACGGAAGCGCCCCAGGCCGGCCACGCCGTAAGCCATGTCGAGCTCATTATTCTCTTTGAATTTCTGTTTCTGGCGGCTGGACATGATGCTGAAAGCCATGTTCAGCATCTCCTCGGCGGTGATGCGCGGCTGGTCGGAAAGCGGCGCCAGCAGGCCGTCTATGCGCAAATGCGGATAGTTGCCGACCTTCAGGTGCAAGTCGGAAGCCTTGCGCTCCATGGCTACGCGCAGCAAGTCATCAATATTCATGGCCGGGTGTATCGCCTCGCGAGAGAAATTGACCCGATTATGATGCCTCCAGCGCAGGAAGAATGTAAGGTGACGTAGGTAATGTCCGTTTGGCCTAAGACCCTTTTCACCACAGAGGACACAGAGGGCACAGAGGAAAAATGGGATGTCAGGTTCGCGCCGTCAGAACGTTTTTCGTCCCGGCAAGCCTGAAATCTCCCAATAAAAAAGCCGCCCTTTCCGGGCGGCCTCGATTCAACAAACCTCTGTGCTCTCTGTGTCCTCTGTGGTTAATTCGCGCTTAAGCGGCTTTCCACTCCTCGTCCGCGCTGCCGCCATAAATTGATGGCACCCGCGAACCCATGGGACGGAGGTAAGTCGCAAGTTGTCCCCGGTGGTGAATGCTGTGGCTGGTCACAAAATTCAGATAAAAGACCGCCGGGTAGTTGAAGGCGCCGTAGAAATCCACCGGCTTGCTCAGGTGATTTTCATCGAGAGCGCGTACGCGAGCCAGGGCGCGGGGCAGATTGCTCTCGTACCAGGCCACCATTTCGCTCACCGTCTTTGGCTCCTGGAAACGTGGCTCCATGGTGAACTTGGCGTCAGCGATCTCATCCAGCATCTGCACCTCGGTGGAAACCAGGTGCCACGCCAGTTCAAACGCAGTACGCGCCTTGGGGTCGGGGCGGTACTCCCGGCTGCGGGCCTCGGGAATAGCGCCCACTACCTTCTTCGTGGTTTCCATTTCCCGAGCGACGCTTCTATCCATCATGTCGCGAAGGCCGAGCACAAAATCCTTGTTGAGGGTAGTTTGAGGGACTGCCATAGATCCTCCTTTTGTGATTGCGGCTGCGATGGTGCTGAGGTTGAGGTTAGCGGCGCAGCGGAAGCGCCGAGGTGCGCGCCTCTGCCGCAGTAGTTGCGGAGCCCATGAATCTCAAATTATGAATGTCGAACGATGAATTACGAATTCTTCATTCATAATCCCTAAATTTCTACACGCTCACCGGCTGCTTGCTTCCCACCGGCACCGCGGTCAACCAGTGGAAGCGGTCGGCTACTTCGCCACGCAGCATGCCATAAAACTCGTTGGCGATCTTGCGCGTGATGTCGCCCATGGTGCCCTTGCCCACGCTGATCTTATCCACGGAGCGCACGGGAGTGATTTCCGCCGCCGTGCCGGTGAAGAACACTTCGTCGGCAATGTAGAGCATTTCCCGCGGGATCATCTGTTCCAGTACCGGGATTCCTAGGTCGCGCGCCAGCCGGATCACCGAATCGCGCGTGATGCCAGGCAGCACCGAGTTGCCCAGCGGCGCCGTCATCAGCATGCCCTGGCGCACTACAAACAGATTCTCGCCAGAGCCTTCGCTCACGAAGCCGTTGGTGTCGAGCGCGATGCCTTCCACGTAGCCGTTCATGATGGCTTCCATCTTGATCAGCTGCGAGTTCATGTAGTTGGCGCCCGACTTGGCCATGGCCGGCAGCGTGTTCGGCGCAATCCGCGTCCAGGAGGAAACACAGACGTCCACGCCCTGCTCGATGTCGCTGCCCAGGTATTTGCCCCATTCGTAGTTGACGATGTACACCTCGGTGGGCGAGTTGAAGGGGTTGACGCCGGCCTCGCTGTAGCCACGCAGGATGATGGGACGCAGATAGCAGGGCCACACCTGGTTGGCTTTGACCAGTTCCTGCATGGCCATCACCAGGTCTTCACGGCTGTAGTCCACGTCAATGCGGTAAATCTTGGCCGAGTCCAGCAGGCGCTGGGCATGCTCATGGGCCCGGAAGATGGCAGGGCCGTGGGGAAGCGCGTAGCAGCGGATACCTTCAAATACGGAGGAGCCGTAGTTCACCACGTGCGCCATTACGTGCAGCTTGGCGTCGTCCCAGGCGATGAGTTTTCCGTTGTGCCAGATCTTCGCGGTCTTCTTGATGGCCATGAGCACTCCTTAGAGTTTGTTTCTGTCGCCTTTATGCGCAACTTTGCCCAAGTCAGTTTGCAGGTGTACCGGAGGAGGGCGCGTGTCGCGGGTAAACGCGTCCACGCTCAAGTACAGGCAATTATAACCGAGGGATAGAGTTGTACCTCCTCCAGTGATGTGCAAAAAGTTATCGTTGTGATTGAGGTATGGCTTGAAACCAACAAGACTGTCGGCTGGTGTACAGGGACTGGGTGTATTGCCGCAAACGGTGTGGGCACGGGGCTCTGCCCCGTGCGGAACGGGGCGAAGCCGCGCCCCCAAAACATTCCTCGGCAGCAGGAAAATACGTGGGCACAGGCGGCTCGCAACCCCGCCTTGGGCGGCCGAGTGTGGGCGGGCAGCTCTTGAGACGTTCGCAGTAACGTGGAAGCGCAGGGCCTTGGCCCTGCGATAATGTCGTCCTGTTATTGATCGGGCTTTAGCCTTGGTGGCACTGCGGCTAGAGTCGTAAATTATTAAGGCAATCTGGTCGTGGGCCTGAAAGGCCCACGCTTCCACATGCAGGCCAGCCCCCTCTTGCGAGGTGCGATGAAACGCATGGCAGCCTTTACTTATTATTGCGCGGAAGCCGGCACCAGCAGCGGTACGGGTTCGGTGGTCGCCGCTGTTTTGGCTGTAGAAACCCCAGGCAGCTCATCCCCACGGAAGTACCGCCCCGGCTGGCTCCGCATCTCCGCCATGGCCACCAGCGGCTTGCCGTAGTCGTTACGCGCATTCCAGAAGAGGAAGCCGATTCCTCCCTCCTCCTTCGCCACCCGGACCTGGGTAATGATGTACTTGTCCGAATAGGTTCGGGTGCGCCAGCCAAAGGCCTGCAGCCAGGGCCGCAGGACCGCGCCCGTGGTCTTGGTATCCCGGCGGAATCGCGCCATGGACTCGCTGATAAAGTGCTCCGGCGCGTCGCCGGGGTGGGCGTAGCCGTCCATCCCGAAGAAATGCGAGGGGTAAATCATGGGCGAAAGCACATCGCAGTGCAGCGCCATGGCCGGAATGTCCTGCCCGGTGTGTGCCAGGTCCACTGGGCGCTGCCAAGCCATCACCCCAAACACGTCTAGCGAAAGCAGCACGTGCCGGGGATGGATTTGCGCGTAAGCGTCAGTCAGGAAGTGGGTTATCACATCGGAGCGATGCCAGTCGGGGTGCGCGGTCTGGAACTCGAATTTCGCGTCCTTCTGGTCGCCCTCAGCGGGAAAACGCACATAGTCAAACTGGACTTCATCCACGCCCGCCTCAGCAGCCGCCTTAGCCAGCGCTATGTCGTACGCCTGTACCTCGGGATGCGAGGGATCGGTCCACACCAGCTTGCCATTCTCTTTCCACGGCTGTCCCGTGCGGCGAGAGCGAACTGCCAATTCGGGGTGGCTCACCACCAGCCGCTCATCCCTGAAAATGGCTATGCGGGCGATGCTGTGCATGCCTAAAGAGTGTAAGTAGCGGGCCAACTTAGGTAGATTGCGAATCACTGGCCGGCGAGCGGGCGAATTCAGGGGATGCTGAAAAGGGATATTTACCATGCCGTCGCTGTCTTTAATGTCAAAAACCACCGAGTTGCCGCCCATTTCCCGCCAGCGATTGATGATGCGCATGCCTTTTTGGCTGCTGGCCATGGCTCCAGTCAGGTAGACGGCGCGCACTTCGAAGTCGCGTTTCACTTCGACAGGTCGTTCCAGAATGGGACCCGACAACATCCCGGGGACAATAATCTGCTCTCCTGGATGCAGAAAGTTGCCGCGCAAGCCATTGTTAGCTTGGCGCATAGCCGTTTCCAGCTCGGCCACAGTCATGAAAGAAGTTTGCGGCAGGTAGGCGCGCGCTACAGAGGGGAGACTTTCGCCACGCTTCACCTCGTGCCAGGATTCACCGGGCTGAAGCACCCGGGGCACGACCGTGGCGGCAGATACTCTTGTCCCGCTGGCCGGCTGGCTGGAGCCGGTTCGGACTATGCCCGCCTGTGGCGGGGTAGCAGCATCAACAAAATGCGGTGTTTCGTTCCAAATAACTAACGCTAGGACCAGAAAACAAACACCCGAAAAGACCAGGCCGATTCGACGCAACCATCACCGTCCCCACTGCTAGAGCCCACAGAACCCACCTGCATACTACGACATTTCCACCACCGGCTCTGGTTACCCCAGTACATTGGACGCTGATTTTGCCTCCCAGGATGCGCAAAGCTTTTCTTCTTTTCTCCGGGAAACCTCGGAAAATCGAATGACATTTTTTGTCGTTTCATCATCTAACCGTTTAAGAGGCAAGCCCCGGGTGGCCCGCTGAGGATGGCGAGTGATTTGCAACGGGACTTAGGTCGTTAACTGCTTGCGTCCGCTGGTGCGGCCACAAGTCCAATCTCCCAGGCCGGCCCCCTGAAAGAAAATGGGGCCAGGAAGAGTATGCGAACAGGCTTAAATACCGCACTTGACCCCACACGCCGCAGCAATGATGCGCAGGAGTTTGAGAATTTCCTGCGGCGCAAAATCGTTGGCCAGGACGACGCTGTCCTGAAGGTCACCGAAATCTACCAGATGTTTCTCGCCGGCCTGAACCCGCCGGGGCGGCCCGTGGGCAACCTGCTGTTTCTGGGGCCCACCGGCTCAGGCAAGACCCGGGTGGTGGAGGCGGTGGCGGAATCGCTGTTTGGCGAGGCTCGCGCCTGCATCAAGATTGACTGCGCCGAATTCCAGCACAGCCACGAAATCGCCAAGCTGATTGGTTCACCCCCCGGCTACCTCGGCCACCGCGAGACTCATCCCCTGCTCACCCAGGAAGCGCTCAACCAGTGGCACAGCGAGAAGCTGAAGCTCTCGTTGCTTCTGTTTGACGAAATCGAAAAGGCTTCCGACTCGCTCTGGCAGCTTCTGCTCGGCATTCTCGACAAGGCCAACCTCACTCTGGGTGATAATCGCCGCGTGGATCTTTCTTCCTGCATCATTTTTATGACGTCCAACCTGGGTGCCGGTGAAATGAATGACCTTATGACCGGCGGCATGGGCTTTGGGCCGCAGCCGACTTACGATCTGCACCTGGACGACAAGATTACTCGCACGGCGCAGGAGGCGGCCCGACGCAAGTTCTCGCCCGAGTTCATGAACCGCATTGACAAGGTGGTGGTGTTCAAGTCGCTGCGCGAGGAACAGCTGCGCCAGATTCTGGAAATCGAACTGGGCATGGTACAGCAGCGCATCCTCATGGCCACCGGCAACAATCAGTTCGTCTTTACCTGCAGCCAGAAAGTGAAGGATTACCTGCTGCAGGAGGGCACCGACCTGAAGTATGGCGCCCGTCACTTGAAACGCGCCATCGAGCGCAACATCGTGTTTCCTCTGGCCAATCTGGTAGCTACCGGGCAGGTGCGCCTGGGTGATTTTGTGCGCATTGACATGGCGCCGGAAGGCCGCATGACCTTCACCAAGGAAGCCGAGGGCGCCATGGTGCCGGTGCTGCTGGAGAAGTTTGGGCCGGAAACGGCGGTTCCTGCCGCCGCCCGCGCTGCCCGCTCTGTCGGTAACCGCCGTGAAGCGGGGGCGTCGCTGCTCGACCACAAATAGAACATCCGCGAACCTGCGGACCACGGGCGCCGAACCTGGCGCCCGTTTTGTTTGCCCATAATGCTCTGGGAAAAAGGACTACTTCTTCAGGTCGGCAGTCCAGTTCGTAATGAGTGTCAGCGGCCGGCCAGTGCTGGCGCCTTCCGGCGCGCTGTTCACGATGAAACGTTTGCCGTCAGGCATCACCGTGAAGGCGGGAATGCCGAGCACGGACGAATGTAAATGGAATAGGGTGTGCGGGGTGCCCAGGTGTGGCGTTCCATTTTCCGCTGCGAAGCTCACGGCCATGAGTTCTAAAGTGCCGGTTGCAAAAAACAGCTCTTTTCCATCTGCACGCCAGTTGATCACTGCAGGGCCAACTGGCGAGGTGGAAACCTGCCATGTCCCTAGACCCCTGGGAAACGGCTTGAGATAAATCTGGAAGGCGCCACTTTCGTTGGAGGCATAGGCGACCCATTTTCCGTCGGGAGAGACGGCTCCAGAAAATTCGATTACACCCGGTTGGGGCTCATTCATTGGAAACGGCTTGCGATCACCGAAGAGCGGGAGGACCCAGAGGTGATAGCCTTTGCCTTCGTTGAACTGATATGTAAGGTAACGGCCGTCGCGCGAAACAGAAATCGGGATTTGAAGGCTGGTCTTCGTATCAAGGACGGTTTCTTCGCCGCCCGTTCCGTCTGCGGCTTTCTTATACATATGCTGCAGGCCCCCCGGCACGCGGATAGACGAGTAGATAAGAGATTTCCCGTCAGGCGTCCAGACGGGATTCCCCTGAAGATGAGGACCAAAGGTGATCCGAGTACGCGTTTGGTGTTTCAGATCGAGCACCCAAATATCAGCCTTACCGGAGTCGAAAAGGCTATACGCCAACCGTAAGCCGTCGGGCGACGGCGCGGGATTGGGGAATAGATCGGTGCCGGAGATTACCTGCCCTAAAGACTTACCGCTGCGATCAAACCACATTAACTGCATGCCGCTTCCCGTGCCGCCGCCTGTGTGGAGGATGAGAACGCCGTTATTAGAAGCCGAGAAGACTCCGTAAACCGTCGGCGAATTCGCGGTGAGATGCTCGGCCAGCGGCACGGAATTGCCGATAATTGTCAGTTTGCTGGTGTCGAACGGCTGCGCCATCAGCGTGTCGTCGCGTAGGAACAGCAGGTACCCATTGGCGTAAATGCCGGGCCAGGCATTGTGCAGTATCAGGCGGCGCTCTTTCGAACCCAGCGCGCCGACAAAGATGCCGCTGTTTTCCGCCGAGTCTGAGCGCACGAAGTAGAGGAAATGTTTGCCGTCCGGAAGGAAATAAGGCCAGCGGTGCGAGTTTTCGCTGTCACTCGTGGCCAGCTCCGTCACCTCCCGCGGAGCTCCGCCCGACTCCGGTACAGTTGACAGGGCCGTAGTCGTCGTGGGCGCGAAGATGATGGTGCCCCTCGAATTCCAGGTGCCGCCTCGCCCAATGGGAGCATCGCACAGCGTTTGCGGCGGCCCACCATCCGCATCAATCTTCTTCAGCTTACCGTCGGCAAAAAACCCTATATAACGGCTATCAGGAGACCAGAACGGAAAGGCGGCGTTCTCCGTGCCGCTAAGCGGCTGAGCTAGCGGCGAATTCAGCACTTGGACATAGAGCATGTCGGGCTGACCCTGAAGATGGGTTGTAAACGCCAGCCGGCGGCCATCGGGCGAAATGGCTATCGTGCCGCCCGCATTAGTAAAAAGAAACTCTGCCTTATCCGGCGGCAGTATGTAGGAATGAGTGGAGTATTGCGGCTGCGCGGCCTCCCGTGCGAAAAAGATGGTGAGCACAATCGCTGCAATCGCAAACAAAGTGACCGAGACCAAGGCGATCTTCAGACTCTTGCTGGTGGCGCCCGGAGTTGCCCCTGCTGAGTTCGGCGGCTGTCCTGAAGTTGCTTCAATCATGCGCAGCTGCAGCAACAGATCGTGTGCGCTCTGGATGCGATCTGCCGGCTCCTTGGCCAGGCAATTAGCCACCAGGAGATCGAGTGCCGGGGGCGTTAGCGGCTGCAGAGTAGCGACCGGGGCCGGATCCAGCGCCAGGATGCTGGCGATGACGCTGGCCTGGTTCTTGCCCGTGAATGCGGGCTTGCCGGCCAGCATCTCGTAGAGCACGCAGCCGATGGCAAAGATATCGCTGCGAGCGTCGGCTTCGGCGCCCTGCAGAAGTTCTGGCGCGATGTATTGAAATGTGCCAACTACTGAGCCCTCGTGAGTCAGCGGCGAAGTCGGCGAAGCAAGAACAGGCAAGCTCATGGTCGGCGTTGGGGGCGTGGGTGAGCCTGCGACAGCACCCGTGGAGATGGCCACCTGGGGTTTTGCCAGACCGAAATCGAGCAGCTTGGCTCCGCCCTTGGTCAGCATGATGTTGCCGGGCTTCAGGTCGCGGTGGATGACGCCGTTGCGGTGGGCCGTCTCCAGACCCTCACAAATCTGGATCCCATATCGGAGCACCCGCTCCGGAGGTAGAGGACCCCTTCGCAGGCGGTCGGCCATGGTCTCTCCCTCCAGGTATTCCATGACGAGAAAATCGCTGCCCTCTTGGTGACCGACGTCATAGAGGGTGCAGATGTTGGGATGATTCAGCGAGGAGATGGCCCGCGCCTCCCGATCGAAGCGCTGTTTTGCTTCTGGGCTCTCAGCGAGATGCGGGGGAAGAATTTTGATGGCGACCGTGCGCTCCAGTCGCGTGTCCCGGGCGCGGTACACCTCTCCCATGCCGCCCGCGCCAATGGGGGCGACGATTTGGTATGGCCCGAGTTTCGTGCCAGGGCTGAGGGCCATTGGTGCGCGGCATTATAGCCCCCAGGAAAGATGCATTGCAGCGGATTTCAACGATTGTGGACAGCTGGTTCAGCCGCAATTGTGATCCGCTGGTAGGGTTCGATTAAGAACGGACACTCTGGTCGGCCCGTCAAGCTGAGACTGCCCTACCCCCCCTGCTTCAGCTCAATCAGCACCAGCTTGGCCACCGACTTCAGGGTTTCAAAAACGCCTACGCCCTGGAAGGCGACAGCCTCAATCACCGGTTCGTCTTTTTTCAGGAGTTCTTTCTTGAGCGTATCCGCCGGCATGGCGTTGGGCAGGTCGCGCTTGTTGAGTTGCAGCACGTAGGGAATGCGGTTGAAGTCGTAGCTGTGTTCCTTCAGGTTCTCCTGCAGATTGTCCAGAGCCTCCACGTTGGCGTCCATGCGCTCTTCCTGCGAGTCGGCCACGAACACCACGCCATCCACCCCGCGCAGGATCAGCTTGCGGCTGGCGTCATAGAACACCTGCCCGGGCACGGTGTAGAGGTGGATGCGGGTCTTGAAGCCGCGCACGGTGCCCAGGTCAAGAGGCAGGAAGTCGAAGAACAGAGTGCGCTCGGTCTCGGTGGCCAGCGAAATCATTTTGCCCTTCTGCTGTTCTCCGGTGCGCTCGAAAATCCACTGCAGGTTGGTGGTCTTGCCTCCCAGCCCAGGACCGTAATAAACGATCTTGCAGTTGATTTCCCGGGCTGCGAAGTTGATAAAGCTCAAGCCGTCGCCTCAGCGCCCGGCGCGTCCACGTGCCCGGCGTCTTTACCTTTCTGGCTTTTTTAGAGCAGAGAACTTTTTATATCACAGGTTTGCAGCGGAAGGCAGGTACCTACGGTTATTACTTAAGGCGGGGCCAAGGCTCCCCGACCGGGCAGGGAACTGCCTCTAGCGCCCTGGGGGCAGAGGATAATAGCCGTACTTGGCGGTGATCTTGAGATTGGGGCGGTTCACCCTCACTTCGATGTCGCGATAGCCGCCGCTTAGCGTGGCCTTGGCGGTATAGCCCAGCGTGTACTGGTTGCGCGCCTCGCGCGTCAGTTCGGCATACGCCTGCTCTAGGGTTTTTTGCGTGAAGGCGGGGAAAACCTGGCCGCCGGTAGCCGCCGCATACTTGGGCAGAATATTGCTGTACCCGGCGTTTATAAGCGGGATGTGGACGCGCTCCGCGGTCTTGTAGCCGGGAATTGCGGACCCGCTCACCGCCACGGCGTAGACCGAAATATTGTGCGTGAGCAGGAACTGCATTACCTCGCGGTAGCTGGCTGTGCTGTCAATCTCGCGTCCGTCACTGACAATGAAGATTACCTTGCGCCGGTCGCGCTGACGTTTGCTTAAATCGAGCGCCGCCTGCAGCAAGGCATCATTAAGCACGTGCGAAATGCGCGCCGGCGGAATCTGCGCCATTGCTCCCTGGTCCACCGGCAGCCCATTCACCGTCGGACGGGAATTGAGCGGCCCTCCCGAGAAAGATGGGCCTCCGGTCTCGCCTTCTTCCCGATCCTTTAAAACTTCCAGCGTGCCGTCCACCTTTTTGTTGATGGCGGTAAAGTCCAGCATGCGCTGCACTACGTTGCTGTAGGTGTAAAGCGAGACCTCATCGTACTGGCTGAAAGCGCCCTCCAGCGCCGTCAGGCTGTCCTTTACCTTCCGGAAGGCGACGCTCGGAACTCCCGTATCTATGATTACCGCTGCCGACAGAGGGAAGGGATCGGCGGTGAAAAACTTTACCGTCTGCTGCACACCGTTCTCGTACACCGAGAAATCCTTCGACAGCAGACCCGGAACCAGGTGACCGGAGTCATCCTTCACCGTAACCGGCACTACCACGAAGTTTACGTTCGTGGTGTAAGTGTAGAGCTGGTCGCGCGAAGTGGATGAGGTGCTGGGCACGCTGCCCGCGGGAACGGTGGTAATTTCCGGTTGTGGCGGGGGGTTATTCGCTGGCGGTTGCTCCACCGGTGTGGTGATGGGAGGGACCTGCGGCGCCGGCGCCGTGCCCGGTTGCGGTTGTGGCGTTGAGGGCAGCGGCTTCCCACCGGGAAACGTAGGCGCCGGGCGGCTGGCGGAGGGGGCGTCGGGGATGTTCTGCTTGTCCTGGTCTGCTGCCGGCTGGCTTTGATCTCCTGACTGTGGGCTGCTGCCGGCCGCCGGTTTCTGCTGGGATTCCGTTTGCGACTGTGCCGGGAGTGGGGCCGCGCACAGGCCGATCATCACCAAAGTAATCGCGACCCAGCGCCAACTCCCCGGTTTTACCATTTCCCGCGGCCGCCTCTCCCCAGCATTGCTTTTTATCGCATAGCCGGGTCTGCTTCCTGCATCTTAGAATAGCAAGAGCTACCCTAATAATAGCTGACCGGGCAGGCGTCCGGGATGACGAGCGTCGCAGCCGTGAGTGCCAGCAACCTGTTGCCAGCGGTGATGCAGCCGGCCCGAGCAAGCTGTTATTGTTCAGCTTAGGAGAGATCCCGAATGTTCCGTAGCCCGGCCCTTCGCATGCTGATGGCCCTGCTGCTTTTGGGGCTGACTTGGCCGGCGCTGGCCGCGTCTGCCCAGCAGTCCTCCTCGCAACCTGCTTCCGACCAGCAGGATACCGATCAATCCGTCTCCACTTTGCAGATCAATGTCAACGTGGTGAACTTGTTCTTTAATGTAAAGGACAAGCACGGGGGTCTCATTTCCGACCTTAAGCGCGACGACTTCAAAGTCATCGAGGATGGGCACCCGCAGACCATCAAGTACTTCACCGCCGAAACTGACCAGCCGCTCACGCTGGGCATTCTGATTGACAGCAGCGTCAGCCAGGAGCGCGTGCTGCCTATGGAGAAGGAAGTGGGCGCCGCCTTTTTGAACCAAGTCTTGCGTCCCAAGGACGAGGCCTTTGTCATCAGCTTCGACGTGAATGTTGACCTGCTGCAGGACTACACCAATTCCAGCCGCCTGCTGCGCACCGCGCTCAACCAGGCAAAAATTAACGGCGGCGGCGGTTGCGGCGGTATCCCAGGACTTGGCGGAGGACCCGTCCCTTGCACCAATCCCAAGGGCACCCTGCTCTACGACGCCGTGTACCTCGCGGGTCACGACAAGCTCTCCAGCGAAGTTGGCCGTAAGGCCATGATTATTCTGACGGACGGCGAAGACCAGGGCAGCCAGGAGACGATACGGCAGGCCATCGAGCAGGCCCAGAAAGCCGATTCCATTTGCTACGTCCTGCTCATCGCCGACCGCGGCTTCTATGGCCTGGGTGGCTATTCCGGCGACCGCGCCATGAAGGAACTGGCGCAGGAGACCGGTGGCCGCGTGATCGAAGTGGGGAACAAACCGGAAAAGCTCAAGCAGGCCTTCGATCAGATCGCCAACGAGCTTCGCACCCAGTACAGCATCGGCTACACCCCCACGAACGCCAAGCGCGACGGCAGCTTCCGCCGGGTGGAGGTCAAAACCAAGGAAGGTTACAAGGTGCAGTGCCGCTCCGGCTACTACGCTCTTCCGCCACGTGGGGAAGGCGAATAGCAAGTCCTCAGGGTACCAGCCCCTGGAGCAGGACCACGTCAGCGTCGCCGTCCCCCACGGCGGCGTAGAGAAAGCGGTCATCCGGCGACCACGCGACGCGCCGCGCAATGAATGTGCGACGTTCCCCGAAGTCGGTGAGCTGGCGCAATTTTGCATCGGCGGTTGAGAGCAACCACAAGTTTGTTCCGAAGCTGTCGTTCAAGGGAATGGCCAGCCATTTTTCGTTGTGCGAAAGCACAGGGTGCAGGCCCTGCCAGGTGGGCACGCGGCCGGAAGGAATATGCAGCAGCGGCTGCGAAGGGCCGTTCTCGGGATGCGCGGCGCGCACTTCATAGTCCAGAGCACCGCTGACGTTCTGTTGCGGCACAACGTAATACATGCCGTTGGTACTGACTGCCGGCCCGCGCGCGAAATCTGAGCGCACCACTACCGGGCTTCCACCGTCCACCTTGACCTTGAGTGTTTGCAATTGCCTTGATGCCGCTGTAGGCGAGTCCTGCGAGTAATATAGCCAGTGGCTGTCGGGCGACCACGTCGCCCAAGACCCCTCAGGGATGACTTCCCTTACATTGCTGCCGTCGGGATTCACCATGTAGTAGCTCACAAGCCGCGCCCCGCCGGTGATGCGCGCGAATGCGATGCTCTTCCCATCCGGTGACCAGATGGGAACGCCCACTGTGACCCCGGCATCACGTTCGTAAGTGAGCTGGCGAATCTGCCGATTGTCTAGGCGCATGACCCAAATGTTGCCGTGTCCACCACTGTCCGAGAGGTACGCCATCTGGTTGCCATCCGGCGATAAGCTCGGCGTTTGCACCTGTCCCGTCTGCTGCGTTACGCGCTCCCCGTTGCGGACATTTTCGGTGGCTGTGCCGGCCACTGGGTATTTCCAGATGTCGTAGTGCATGTGCCGGTAGCTGGCCAGAATCGTTCCGTTGTCCCCCGTGTCCGGGCCCTCATAAGAATCCTCGCCAAAGGTGAGCTGCTGTGGCGGGCCCCCGTCCAGCCGCTTGAACCAAAGGTGCATGATGGGCAAGTACAACACGGTATTATTCCGCGCACTGGAGTAAACGATGCCGGAACCATCCTGTGTCCACGCCAGTCCGTTCATCAGGTCGCCTTCGGTGGTCACTTGGCGCGGCTTACCTCCGGAGACGTTCACCGTGTAGACATCATCAGCCCAAATAGCCGCGGCATGCTCGTAGGCGATGGTGTGGTCATTCGGCGACCAGCGTGGATGCACGTATTCGTAAGTTGGCGGCGCCTGTAGAATGGCCTTCGCGCCGGCCCCATCCCGGTCCGTCACAACCAGCCGCACCTGCCCATGAGTAAGCTGGAAAAACGCCAGCTTCTGGCCATCATGGCTGACTCCGCAATCGCTTAAGCTGCTGACCAGCCGCCGTGGCTCTCCTCCCAGGGCGGGGAGTTCCCATAGCGCACCCTGCTCCTCCCCTTCACGCGGTGGAGCGAAGTAGAGGATTGACGCGGAATCCCGGGACCAGCGTGGATACAGGTGTTCGCTGGCATCGTGGGTAATCTGCAGCGGCGGACCGCCCCCGATCAGTTTGACCCAGATCTGGCGATGTCCGGACGAATCGGAGGTGAAGGCTACTGACCGGCCATCGGGCGAAAGGGCGGGATACTCTTCTAGTCCGGCAAGATCTGTGAGCCGCTCGAAGCGAATCACCTCGCCATGGCCCGCGGCACCCGGCTTTCCAAAACGGAGCCACCAGCCCAATACTCCTAAGTTGACGAGCAGAAGCACGACTATGGCCCAAGCCCCATAATGCAGTCCCCACTTTTTCAACCTGCCGCCGCTGGGCAGGGCGGCACGAATCCCACTTTCGCTGCTGCTGAGTGTGCTCAGTGACTGCAGACTGAAGCCCAGGTCACGCATGGACTGAAAACGCCGCTCCGGCTCTTTTTCCAGGCAGTGCAGCACAATGCGTTCCAGGGCCGGGGGCACACCGCGGGCCATTTCGCCCAGGTTCGGAGGCTCCTCGACGAGGATGGCGGTGGTGGTGTCAGCCGGTGTTTCCCGCTGGAAGAGGCGTTTGCCCGAGAGCATTTCGTAGAGCACCACGCCGAAACTGAAGATGTCGGAGCGAGCGTCCGCGGGGCGGCCGCGAACCTGTTCCGGGGCCATGTAGGCCACGGTACCGAGCAGAAGGCCGGGCTGAGTCTCGTCGAAGGTGGCGGAATTTTCGCCAACGGTAGCCGCCCGCGTCAGCTTGGCCAGCCCGAAGTCCAGGATCTTTACCCGGCCGTCTTTGCATACAAAAATGTTTTCCGGTTTTAAATCGCGGTGGATGATGCCATGCTCGTGCGCCGCGGCCAGCCCCTGCGCCATCTGGGTGGCGATCTCCAGCGCCCGGCGTGCCGGCATGGGTCCGGCCGCCAGCCGCGCCCGCAGAGTTTCTCCTTGGAGCAGTTCCGAAACCAGGTAGGGAGTGCCATCCTGAGCGCCCACGTCATAAACCGCCAGCAGGTTGGGATGGTTTAAGGCGCCGGCAGTCCGCGCCTCCTGCTCGAAGCGGCGCAGTCGTTCGCTGTCGCCGGCAAAATCAGCCGGCAGGATCTTGAGGGCAACCTCCCGCTTCAGGCGAGGGTCGAGCGCGCGATAGACCTCGCCCATCCCTCCCGCCCCCAGGAAGCCGAGCACCTCGTAATGGCCGAGCTTCGCCCCCGCCGCCAGCGCCATAAGTGGCGGAATTATAACCGCAAGAACCGGGAGTCAGTAGTTCGGAGTAAGGCAACGAAGACCGCAGAAGCGGAACCGCTATCTGGCTGGCTCAGAGCTACTTAGCTAGTCAGCCAGGCAGCTACTTGCTGGGAGCGTAATACCCGCGGCGGGCGCGCACGTGCATGTCTTTGTGGTTCTCGGCAAGAATCTCGATGGAGTGGTAGGCGCCATCGCGCTTGAAGTTAACGGGCCGGTAGGAGAGCGCGTATTGGCTGCGCAGTTCGTCCTGGATCTGGGTGAAGGCATCCGTTACATCTTCCACCTTGAAGGGAAAGAACGCCCGTCCGCCGCTGGCGTCGGCAATGCGCTCCAGTACCTTGTCGCCGTGGGTTTTCATGCCGCTGATGTTGGTGCTGATAGTGTAAACAATCACCTCTGCCCGTTGCGCCATCTCAATGGCTTCCTCGCGCGTCACGTGGCTCTGGTTGTCCTCGCCGTCGGTCAGCAGGATGATGGCGCGCCGCACCGAACCCGTGTCCCTGGTCTTGGCCAGCTTGTCGCGGCAGGCGTAATAGAGGGCGTCATACATAGCTGTGCCCCCGCCCGGACGCAGCATGCGCACTCCCTTGGAGAGCGCCTCGGTGTTGTCGGTGAAGTCCTGCGTTACCTCCGGCGTGGTGTCGAAGCCGATGGTAAACGCCTTGTCGAAGTTGGGCCGGATAATCTGGTTGAGGAATTCAATCGCCGCTGCCTGCTCGAACTTGAAGCGGTCGCGCACCGAATTGCTGGCGTCAATCAGCAGGCCCACGCGGAGGGGCAGGTTGGATTCGCTGTTGAAGCTTACTACCTGCGACTGCAGCTGTCTGTCGTCCAAAACACGGAAGTCGTTCTTCTTCAGGTCCTTCACGTAACGCCCGTGCTTATCGGTGACGGTAAAGATGACGTTGACCTCATCCACCCGCTTGCGAATGGTGGTGACCGACGGATCTTCGTTGTCCGGCGGCGTGGGTTTGGGCGTCCCCGGCGGCGGGGTCGGACCGGCTTCTGACTCGGGCTGCGCAGCCGTCGGCTGAGCGTTCACTGATTCCGGCGGTGCCGGGGCAGAAGAATTGCTTGAACCCGCCGGTTGTGCGCTGGAAGTTGGTGGCGTAGCAGGTTGGGTGCTGCTTTTAGGCTGCGGCGGGGCCGGCTTGGCCGGCTGCATCTGCCCCATTTTCACCGCCGAGGGGGCCGAAGGCAGATCCTGGCTGTTTTGGGTGGAGCTCTGGCTTGAGGTCTGGGTCTGGCCCACAGCCAAAGGCAGCAGAAGGAGCACCCCAACCGCAAAAACGATGGCCCTGCGTGTCATCCTGATTCCCCATTATAGCCGCTGGCGTGCCGCACGCGACCCAGGAAATCCAGCAACTCTGGGGGCAGGGGGCGGGAAAAGGAGAGGGCTTCTCCTGTCCGCGGATGGGCGAATTCCAGGGCCGCCGCATGAAGAAAGTTCCGTGCCAGAGACAGTGGTTGGGTTCCCGGTGATTTGCCGGTCGGGGGGTGCAGTTCGCGCGGGGCACCGTAGAGTGTGTCCCCAACCACGGGATGTCCCAGGGAAGCCAGGTGCACGCGGATCTGGTGGGTGCGTCCGGTATCAATCTTCAGATCGAGCAAACTGAACTTGCCGAACCCGGAATCAATTCGCTCGCGCACCTTGTAGTGGGTTACCGCCTCTCTCCCGCCGCTGCGCCGCGTGGTCATGCGGGTGCGCCGGATGCGGTCGCGGCTGATGGCGCTGGAAACCGTGCCCGCTTCCTGCTTCACCCAGCCGTGTACCAGTGCGATGTACTGCTTGCGTACCCGGCGCGCGGAAAACTGCGCCGCCAGCCTCCGGTGCGCGAAATCATTTTTGGCCACCACGATCAGCCCGCTGGTGGCCCGGTCCAGGCGATGCACGATGCCTGGCCGCAACTCGCCGCCCACTCCCGAGAGCTCCCCAAAACGGTGCAGCAGCGCGTTCACCAGTGTGCCGCGGTTGCGCTCGTCTTCAGTTGCGCCCGCGCCGGCGTGGACCATCATGCCCGCAGGCTTATTGACGACTGCCAGATCATCATCTTCGTACACCACATCCAGGGGAATTTCTTCAGCGATGGCGCGCAAGGGCCGCGGTGTGGCTGAACCAAGCACCTGGATGCGCTCGCCGCCCTTCAGCTTCAGCGAAGGCTTGGCGGCTGCCCCATTCACCAGTACCTTGCCTTCGCCGATGAGTTGCTGCAGGCGCGCCCGACTCACCTCCGGCAGTTGCGAAACCAGGAACTGGTCCAACCGCCGCCCGGCGTGTTCAGTTGCGACTTCAAACGTGGAGGTTGGGCCGTGGACGGGCATGGGCCATCATTCTCGCACGCGGCACCAGTTGCGGCGATTCGTATCGGGCACGCCTTTTAGGCGTGCCGAAGCGGCCCAATCGGAAGGCGGCTTTAGCCGCCGTGCGCCAACTTCACGCACTTCTGGCAACGGTCGCGCTGCCCTCGATGAAATCGCGAATGTAGGAATTAATCAGCTCCGGATGTTCGTGGATGACCCAGTGCGAACCGTCGGGCACGCGGCGCACGGTCAGGTCAGGGACGTACTGCTCCAGGCCAACGAGATTACCGGTGAGCAGGTAGGGATCCTTTTCGCCCCAGATTACCAGGGTGGGAACCGCGATGTGCAGCGCTTGAACCTGCGCCGTCATCTCTTGCGCGCTCTCGCCCGCAGCCGAGGCCGGCCCGGCATGGGCAGCACGGTAGTAATTCAGGCCTCCCGTCAGCGCGCCCGGTTGCGACCAGGCTTGCAGGTAAGCTTCCCGGTCCTCGGAGCCAAAATAGCCCTGCTGCACACCAGGTTTCAGGACCGTGGCCTCCATGTTGGCAAAGTTCTCGGCGGCCAAGATTTGTTCCGCCGCCGGCGTGCGGAAGATGAGCATGTACTGGCTGGCCTGCTGCTGGGCCGGGTTCTGCCGCAATTCCCGGTCAAAAACCGCGGGATGCGGCGCATTGATAATAACCAGCTTGTCCAGGTACTCGGGGTGCGCAGCCGCGAACGCCCACGCCACCACGCCGCCCCAATCGTGCCCTGCGAGAATAAATCGCTTATGCCCCAGGTGGTCGGCGAGCGTGCGCACATCCTCTACCAGCAGCTTCAGCTCATACTGGGCAACCTCAGCAGGCTTGGAGGAAAGATTGTAGCCACGCATATCCGGTGCCACGGCCTGGTGGTCGCGCGAAAAGTGGGCCAGCTGCTTTTTCCACTCGTACCAGAACTCGGGGAAACCGTGGAGGAACATCATCAGCCTGCCCTGTCCCCCAGTCATGTAGTGCAACCGCACGCCATTTACTTCCGCGAATTCACTCTGCATGATGGCATCCCCCTGGGGCTTCATTATCTCGGGAGTTGCTATTTCGTAGCCGCTACGGCATCGCCGGTTTTGAGGATTTGCGCCACCCTTTTCAGCAGCACGGTGGGGTGCACCGGCTTAGCCAGCAATTCGAAGGTGTGTCCCTGCCGCCGCGCCGTTTCCAGCATGTCGGCGGTGGCGGCTTGTCCGGAGATTAGCAGGATAGCGGTGCTGGGAAATTCGCGGCGAATGGTAATGGCCATTTCGATGCCGCTCATGCCCGGCATTACCACGTCCGTCAAAATCAGGTGGGGTTGGAAATCGCGGCAGCGGGTGATGCCGTTCCCGGCGTCATAGGCAACTGCCGTCTGATAACCCTGTGCCTGCAGAATGAGCGCTGAGGTGTCGGCAATCCGCCGCTCGTCATCCACGATGAGAATGCGATGTTGCATCCCATTAGCGGGTTACACCCGCAACCACCGCCCGGCGCGCCGTACCTCGCCGCAGCCACAGCGCGCCTCCCGCGATCACCAGCAAAATGGAAATGAACTGCGTGCCGCTCATGGCCCCGCCAAACATCACGCCCCGGCCCGGATCGTCGCGAATGAATTCCAGGAAGTAGCGGGCGAAGCCGTAGAGAAACATGTAAGCACCAATGACCTGGCCATCGAATCTTTTGTGCCGTATGAGGTAGTAGAGGATGAAGAAGTTGACCAGTTCCACCGCCGACTCGAACAGTTGTGTCGGCTCCAGCGGCACTCCCAGCGGTGTGCCTACCCAGGCGTGCGCCAGCGGGCTGCTGAAGGTTACGCCCCAGAAGTGGCTGGTGGGTTTGCCCCAGCAGCAACCGGCGGCGAAGCAGCCCAGCCGCCCGATGGAGTGCCCCAGCGCAAGCCCAGGCGCAAAGCTGTCGCAGGTGGCCAGCGCCGGCATATGGTACTTGCGGATGTACCATGCCGCCGCCAGCAGCGCGGCGATAAAGCCTCCGGAAAAGACGCCTCCCGCCTGCAAGGTCGCCAGGCTGAAAATTTCGCCGGGATGTGAGGTGTAGTAGCCCAGGTCCACCAGGATCATCAGGATTTTGGCGCCGAGAATCCCGCACAGCACCACCAGGATGCCCAGGTTCCAGGTTTTCTCCGCATCAATGCCCTGGCGGCGGGACATGCGCACGCTGACCCAGAGTCCAACCAGGACACCAGTTGCTACCAGCAAACCATAGGTAGGAAGGCTGAAACTGCCGAGCTGAAAAAGTCGAGGAAACACCGTTTCAATTATAGATGCTCAGCGGGGCGGAAGGACTGCGGGTTTTACGATCGCAGATGCCGTCAAAAAGCAGGTCCTTCGGCCCGGAAGGGCCTCAGGATGACAACTTCAGTCGGAACGGCCGTAGACCGTCGGCCATTGGCCAAAAAATAAAAGCCGACCCACTGAGCCGTGTGGCGGGCCGAGAATGAACCCGTCTCAGGACGGTGGGAGCCCGCCGCGACCCATTAGGCATCTCCGCGTGACGGAGCATCGCGCACAGGATCGTTAGCCGAGTCGAGCCCCCTTCATTCAGCTGTTGGTTCAAAAAACGGTTACCGCCTTCACCAACCTGGCAGGCCGGCTTACGAATTAAATGCTAGGCAAAAGCCGGGTGCAAGGCAAGCTGCCCAAGGTAAATAGTTGGCATTTGGCTTGCGAGTCTCTGGGAGCAACTGTTACGCGATATGGGCGGACGAAGCTCATGGGACGAGTCAGGGGAGGGCTGTTTAAGGCGTGAAAATACTCTAAGGAAAGCTGCCAACATCCCTTCGCCGGCGGCAGCTAAGCGGACCGCTCGCCCACGCGGCGCTTGTCTTCCAGCAGCAGCTCATCCAGGGCGCCGGCCAGCCGCTGCGCGCGCACCCCATAGTCGTTGATGCCGCCATTCTCCAGCTTGCGCTTCATCAGGTGGTATTCGTCGGCGATGTTAAGCGCCGCCAGCACCGCCAGGCGCAGCGAGTCCACGGTGGAGGTCTGCTCGGCGATGAGCCGCATCTTCGTATCCACGAACTCCGCCAGGCGGCGGATGTACTCGGGATCGGTGCCACGCAGGTTGTAGGCCTGATCGAAAATTTCCACCCGCACGCTGTTGGTGACCGGGGCTACCGCCTGTTCTTTGGCCGCAGCTTGCATGCTCGATTCCTCCTGCTCGCGATGTCCGCGCCTAATCGGCGGCGGCCTCTTCGGCCAGGGCCTCGATCTGGCGCAGCATATTTTCGACCCGGGTGCGGACCTCCTCGCGCTCCCGCTTGAGGGCGACCGCCTCCCGTTTAAGCTGTTCAACCTCTTCTTCACGTTCTTCCAGTTGCTGGCGCAGGCGCTGCACATCGCGCTCCGCCACGGATCTGGCTTCC
>DATEGI010000038.1:0-4343 GCA_035280205.1 Terriglobales bacterium | reverse complement strand
TATTTTGATACCCAAATGTTCCTTCCCGTGACTTGCGTTGGGGATCTCGAGTGTTTCCTGCTGTTTACAAGTCCGCGCCCCCCTCTTCCTTCCAAGCAACATGAACCGGGGCCGGGCCCCTGATTGCAGGGAGTTTCCGGGGCAACTTTATGCATTAGCAGGGTTTGAATTAATAACCCTTAAAGATCTTCCCGGTGCGGCGAATGGCCGGGAACGTGCAAAAGTACAGGGCGAGTCAGACGGTATAACGTTCAACGGCAATAATTTTTCTGCTAGGGGGAACAATGGCAAGGGCATTAGACCAGGCAAAGATTACCGGGTTAGCGGCACATTTTCCCGCCACCGCTGAGCAATCCCTCGCACAGTACGAAAAAGCTTTCGAAGAGCATCGCTATCGGGTCTACGCGCTGGCTTTCTGGATGACGGACAGCGAAATGGCAGCGGAAGAGATCTCTTCCAGCGTGTTTGCGCGCGCGTTCGCCAATGGCACCATTCCCAGCGCCGAGACAGTGGACCGCATCCTGCTCAGCGAAATTCGCGACTTGATGCCCATCGGCGTTTTGCGACTGAACATTGCCGCAACCACGGAAGTGGCCTCAGTGCGCGGCAATGTAAAGCGGGTTGATCTGGAACGCGCCGTGGTGCAATTGCCACCAACGGAACGCATGATCTTCCTGCTGCACGACGTGGAAGCTTATGACCACGCCCGCATCTCCCGCACTCTGGGGGTGAGCGAGCAGGAGTCACAGTTAGGGCTGCATCAGGCGCGCCTCTGCTTGCGCCAGTTGCTGGCTAACAAGGCATAGACACAAACGTTCTAGTCGGGTCCAAAGGGCACCTCATGCAGGTGCCCTTTGTGTTTATGGACGCGAGCCGCTGGCTTCCCTGTGTTTGCATCTCTCCGCCGCCAGCCGCGTCTAAGTCCTATGCTCTTCGAAGGCAAGGAACGCAAGCAGCGGGAACAGGAAATGCAGCGGGCCGGACGCCTGCCACCGGGCCAGGCGCTCACACTCAAGTGGCCGGTCCTGCACCACGGGTCAGTGCCCAGGTTCGATCCCGCGACGTGGGATTTCCGTGTTTTTGGCCTGATAGAGAAGCCCGCCCGTCTCAGTTGGGATGAGTTCAACCGCCTGCCCAAGGCTCAAATTACCAGCGACTTCCACTGTGTTACACGCTGGAGCCGCTTCGACAATCGCTGGGAAGGAGTCTTATTCCACGAAGTTCTCAGCCTGGTCAAGTTGAAGCCGGGCGCTGGCTATGTGCTGGTACACGCGGAACAGGGTTATACCGCGAATATTCCTCTGCCGGATCTCGACCGGGACAACGTGCTCTTTGCCACTCACCACGATGGGGAACCGCTGGCCCCGGAGCACGGCTACCCTCTACGCCTGATTGTGCCCCACCTGTACGCCTGGAAGTCGGTGAAGTGGGTGCGGGGTATCGAATTTCTCGATCACGATGCCGCCGGTTTCTGGGAGCGCAATGGCTATCACATGTACGGCGATCCCTGGAAAGAACAGCGGTTCGATACAGATTAAAAAACACAGGAGTCAGGAGTCGGCAGTCAGGGGTCAGCGAATAGCGTGAGGAGCTATGAACCTCAGACCAGCGGCAAGGGCCCGGTGGAGAACTACTGCACCGCCTCCAGGGACTCGGCGACGCGGTTCAGGGCGATCTGAATGCGGTCCAGCTCGCGCTGTGCGGCTTCGTTCCATTCCACCGCGCGCTGCAGGTTTTCGCTCAGCCAGCGCAAAGTCTGCCGGCCACGGTCGGTAAGCAACAGCGCTCCCAGCCCGGCAATCCCCAGGACCGCCAATGGCACATACCACTTTCGCATCCAGCCTCCTTGTCCCCTGCTTAAAGCCTTACACAAGTATGGCGCCGCCTGCAACGGTTAAAGCGTAGGGGGAAATCCTCAAAAAGCCGAGAAAAACGTCTGCAACGGCCGCCGCAAGCAGCCGAATGGCGGCTGGTTTCATCCAACGTTGGCAGCAACTCACACAATTTTTGAGGTCCTGAGATGGAGAGACTCGCTTTACGCGTCGGATGCTGTTCCCTGCTCTTTTCCGGCCTGCTGGCCGCACAAACCCTTAGCCAGCGTATGCCGCCAACCACAACCGCCCCGGCCAACTCGATTCCCGCGGGGACCAGGTTCATCGTTCGCCTTAACGATAAGCTGGACACCGGCAAGGTCAAAGTGGGCAAGCACTTCCAGGCCAAGCTGGCGGAAGACCTGGCTGCCCCTGGTGGGATGGCAATTCCTCGGGGCAAGAAGATAAAAGGGCATGTGAGCTCGGTGGAGAAGGGCTTCCACGCGCGCTTGCTGCTAAGCTTCGATGAAATCGAAACCCAGCACGGCTGGATGCCGCTGGTAGCCACGGTAACAGGGGTGCCGGGCGAGCACGGTGTCAAGCAGCCCGGTTCCGAGGGCGAGATCGAGCGCAAGGGGCCCAGCAAGGGTCGGATGATCGAAAGTGCCGCCATCGGGGCCGGCGTAGGCGCACTGGGCGGCGTGGTGGCAGGCGGAAGCCACGGAGCCGCTATCGGCGCGGGAGTGGGTGGCGGCGCTGGCTTGGGGGCCGGGTTGCTGACCGACCGCAACCTGAAACTCAACAAGGGCCAGATGCTCGAGGTGCGGCTGGACCGTCCGCTGCAGGTACCCGTGCACTAGAATGGGCCTTCCAGTGTGACGCGCAATAGCGTTGCGCATGAAATCCGGCTGGAAGGAAATGGGGGCCCGAGAATGAGCAGCCAGCTCGCGGTCTTATTCGCGGTTTTGCTTGTGCCGGCGGCGATTGCCGTGGCGCAGGAGCATCCAGCGGTAACGGCGCAGCCCAACACCATCTACGTGGGCGCAGACGGCAAGTTCGAAACCGCGCCCGATACGGCGCTGGTGCAATTCAACATTTCTGCCCAGGAAGAGACGGCTAAGGCGGCCTATGACCGGGCCAGCCACGCCGCCGAGCAGATTCGCCAGATCCTGCGCTCCAACGGCATTGAGCCCAAAACGGCGGAGATTGGCTTCTTCTCCCTGGATCCCGTCTATGACTACCGCAGCCCTAAGCGCAAGCTCATCGCCTACCGCGTAAACAGCAGCGTTTCGGTCAAGTTGAAGGATTTTTCGAAGGTCGCGCCGATTGTCTCGCAAATTTCCGATCTGGATGTGACGGCCAACCAGAGCGTCAGCTACACCCTGGAAAACATAGATGCCGCGAAATTGAAGGCTACCGAAGATGCCTACCAGCACGCTCGCGAAGAAGCGGCGACGCTTGCGCGCGCAGCGCAAAGAACGCTGGGCGAACTTTCCTATGCCTCGGTGGACACTTTCGAGCAGGTGCGCGTCGTGGCGCCCATGATGCGCCAGGCTATGGGCGCGGCCATGGCGGCGCCGGCGCCGACGGAACAGTTCACGCCGCAGAAGGTCACGGTGACGGCGCACGTGAACGCGCTGTTCACCATGAAGTAGCAATTACTCTGGCAGCAATTCGAAGACCGGGTAGTTGCTTGCGACCTCGGCGAACGCCTGTGGCGGCGAACCGGCGGGAACGGGAAAGTAGCGCTGCACGGTGGTTTTGAAGCTGTCCAGGTAGGCCTTGAGCAGTTCGGGTTTGCCAGCGTCGGGAATGGGGAGAATGCGGTAGTGTAGGCGCATCCTTCCCTTCTTCAGCGTTACTTCGCCTGCGGCTTCGGCATTGCGCACCCATTGCGTGCGCCCGCGCGGCGCTACGAGGAAGCGCTTGCCGCCCACTTCCAGCAGATCGATGGGCGTGGAGTAAATCTTCCCGCTCTTCCGCCCCCGCACCTGCACCAGGTAATTGTGCGGCAGTCCCAGGCCCAGTCCCACGAGCAGGCCGAAGGCACGATTGAAAAAGCGTTCGCCGGTGGTTGCTTTGCGATAGGCGGGCAGCTCCGGAGCCATTCTCAAATTGTATCCCCGCTCTGCTGCCGCCGTCGCTTCCGGTCAATCTAAAGCTACGGAGCGGGAAAGAATGGAAACAGCTTGCGAATTTCGTCCTCGCTTGGCTGGCGACCGTATTCCGTAACTTCGAATGCTTCGGCGTGCCTGATGTTGCCGGCGGCAGCGCCATAGCGCCTCTCCAGCGCCGGGCGCCACTCCGGGAGAACTTTATCGGGCTGCTGCGTTGCCAGCCATTGTTTGCGCGCCACAGGATCCTTAGGAACCTGGTCCAGCAGGCCGTCATGCCAGGCCAGCCATTCGTAGAACTGAGAAACGTGTGCATCCAGCATGTCGAGCTTTTTCTGGTAAACGTCGTCAATGGAAACCACAATGTCGGAGCGGAAGGGCTGGGGCTGAGTGAACTGGTCCCAGAAATAGACGAAGA
>DATEGI010000037.1:0-14779 GCA_035280205.1 Terriglobales bacterium | reverse complement strand
TGCGCTGCTGCGAGGGCGTCAGCTCGTGGTCGAAGATGATGAGGTCGGCGGAAACGGAAGCCGCGGCGCCGGAAATTTCCTGCAGCTTGCCCCGTCCAATCAGGGTGGCGGGATCCGGCTTATCGCGGTGCTGCAAAAATTCGCCCGCCAGTTCGGCGCCGGCGCTGGAGGCCAGCTCGCGCAGCTCCGCCAGCGACTCTTCGGCGCTGAACCGCGCCGGGCGGGGCTTCTCCGGTTGCCCACTGTCCTCAGTTGCGGCGGTGCTGCGCGCCATCCGCGCCTGCGGCGGCACGGCCGGCTCGCCCGCCCCAGCGCGCGCCCGCGTGGGATAGTCAATCCCCACCAGAAAGGCGCGCTCCGCCCTACCCCAGCGGCCAGCGCCGGCGTGGGAGGCAGGCGCACGCGGGGATTTGCCAGATTTCAGCTTGCCAGACAAACGCAAGGACGGTACTGCTCCTAACCTTCCGTACCCGAACTCGTGCCCGCGGTGGCCACATCCGCCGCGGCGTGCTGCGCCGGCTTGGCCTCCGGCGTCGGCCGCTCAACGTGTGCGCTCTTGGGCATCACAACCGTGGAGATGGCGTGCTTGAAGATGAGCTGCTCCTGGTTGCCCGTTTCCAGCACCAGCGAATACTTGTCGAAGGAACGGATGCGGCCCGTCAGCTTGACCCCACTTAGCAAATACAGGGTAATGGAACTCTTATCCTTGCGCGCCGTATTGAGAAAAGAATCCTGGATGTTTTGCGCCGGCTTGCTTTCCATCTGCCGATCTCCTTTGTTCGAAACCCGCCAATCCGCGCCCCGATGAAGAACAGGGGAGTCGAGAGCGTGGATAAATCTTTCCTTCCGGAACGGAGAGCACACTAGCACGCCCTTCCGCACGGGACAAATGTACGATACGGCCTTAGCCTGTAGTTTTCAACCTCGCTCCCTTAGCCGCGAAACTTATACAATCCTCTGCTCCGGCAATGCCGCGAGCACACTGCACATTGTCGGAGGTACAAATGGCAAGCCCGCTCCCCGCCGCACTCGCTCAGGTCGTTCCCGGTTCCCCGGCCACCGCACAGATCATTATTCGCTGGATCCATTTTCTAGCCGGTATCACCTGGATCGGGCTGCTCTACTTCTTCAACCTGGTGAGCAACCCGGTTATGAAACAGATGGATACCGGCACGCGGGCCAGGGTGGCGCCCGCCCTGCTGAGCCGCGCGCTGTGGTGGTTCCGCTGGAGCGCCCTGGTCACGGTGCTGGCCGGAATTGCTTACTGGATGATGATTGTCACCGCCGACGCCCACAATGCCCAGGCTTCCCGGGGCACAGCCATCTGGAGCTTCTTCCTCATCTGGACTGTCGCATTCGCCATTGAGAACGGCCTGGTCATGCCCCTGAAAGGGCCACTGAACAATGGTTTGGTGTTGGGTCTGCTGGTGGCCCTTGATGTGGCTGCCGCCAGTTATCTGTACGTTCACTTCAATAATCATGGCTGGGAGAGCAACCGGTTGCTGGCCATCGGTATTGGCGGAGGCATTGGCTGGATGCTGCTGCTGAACGTCTGGGGCATCGTGTGGCGCATCCAGAAGCGGATCATTCTGTGGACGCGTGCTTTCGCCGAGCAGGGCACGCCCATCCCCGAGAAAGCGCAGCGCATGAGCCGGCAGGCGTTCCTGGTTTCGCAAATCAGCGCCTGGCTGACCCTGCCCCTGCTGTTCTTTATGGGAGTGGCCAGCCATTTCCCAATGCTGGGGAAGTAGGTGGTGTCGGCTTTTGGCTTTTGGCTACTGGCGGTTCGGAGCGGCGATTCGGTAACCGGAAGCCAGCGTATTCAGTTTGTTATTCTGTAAAACGATTGAAAGCCGAAAGCTCTGCGCTAAGAGCTAACAGCTAAAAGCCAAGACTCAAAATCCGATGTCCACTTTCCCTCCCATTGACGACCAACTCGCGCTCATTAAAAAAGGCGCTGTGGAAATCATCCGCGAAGGCGAACTGCGCGAGCGCCTGGAGAAATCGCGTGCTACGGGCAAGCCTCTGCGGGTCAAAGCCGGCTTCGACCCCACCGCTCCCGACCTGCACCTGGGCCACACCGTACTCATCCACAAGCTGCGCCACTTCCAGTTGCTGGGGCACACGGTCATCTTCCTCATCGGCGACTTCACCGGCATGATCGGCGACCCCACCGGGCGCATGGTCACCCGGCCGCCACTCTCGCGCGAGCAGATTGACGCCAACGCCAAAACTTACCTCGACCAGGTCTACAAGATTCTCGACCGCGAGAAAACCGAGGTCCGCTACAACCGGGAGTGGTTTGGCAAATTCACCGCCGACGACTTCATCCGCCTGGCCGCCAAATTCACGCTTTCGCAAATGCTGGAACGCGACGAATTCCACCAGCGCTTTCAGGAAGAAAAGCCCATCTCCATGCACGAACTGCTCTACCCACTGGCCCAGGGGTACGACTCGGTGGCGCTCGAAGCCGACGTAGAACTGGGCGGCACCGACCAGAAATTTAATCTGCTGGTAGGGCGCGAAATCCAGCGCGGCTACGGCCAGCCCTCACAGGTAGTGCTGACCACGCCCATCCTGGAAGGCCTGGACGGCGTACAGAAGATGTCCAAGTCGCTGGGCAACGCCATCGGCCTCACCGAGCCGCCGCTCCAGATGTACGGCAAGGTCATGTCCATCTCCGACCAGATGATGTGGCGCTACTACGAACTGCTCACCGACGTGAGCATGGCCGAGATCGGCAAGATGACGGAAGAGGCCGCGGCTGGGCGAGTCAACCCCATGCAGTACAAAAAAGAGCTGGCGCGCCGCATCGTGGCCGACGCCCACGCCGAAACCGCGGCCAACCGGGCGGCGGAAGACTGGGCCACCCAATTCCAGAAACGCGAGGCACCGGAAGAGGTTGAGCGGGTTTTAGTTCTAGAGCAGGCGGTTTCCCCGCAAATGGCTGATGTAAAACTCGAGCAGGTGCTGGTCAGTGGAACCCAAGATGCTGTGGGGCGTTTATACTATCCTTATCCTGATCTTCCTACGATTCTCCAGCCTCCTCCAGCCGGCAAGCGACATGCGATTGTGAGATTGGACAAAGTCCTCCTTGAAGCCGCACTGGCGGACTCGGCCGCGGATGCAGCACGAAAGATTCGGCAGAATGCTGTGAAGATTGATGGTAAACCAGTGTCACAGATGCAGCTGCTGCTTTTCGTTCCCGCCGAGTTGCTCGTCCGCGTGGGAAGAGCCTTGAAAAAGGTCACGATCATTGACCACGAGTAGGGCACCGTTATTGCCAACCTCGCGTTTGGGAAAAATTGTTGTCATGCACAAGGTCCTTCGATTCGCGCTCCCCTCGCAAGCTCGGCTCGCGCTCGCTCAGGATGACATGCCCAAAATGAATTGCTGATGTGACTCGAGCGAGCAATTCGCGGCTGTTTCGCCCACAGCGTTCTGAGTGATAGAAAACGTTTCCACTGTCATGCTGAGTGAGCGCAGCCGCGGAAGCGGCCAAGCGAGTCGAAGCACCTTGCGCTTCGCCGTTGGTTAAAGTTCGTTCACTCCCATTTTGATTCCCAAATTGGATTGCTGTCGTGCACCCGATCCTCGAAACACGGTTCCCCGGACATCGTGCCGGCACTATGCTGGACGTATAGTTAAAATTCTCCTGTCATGCTGAGCGAGCCGCAGCCGCGCCAGCGACAGCGGCGAGTCGAAGCACCTTGCGTTTTGTATGCGAGAGCACCACTATTACGTGTACATGATGATTAGCAGCTCGCGGCGCGCACTCTACATAGGCGTAACCAACAATCTGGAACGCAGAGTATTCCAGCACAAAAACGACGAATTTGAAGGTTTTTCCCAGCAATATCAAGCCCACCGCCTGGTCTGGTTCGAGAGATACAGCAACATTCATACCGCCATTGCCCGCGAAAAACAGTTGAAAGGCTGGCGGCGCGCCAGAAAGAATTGGCTGGTGCAGATAACAAATCCGCGGTGGAGAGATCTAAGCGCGGAATGGGGCAAACCCATCCCTCTGCTCACACCGAAATAAATGCAAGGTCCTTCGATTCGCGCTACCCTCGCTAGCTCGGCTCGCGCTCGCTCAGGATGACGGGCCCAAAATGAATTGCTGATGTGACTCGAGCGAGCAATTCGCGGCTGCTTCGCCCACAGCGTTCTGAGTGATAGAAAACGTTTCCACTGTCATGCTGAGTGAGCGGAGCCGCGGAAGCGGCGAAGCGAGTCGAAGCACCTTGCGCTGCGAGGTTGGTTGAAGGTCGTTCACTCCCAGTTTCATTCCCAGAATGGATTTGCGCTTCTTAAGCATTTCTCTGTGTCCTTCGTGTCCTCTGTGGTGAAAAACGGCCTCGTGGTTTAATCTGCGCGGCAGATGCGCGCGCTCGCCATTCTCGGCCCCAAAGCCACCCAACACGACCTCGCACCTTTTCGAGTGGCAGGGGCGGAAATCGTTCTCGCGGAGAATCTCACGCAAGCGGCCGCGGATGTCGTGCTCCTCCTGGGCGGCGACGGCACGGTGCAGCGCCATCTCGCCGCGCTGGTCAGACAGCAAATTCCGCTGCTGGTCGTCCCGGCGGGCAGCGCCAACGATTTCGCGCGGGCGCTGGGATTGTGTACCAGGGCAGAGGCGCTGCGTGCATGGCAAAGGTTTTTGGCTGGCGGCAACAACGTGCGCAGCGTTGATCTGGGCGTGATGGAATTCGCGGGCGAGGGCGCCCGCGCCACAAACCCGGCCTACTTCTCTTGCGCGGTGGGCGCGGGAGTGGACGCCGAAGTGGCGCGACAGGCCAATTTCCTGCCCGGCTGGCTGCGCGCCCATGGCGGCTATTTTCTGGCTGCCATCGGCGGCCTTCTCCGCTTCCAGGCGCGGCACATTACCGTCACCGCCATTCAGGCAAACGGCCAGCAGCGCACGATTTCTGAATCCGGCATACTGGCGGCTGTGGCCAATGCTCCGTGGTATGGGCACGGCATGCGCATCGCTCCCCAGGCTGAACTTGATGATGGCCAACTCGAAGTCTGCTTCGTGCGCCGCGTCGGCAAACTGCGCCTGCTGCGCCTGTTCCCCAAGGTCTACCGGGGCGGCCACATTGGCCTGCCCGAGGTGGAATACTTCCGGGCCGAGCGCGTGCGCATCGAAAGCGAGGTGCCACTCGCAGTGCACGCGGATGGCGAATCGCTAGGCCAAACGCCGGTAGAAGTGAGCGTGGCGCGGGCAGCGTTGCGCGTGATTGTGTAGGAGCGGCCCTCAAGAAGCACTTGGCATTTGGCACTTAGCATTTGGCCGCGAGGTTTCTGACTCGGGAGCCGAAGAGAAGTTCTAGTGGCCAAGTGCCAAGTGCTAATTGCCAAACCCGCCTTTCACGGGCTGACTGCTGAGAACTGAGAACTGGCAACTGAGAACTGGTGTTAAACTACCCCTTCCTATGCCAGATGAAACCCAACCGCAGCGCCGCGCGCGCGCCCTGCTTTGGATTCTGATTGGCGGCGGAGCTTTTTTCCTCTTCCTGCTGGCGGTGTTTGCCCTGCTTTACTTAACTCTGCGCCCGGCCAGCGAGGAATCCACCTCCGTCTTTGGCGGGGACAAGCAAATCGGAGTGGTGGACCTGGAAGGCCTGATCGTCACTCCGGAAGTGGTTGTCCGCCAGCTCAAGCGCTTTGGTGATGACGATTCCATCAAGGCCATCATCCTGCACATCAACACGCCTGGCGGCGGCGTGGCCGCTACGGAAGAGATTTACCAGGAAGTCCGCCGCATCGAGCAGGAAAAGCATAAGAAGGTGATCGCTTCCGTGGAAACGGTCGGCGCCAGCGGCGGCTACTTCGTGGCTTCCGCCTGCAACAAGATTTTTGCCGACAAGGGCAGCATTGTGGGCAGCATTGGCGTGATCGCCGAATGGGTCAATTACGGCAGACTCCTGGACTGGGCCAAGCTGCAGGACGTCACCATGAAAGCCGGCAAACTGAAGGACGCAGGGTCTCCTACCCGCCCCATGACCCCGGAAGAGAAGGCCTACTTCCAGGGCTTGCTCGACAACATGCACTCCCAGTTCATCCAGGCGGTGGCCGACGGCCGTCATCTGAAGGTGCAGGATGTGCAGGCCATCGCTGATGGCCGCGTGTGGACCGGCGATCAGGCCCTGCCTTTGCATTTGATTGACCAGGTCGGGGACTTTCGCGCTGCCGTAAAAGACACGGCGCAGTCTGTAGGCATCAAAGGTGAGCCGCAACTGGTGCGGCCAGAGAAGGAGCGCCACACGCTGTTGGACCTGCTGTTCGGCGACCTCTCGAACTTTCTGCCGGACCGCCTCAAGCTGCTGCAGAGGCAGCGGGTTGGCTTTTATTACGTCTGGCAGTAAACTCAAACGTTCCGTACGAGCATTGGAATAGTCCGCTGTTCCCCGCAGCGGTCGCGCGCCATGTCCTCCCCGGTCATTAGTGTCGGCCAGACGATTTCTCATTACCGGCTGCTGCGCAGGCTGGGCGGCGGCGGAATGGGAGTGGTATACGAGGCCGAAGACCTCACTCTCGGCCGTCATGTGGCGCTGAAGTTCCTTCCCGATGATCTCTCCAGCGACCCCCAGGCCTTGGACCGTTTCCGCTGGGAAGCGCGGGCCGCCTCCGCTTTGAATCACCCCAACATCTGCACCATCCATGAAATCGGAGAGTCAGCCGGCCAGACTTTCATCGCCATGGAGTTGCTGGAGGGCAAGACCCTGGGCGAAGCCGTGCATGGCGCGCCGCTCTCTCTCGAGCAGGTCGTGGAGTGGGGTATTCAGATCGCGGAAGCCCTCGATGCCGCACACATTAAGGGCATCCTGCACCGCGACGTCAAGCCGGGAAACATCTTCCTTGGCCCGCGCGGCCAGATCAAACTGCTGGACTTCGGCCTGGCCAAGCCGGCTTTGGAACGGCGCCTGGCGCAAACTGTCAACGAACCCACCGTGGCGACGCCGGTCTCGCAACTGGAAGCCACCAGTCACGGCCTGACCCTGGGCACCGTTAGCTACATGTCGCCTGAGCAAGCGCTGGGCAAGGAATTGGACGCGCGCAGCGATGTGTTCTCTTTGGGAGTTGTCTTGTACCTGATGGCCGCCGGCACGCTGCCCTTCAGCGGCAAGAATTCCATCGCGACCTTCGACGCCATCCTGCACCGCACGCCACAATCGCCCGCGCAACTCAACCCGGCAGTCCCGCCCGAACTGGAGCGCATCATCAACAAGGCTCTGGAGAAGGACCGCGAACTGCGCTACCAGTCGGCAGCGGAACTCCGCAGCGATCTGAAACGCCTCAAACGCGACCTGGAGTCAGGACCGCTGCGAATGTGGGCCCGCTCTGCGACGCCGGCCCGGAAGTGGCGCCTTCCAGGAAAAACTACAATTCTCGCCGGCATCGCCTTGGCAGCGTCCGCTTTGGCGCTGGCTCTGTGGTTGCGCTCACCTGCCCTGCCGGCGAGAGTGGTGTCATCCGTGCAGTTGACCAGCGACGCGCTGCCTAAGTCATCGCTGGTTACCGACGGCTCGCGCATTTACTTTTCCGAAGAAAAGGGCGGGCAATTCCTGCTGCAGCAGGTTTCGACCGCGGGCGGCGAGACCGCGCCGCTGACCGTCCCGTTCGTCAGCGCCGACATCTTCGACATCTCCCCCAATCGTTCGGCCCTGCTGATAACCAGCGAAGCGGGCAGCACCCAAACCGAGACGCCGCTCTATCAATTGCCAATCCCCGCCGGTTCCCCCCGCGCTGTCGGCAATGTCCGCGCCCACGCCGCAACCTGGACTCCGGACGGCCAGTACATCATTTACGGCAACGGGTCCGACCTTTACCAGGTACGCGCAGACGGCAGCCAGCCACATAAGCTTGCAACTCTTCCCGGCGCTGCCACGGACCTGCGGTTTTCGCCGGACGGCGCCTGGATTCGCTTCGCTCTGCAGGACCCCGAGAACAACACCTCTGACTTGTGGGAAATGTCTGCGGACGGCAAGAACCTCCGCCCTGTGCTGGCGCCGACATGGAATCAGCCCTCGCAAGAATGTTGTGGAAGCTGGACCCGCGACGGCAAGTATTTCTTTTTTGAAAGTTCACGGGGCAACAGCCACGATATTTGGGCATTACCCTCAGCCGGTTCGTTGCTGGGCAGGCGCGGCCATGCTCCGCAGCAGCTTACAGCCGGACCGCTGGCCTTTCTCTTTCCGGTTCCCGATAACGAAGGCAGGAAGCTGTTCGTGGTCGGGCAGCAATTGCGCTTCGAACTGCAGCGCTACGATCAGAAGGCAAACCACTTTTTGCCTTATCTGAACGGCATCTCCGCCGGCGAACTGGATTTCTCACGCGACGGCAAATGGCTTACCTACGTCAATTATCCCGACCACACGCTGTGGCGCAGCCAGTTGGACGGCAGCCAGCGCGCACAACTTACCTATCCTCCTTTGCAAGCGCATCTGCCCCACTGCTCGCCGGATGGAACCCAGATCGCCTTCATGGCTTCCAAGCCAGGACAGCCGTGGAAGCTATATCTCCTTTCTGCGCAGGGAGGCACGCCCCAACCTTTGACCGACGAGCGCGTGAACGAGAGTGACCTGACCTGGATGCCAGACGGCAAGTCATTGATTTTTGGCCATATGCCTTGGCTGCAATATGCCAACTCCTCGGAGTCGGGAATCGAGATGCTGGAACTGAAGACGAGCCAGATCACACCCCTGCCAGGTTCACAAGGCCTCTTCAGCCCGCGAGTTTCTCCCGATGGCCGCTACGTGGCGGCCTTGAGCGCCGACTCCAAAACGCTGATGCTGTACGACTTTGCCGCGCGCAAGTGGTCTCCCCTGGCGCAGGCCACCTTCGCTTACAACAACTGGTCGCACGACAGCCGCTATGTTTACCTGGAAGATTACAGCCGGGGCGACGACATTGTGCGCGTCAGCGTGCACGGTGGACCCGTGCAAGTTATAGAGAGCGTGAAGGATGTGCCTCGGGGGTCAGACCCGTGGGCCTCCTGGCTGGGGTTGGGGCCCGATGATGCTCCTTTGCTCATGCGTGACCAGAGCACGCAGGAGATCTACGCGCTTGACCTGCAGCTACCCTGAGCGGTTATCAATATCCTTACTGGCCGTAAATTATTGAGTTGACAGGCTGCCCACCCGCCGAGGCAGAATCTTGGAAACTAGCGCGCGGGAAAATTCGGGTTTAGGCTGGTACTTCGTTCAGCGGGCTCTGATTGTAAAGGGCAATGGGGAATGGAGCACCCCGCGTCTAGAGGGAGCGGATAAGCACATGACGAAAGCCGACTTAATAGACGAGGTATCGCGCCTGGCGGAGTTGACGCGCAAGGACAGCGAAGTCATCGTCGAGACCATTTTTGACAGCATCGTGCGCTCGCTGCGCGTGGGCGACAAAATCGAGATTCGCGGTTTTGGCAGCTTCCGCACTCGTCAGCGCAAGCCCCGGGTGGGACGCAATCCTAAGACCGGCGATCGCGTCGAAGTGCCCGCCAAAAAGATACCTTTCTTCAAGCCCAGCAAGGAGTTGAAGGATCTGGTCAATACCGGCGAGACGGCGTCCGGCGCTCCGACAACAGGGGGAATGGCGCAATAGCACCGTTTAGCAATTAGCACTTGGCATTTAGCCCCTTAACCGCTGTGGCGCACCTAAACGTTCTTGGTGGGGGAGTCTCCTCTCTCAGATTCGAGAAATTTCGGTCATTTCACCTTACAGCCTGTCTAACGAATTAAGGGCTGAAGGCTGTCTTCCATGGTTTTTGTGCTCGACAACTACGATTCCTTCACCTACAACCTGGTGCAGTACTTGGGCGAACTGGGTGCTGGGGTAGAAGTGCGGCGCAATGACCAGGTTACGGTGCAGGAAGTCGAATCCCTTCATCCTGAACGAATTCTGCTCTCGCCCGGACCGTGCACGCCACAGGAGGCAGGCATCAGCATTGACCTGATCCGGCATTTTGCGGGGAAGTTACCGCTATTAGGGGTGTGCCTGGGCCACCAGGCAATCGGCGCCGCTTTTGGAGGCGAGGTGGTGCGCGCCCGCAGCCTGATGCATGGCAAGACCAGCAAAGTGGAACACGATGGAAAGACGATATTTAGTGGTCTCCGGTCGCCCATGACCGCTACCCGCTATCACTCCTTGATAGTTTCGGAAAAGGGTCTGCCAGAGGAACTAGAGATAAGCGCTCGAGCGCGGGAGAAGGATGGAGAGAGCGTGATCATGGGCCTGCGGCACCGCCGCTACCCTGTGGAAGGGGTTCAATTCCACCCCGAAAGCGTGCTCACCGACGAGGGCAAGCACCTGATTCGTAACTTCCTCTCTCTGTAAACCTTGGGAGGAGCTACCAGTGGCCGAATGGAGGCCAAGTTTCAAACCGGGCTGGGATGCCGAGGTCGCGCGAGGGCGACCAAGCACAGGCTTGACAGCCCAACCGAATCAGGCCCATGCTAGCACCACCTTCTGGGAGGCTACATGGCCGAGGGCCAGCAGGACAAACGCGCTACTCGCCGTTTTTCAATGCGGCTACCCATTTCGGTGAAGTACCAGAACGGCCCCACAGGGGAGAAGACAGCTTTCACCCGCGACGTGAGTGCGCGCGGCATCTGCTTCTATCTCGATAGCCAGATCGGACAAGGCACGGATATCGAGTTCACCCTGACATTGCCGCCGGAAATCACGCTGACGGAGAGCATCCGGGTGCGCTGCAAAGGCACGGTGGTGCGCGCCGAACCAGCCAGCAACAATGGCCAGCTGAGCGTGGCCGCTGTGATCAATGAGTACGAATTCCTGGCCGAGAGCTGACCTTTTGGAGCATCCCGTCCTGCGCCCAGCCACTTCTCTGGCACGCATACCGGTGGTATCGTTCAGGTAGGTTCCCTCGGCATGAGGTCACGAGTCTTGCAGTTCGCGCTGGCGGCGCTGCTGGCAGCCGTAGCCGCAGTCTGCGCCCAAGCGCAAGGCAATCTCGCCGTGGTGCAGCACATTGCGGTTGTGCCCAGCAGCAAAGGGCTGAGTGTGCAGATCACCACCGACCGGGCGGTGCGGCCACACCTGAGTCGCCTGGATAATCCCATTCGCATAGTGATTGATCTGGAAGGCGCGGTATTGCCCGGCGGATGGCGGCGAATTCCGGTCAAAAATCAGGACATCAGTGAAGTCCGCGCCAGCCAGTGGAAGCAATCGCCGCCCATCGCGCGTATTGTGGTGCAGCTGCGGGTAGCGCACGAATTTTCGGTGATTACCACGGGCAATAAGGTGGCGTTGTGGCTGCTGCCCGGGGCATCGCAGACGGCCAACCAACGGGGTGAAGGAGTTGCGGAAGCGCAGGCGCAAACGCCGGCTGCTCCGGCAGCAACGCCGGCTCCCACGCCTGTTTCCCAGCCCGCCACAAGCTACGAGCCCGTGGCCAATTTTGAGACTTTGCACGGTGCGCAATCAGTGATGGCCATGGGGAATCCCACTGTGCTGCGCCTGCCGCGGGGCGGTGAAATTCACGTCTGTCCGGGCACCTCGCTTTCGGTAACGCCTTCCAAGAGCGGCCGCGATCTGATGCTGGGGCTTAGCACGGGAACCATCGAAACACACTATCCGCTGGGTGCGGCAGCGGACGTGATTCTGACGCCGGATTTCCGCATCCTGCTGCCCGGGCCGGGCGAATTCGACATGGCGGTAAGCGCCGACAGTCAGGGCAACACCTGCGTGCGCACCCTGCCGGGCAATACGTCGGCTGCGGTGGTATCGGAAATCATGGGCAACGACACCTACCAGGTGAATGCGGGCGATCAAGTGCTGTTCCATGGCGGACGCCTGCAAAACGCCAGCACGGTGGCCAACCTGAACTGCGGCTGCCCGCTGCGCACGGTGCCGGTGATGCGCGCGGAGGGTCAACCTCCGCCCGCAACTGCCGCCGCAGTTCTGGCGCCTCCTAATTCCGGCGGGCCTCCATCCCGGGCTAATACAGCAGGCAGTGATCCTGCGCCGGCCATTCCCAGCGGCACTCCGGTGCAAGTTGAGGCTCCGTTTATCTTCCGCGCGACACAGCCAAAAGCGCCCGACATTTACCAGGTGGCGGAACTGCACTTCAGCAGCGGCCCGCCGCCGGAGTTGCTGAAGGTCGCGGTAACCGGCCCGGCGCGAGTTACCTATTACAAGGCACCGCGAACCAAGCTGACCGCCAGCAACAACAAGCCGCGCGGGTTCTTCGCCCGGGTGCGAGGCTTCTTCGGCAATATGTTTCGCTAAGGCGCAGCCAGGACAGCCGCTCCAAATGGCGGATGACCTTCGCTTTTTATTTGTGACGGCGGGCACACTCCAGACTTCATTTCTGGCCTATACTTAGGCAGGGTAGAAGCAGCGATGGCTGATTCCGCGGCGTCACAAACGCCGGCCATGATGCAGGTTCCACCTGCACCGAAGCCCGCGGTGCCTCCGGCACCGGACACCACTATCCTGCCCACGCTTTTCGGCGAGGGCTACGGACTCTACGAAACTAAGCCCATCACCTTCGTTTTTTCCTTTATGGCGCACACCATAATTGTGGGGCTGGTGGTATGGTCGGGAACGTTTGTGGTGACGCATCGCAAACAGCTCCAGCAACAGGTAGTGGGAATCGTGACCGACATCAGTCCGTACGTGCTGCCGCCTTCCGCGACCAAAGCGGGCGGTGGCGGTGGCGGCGGCGATCGCGACAAGTTGCAGGCCTCCAAGGGCGCGCTGCCCAAGCTTTCAGACCAGCAGATCACGCCGCCGATGGTAGTAGTGCGCAATCAAAATCCTCAGCTGCCGGTGGAATCCACGGTAGTGGTGCCGCCAAAGATTACGCTGCCCACTGCGGGGCCGCTGGGCGATCCGCTTTCCAATGTGCTGGGGCCACCCTCCAGCGGCACCGGCTCAGGCGGAGGAATCGGCAGCGGCAGCGGCGGTGGTGTGGGCAGCGGACGTGGGCCAGGAGTTGGCCCCGGATACGGCGGCGGCATTGGCGGCGGAGTTTATCGTGTAGGCGGCGGAGTAAGCGCGCCGCGGGCGATTTATGCGCCTGACCCGGAATACTCCGAAGAAGCACGCAAAGCCAAGTACCAGGGCACGGTGGTGTTGTGGGTGATTGTGGGCCCGGACGGGCGGCCGCACGAAGTTCGCGTGCAGCGGTCGGTGGGCATGGGCCTGGATGAGAAAGCCGTCGAAGCGGTGCGCAGCTGGCGCTTCGAGCCGGCACGCAAAGACGGCCAGCCGGTGGCCGTTCAGGTGAACGTGGAAGTGAATTTCAGATTGTATTAAGAAAAAGTTTCAAGGTTTCAAAGTGTCAAGGTTTCAAAATTTCGAGAAGCACCACCCCAGTTTTGAAGCTGGAAACTTGAAACCAGACTTGAGAAACCTTGAAACCTCGGAAACCTTAAAACCTGCTGTTACCGGCGCATCGCCTTGCGGAAGGGTGCCACCTTTTCCTTGGCGGTCTCTTTGGCCGAAGTGGCCCAGTCGCTGCCCTTCTCGATCATGTCCTCGGCCGTTTCCTTCCACTCGGTGAAGGCGTCCACCGCGTCTTCATATTTGCGGCGCAGAACACGCCGGGTCTTCTTGCCCTCGCCAGGGGCAAACAGCAGGGCGACCAGAGCCCCGGCGCCGACTCCGATAAGCAGAAAAGTAATTGCCAGGCCCGCACCTGCACCCTGACGCTGCGAACTTTGATACTCTCCAACCCGCTCGTATTCAGCCATAAAATGTCTCCTCTCTCCGTCTGAAAAATAGTAGTAGGGCGGCGCTGAGCAGGCAAGGTTGAACTTGCCTCAGGCACGCACACGATGCTGCCTGGTTATAACGTTAGAGAAGTCGAGCCGGCGGAATGTTGTCCGGAAGAGAAACGAAGGTGAGCTGCAGGTGATGGCTGAAGCTCGCGGGCGAGGGCGCCGTCGCCACAAACAAATTAGGAGGACGTTGGAAGCAACGTCTACACCGCTCTGCAACCTCAAGGCATTTTTCGGGCGCTACACGCGTCCCAGCATGACGATGTACGGCTGAGGCGGTCGCCTGACCTGCACCACAGCCAAGCGAGCTACGCTCGCCCGCACAGGCGAGGGCGCCTGTGTCGACACAGGTTGCAGCAAGGGCGGGCGGGGGCGAGACGCCCTCGCGACAGCCGACGAGATGCCGGCGCTACGCCGCATGCCGGTTCACAAGTTTCCTATTCCTTGTGTAAACTAAAGTGTTTGGCTGCTCTCTGCGGCGGCATTCGCCGGCCGTGGTATCCGCTGGCCTCTCATACTATTTTCAGGCAAGGAGAAAGTTTCCCCGCATGGCTATTCCCGCAACCCAGCTGCGCCCCGGCATGGTCATCAAGCACAACAATGACCTGCACGCGGTTTTCAGCGTCGAGCACCGCACTCCCGGCAATTTGCGCGCCTTTATCCAGGCCAAGCTGCGCAACCTGCGCACCGGCGCCATGTTCGAGCACCGTTTCCGCTCCGCCGACGCCATCGAGAAGATCACGGTGGACGAGGTGAAGATGGAGTACCTCTACACCGACTGCGATAACTACTACTTCATGAACACCGACAACTACGAGCAGACCTACCTGGGCAAGGACATTCTGGGCGATGCCGTGGATTACCTGATCCCCAACCTGCAGATTGAGGTGGAGTTTTTCGACGGCAAAGCGGTGGGCGTAGAGCTGCCGCAGACCGTGGATCTGACCGTGGTCGAAACCGAACCCGGGTTGAAGAGCGCCACGGCGAGCAGCGTGACCAAGCCGGCCAAGACGGAAACCGGGCTGATCGTCCAGGTGCCG
>DATEGI010000036.1:0-4305 GCA_035280205.1 Terriglobales bacterium | reverse complement strand
CGTCGCTCCCATAATCCGTCATTCCATAATCCGTCGCTGCGGGGGGATTCCTGTTGAAACGAAAACGATTGATTCCGCTGATAATTTTTCTCTCTTCCCTGCCGTTTTTCGCGCAGCGGGACCCCGTGCTCGGGCAGATCGACCTGCCGCATTCTTATTACTACCGCGAAATGTATTTGCCGCAGCTCACCACCGGTCCCAGTTCGGTGGCCTGGTCGCCGGACGCGAAGGAAGTTGTCTATTCCATGGCTGGCTCGCTGTGGCGGCAGCGGCTGGATTCGGGAACGGCAGTGCAGCTGACCGCAGGCCCGGGATACGACTACCAGCCAGACTGGTCGCGCGATGGGCGCTGGATTGTTTATGCGAGTTACGACAAAGATGCCATCGAACTGCACGCGCTCGATTTGCAGAGCGGGCAGTCGAAGCAGCTGACTTCGGGCGGCAACGTCAACGTGGAGCCGCGCTTCTCGCCCGACAGTAAGCGCATTGCGTTTGTCAGCACCTCTTACAACGGCCGCTTCCATATTTTTGCCGGCGATTTCAACGACGGAACCCTCAGCAATGTGCAACGGCTGACCGGCGAAACCCGCAGTTCCCTGCCCCGCTACTATTACAGCCAGTTCGATACCGAGATCAGCCCCACCTGGTCGCCTGATGGAAGCGAGTTGGTCTTCATTTCTAATCGCGGACATATCTACGGCTCGGGCGGCTTCTGGCGCATGAAAGCACAGCCCGGAGCGGAAGCGCGGGAAATCTACTACGAGGAGACCACGTGGAAAGCGCGACCGGATTGGTCGCCCGACGGCACACGCCTGGTTTACAGCTCCTATCTCGGCCGGCAATGGAACCAGCTGTGGGTGATTCCCGCTGGCGGCGGCGATGCCTTCCCTCTCAGCTACGGTGAATACGACAACACCGCGCCGCGCTGGTCGCCCGATGGCCAGCACATCGCGTTTATTTCGAACCGCGGCGGCAACACTTCGCTATGGATTCAGGATGCATTTGGCGGTGCGCAACGGCGACTGGAAGTGAAGCAGCGCCGGTATCTGAAGCCCATGGGCACACTTCGGATTACGGTACTCGACAGGTCTGGCAAACCCACGCCCGCACGTGTTTTCGTGATCGGACCCGACCAGCGAGCCTACGCACCCGACGATGCCTGGATGCACGCTGACGACAGTTATGATCCCACCCAGCAGGCCTTCGAAGCACACTACTTCCACACGCTGGGTGAGAGCGAGCTTACCGTGCCGGACGGGCTCTTGCTTGTTGACGTGATGAAGGGCCTTTCCCACGCCGTGGAGCACAAAACCTTAACCATCAGCGCCAACCAACGCAGCGACATCATCGTGAAGCTACGGCCGGTCGGCTCGGAAGGCCGGCAAATTTATCACGTGGGCGGAGGATCAACCGGCGGCACCGCGCAAGGAAGCGGCACAAAGGACTTTTTCGATTGGCATGCCCACTGGGTAAACGCCGACCTGCACGTGCACATGAACTACGCCGGCGCTTATCGCAATACTCCGCAACATCTGGTGGAGCAGGGTGAAGCGGAGGGCTTGGACATTATTGAGGATCTGGTAGTCAACAAGGAAGTGCGCATTCCTGACATCTCCTACTTCCGGGTTGGGCCGGATCCCGCCTCTAAGCCGGACATGCTGCTCATGCAGAGCCAGGAATTTCACACCAGCTACTGGGGGCACCTGGGACTGCTCAACCTGCAGCACAATTTTGTGCTTCCCGGTTACGCCGCATACCCCAACACACCAGCGGCGAGCCTTTATCCCACCAACGCCGACATTGCCGACCTGGCCCACGCGCAGGGCGCGCTGGTGGGCTATGTGCATCCTTTCGATAGCTTCCCCAACCCTGCCAACCCGGCGCCGCTCACCGATGAACTGCCGGTGGATGTAGCGTTGGGCAAAGTGGACTACATGGAAATTCTCGGGTTCAGCGACCACAAATCCACCGCGGCCGTATGGTACAAGTTGCTGAACTGTGGGTTTCACATCCCCGCCGGTGCGGGCACGGACGCTATGGCCAACTTCGCCTCCCTGCGCGGGCCAGTGGGCTTGAATCGCGTGTACGCGCTGGTTCCTCCGGGGCCGATTGATATTCATCAGTTTCTGAATTCTCTGCGCGAAGGTCACACCTTCGCCACCAATGGACCACTGCTGAATTTTTCGCTGGGCGGCCAGCCCATCGGTGGTGAACTGAAGCTGCCCGCGGGCACCAACCAGGTCAACTTCAGCCTCACGCTGCGCTCCATTGTGCCTTTGGATCATGTACAGATCATATGTAATGGCAAAGTCATCGCCGACATGCAGGAAACTTGGGGTGCGGTGGGCACGATTACCATTTCGAAAAGTGGGTGGTGTATTTTGCGGGCGTGGAACGAAAAGGCGGAACTGCCGGTGCTGGATTTATATCCCTATGCCACCACCAGCCCGATTTATATCACCGTGGGCGGCGAACCGACTCGCTCTCCAGAGGACGCCGCTTACTTTGTGGCCTGGATAGACCGTCTCTCACAAGCGGCGAGCAGCTATCCGGACTGGAGATCCGCAGCAGAAAAAGAACACGTGCAGAAGTTGCTTTCTGACGCCCGCGCCATCTATGAACAGCAGACAAAATAATTGGGCGGCAAGTTAACAGCGACGGTTTTGTGGTTGCAGTGCACGCCAGATGCTTCAGCGCTGAAGCGCCTCTGCATGACTCCCAATTGCTGTGCACGTGCTTTAGTGCGTGTACGGCGGCACCGCATTGAACAACATGCTCAGGCCGGCGCGGCGGCGCAGTTCGCCGAGCACTGCCTGGGCTGCGTTCTGATAGGTGCGGCTGGGATCGGAAGGCGTGGGATCTGACCACACGGCCTCATAAATGAGCTGAGCCGCTTCGCGAATGTCCATGCACAACGCGGCTTCCAGCTGCTCCATGCGCTCCGCCGCCAGGTTATAACAGGTTTTGCAGATGGCGGCCGGTTCGTTGCTCTGGCGATGGTTACGCTCCAGCGTGCAGCGAAACGCGGCCGCGGCATTGATCTGGGTATGGTTGGCGTAGAGTTGCGATTTGTATTCCCTCAGGAAGCGTTCTCGCTCTTCCGGGCTCCGCGGCGTGTCATAAGCAGGCGCTTTCGGTTCGCTGCCCAGCGCCTGCTCGATTTCCGCTCGCAAGTTCTCCAATTCATGCTTCAGTTCCGTGGCCGGTACGGGAGCGGCGCTGGAAGCAATGCGCTCCGGGCATCCGCAATAAGGACAGGCGGGCAGGTCGGCCGCATAGTAGGTCTTGCAGTTGGCACAGGGCAGGCCATAGCCGATGCGGCGGCTAGCCCGCTCGGGGGCAGCAGGCTCGCTGCGGCGGGGCTCAGCAGCCGGGGTTGCGCTCCGGCGCGGCACTTGCGTGTTCGACTGGCTTTCCGGGTTCCAGGATGACCGGTTGGGATCCATGCTGCCTCTCCTGCGCTGTGGCACGGCGGTAGGGCCGCGCCAGAGGATATGTGTGCCCGGCGGCCAGGTTCGACCGCACGAACACGCCTAACGAAGTGGCATTTCCTGTACCAAAGGAATGTGTTGCAAGCAAAGGGATTAGCTTTCTCCGTGCTGGTCAGACTGGTCTCAGTTTGAGAATTGAGACGAACTGGAGTGGTTCCTGGGAGGAAATCGAGACAGTTCTCAGTGACACAGGTCCGCCGATGAGCCTATTTGACTAGCTGTCGGACCTCTTGTAACGTGTAGTGAGCCATTTGCCTGGTTCTGATTCCCGGAGGTACAGATGTTTGACGGCCTTTTCCAACCCATGCACCTGCTGGTGATCTTCGCGATCGCCCTGTTTGTCTTCGGCCCCAAAAAGCTTCCCGAACTGGGAAAGGGAATTGGCGAAGGCATCAAGGCGCTCAAGGAAGGTCTGCGCGACGAACCCAAAGCCGCCGCCACTACCGCCAGCGCCAGCGAGAAAACGGGTGAGCCAGTCACAAAAAGCTAATTTGCCCACTTTCTGTTGAGGATTGATCCGCGGAGTATTTTCCCTGCCAATTTGCCGGTGTTAGCCCCAATCGTTTATACAACCTGTTAAACCAATTTACCGGGACGAGCCGAGTGGTTTGCTGCGCTTGCCGGCAAGCGCTTCCAGCGGAGGAAAGGACTCAGGCTGGGTGAAGGTGCGTTCTGGCGGCTGCACTCCGGCATTGACCGCGTGCACAAACATATCAATTGCCATGCCGGTATTGGGTGGATTGAAAACTGTAGCAGCCAGCAGCCCACTGCGCACCCAGGCCTGGCCGGTCTGTGGCAGGCCATCGCAGCCCGT
>DATEGI010000035.1:0-10296 GCA_035280205.1 Terriglobales bacterium | reverse complement strand
GCGCCGGAGAATTCTTTTTGGCGGGTACCCAGGGCTGACGCCCTGGGCTAAAAGCTGTTTAGCCCTTCGGGCTGAAGTTGTGGCGAGTTGAGTTTGGTTTCAAGTTACCCAATTACAAATTATGCAATTACTCGATTCCTACAGAATGTAGCGGGAAAGGTCCTGGTCTTTCACGATGTCCACCAGGCTCTTGCGCACGTAGTCGGCGTCCACGGTGAAGTTCTGGCCTTTGCGGTCAGGAGCTTCGAAGCTGATCTCGTCGAGCACACGCTCCATGATGGTGTGCAGGCGGCGGGCGCCGATGTTCTCCGTGCCCTCGTTCACGCGGAAGGCAAAGTGGGCGATCTCGTCGAGCGCGTCGCGAGTGAACTCCAGCTTCACGTTCTCGGTTTCGAGCAGCGCGGTGTACTGCTTCACCAGCGAAGACTTGGGCTCGGTGAGAATCTTGATGAAGTCCTCCATGGTCAGAGATTGCAGCTCTACGCGGATGGGAAAGCGGCCCTGCAGCTCGGGGATGAGGTCGCTGGGCTTGGAGACGTGGAAAGCGCCGGCAGCGACAAAAAGGATGTGGTCGGTGCGCACCATGCCGTAGCGGGTATTGACGGTGGTGCCTTCCACGATGGGCAGAATGTCGCGCTGCACGCCTTCGCGGGAGACGTCGGGCCCGTGGCCGCTTTCGCGGCCGGCAATCTTGTCAATCTCGTCGAGGAAGATGATGCCGGAGTTCTCCACCCGCTCGATGGCCATGCGCGTGACCTGGTCCATGTCAATCAGGCGCTGTTCCTCTTCCTGGATGAGATAGTCGAAGGCCTCGCCGACCTTCATCTTCCGCTTCTTGGTGCGCTGGCCGAAGATGTTGGGCAACATATCCTTAATGTTGATGTCCATCTCTTCCACGCCCTGGTTGGAGACGATTTCGAAGGCGGGAAAGGATTTTTCGCGGACGTCGAGCTCGACCATGCGGTCGTCCAGGCGGCCTTCGCGCAGCTGCTGGCGCAGCTTTTCGCGAGTGCGGGAACTGGATTCGGCCAGGGTGGAACCTTCAATTAGGACGCCGGACCCGCCATCGCCGCCGCCGGAAGAACGGCTCGGGGTAGGAGCGGGCAGCAACAGATCGAGCAGGCGCTCTTCGGCGTTGAGTTCGGCCTTATCGGAGACGTCTTCGAGCTTTTCCTCCCGCACCATGTCAATGGCGATCTCGACCAGGTCGCGGATCATGGATTCAACGTCGCGGCCCACGTAGCCCACCTCAGTGAACTTGGAAGCCTCCACTTTCAGAAAGGGCGAGTTGGTGAGCTTGGCCAGGCGGCGGGCAATTTCCGTTTTGCCGACACCGGTGGGGCCGATCATGATGATGTTCTTGGGAATGATTTCTTCCGCCAGATCGGGGGCCAGCTTCTGGCGGCGCATGCGGTTGCGCAGGGCGATGGCCACGGCGCGCTTGGCGGCCGCCTGGCCGACCACGTATTTGTCGAGCTCACCCACGATTTCGCGAGGTGTCAGCTCATCCAGCGCGAGCTGTTCTTCTTCGGCGGTTGGGGGTAAGTAGATAGCCATAAAAAACAGTTGTCAGATCGCAGTTGCCAGTTGTCAGAAGATCAGCCGGCAAGCTGGCTGGCAAACTAGCTTAAAGCCAGGCAGCTTCCAAGCGAAATCCTAGAGTTCTTCCACGGTGACCTTGTCATTAGTATAGATGCACATTTTGCCGGCGATCTTCATAGCTTCCTCCGCGATCTGGCGGGCGGAGAGCTGGGTGTGCTCGGCGAGCGCCTGGGCCGCCGCCTGCGCATAGGGGCCACCGCTGCCGATGGCGGCAATGCCGCCGTCAGGCTCGATCACGTCGCCCTGGCCGCTGAGCAGAAAGGTTTGGTTTTCATCGCTCACCAGCAAGAGGGCTTCCAGGTGCCGCAGAAACTTGTCGGTGCGCCAGTCCTTAGCCAGTTCCACGGCGGCACGGCTGATATTGCCGTGGTACTGCTCGAGCTTGGCTTCAAAGCGGCTGAAAAGGGAAAAGGCGTCCGCAGTGGACCCGGCAAAGCCGGCCAGAATCTTGTCGTTATAGAGGCGGCGGATCTTGCGGGCGGTGTGTTTCACCACCCCTTCACCCAGAGTAACCTGACCGTCTCCGGCCATGACCACGTGCCCATCCCGGCGCACACACAAAACGGTTGTGGAACGTACTAGTCGCGAGGTTTTCATGCGGCCAATTTCCCATTATAACAGCGCGATTTCCGGGCCAGCGGATCCGTAGGGCGCTGGTGACACTCAGGTTCGCAGGCGTATGCTCGAACTGAGAAGGGAAAGGAGAATGCCATGAAACTCGCCTCTTACTTCCTGGCTGTTCTGTTCCTCAGCGCCGGCCTGGCGGCGCAAACTTCTGCGCAAGGCACAACCCAGGGGACGCCGCCTCCGCCGCATCATGAGCACATGATGGCCATGCAGCAGCACATGCAGGAGATGAAAGCGCAGATTGCCAAGATGCAGGCCTACGTGGACCAGATGAAAGCCAATGCGGCGAAGATCAAGGACCCGGCGGTGCGGCAGCAGGCCGACCTGGACGCCCAGATGTGGCAAATGATGGTGGACCACATGCAGGGCATGCAGCAGATGATGACCGAACACGGCGGCATGATGGGTCCGGGAATGCACCATCACATGCACCACCCTGGCCCGGGGGGAACGCCACCGCCATCAGGCACGCAGCCACAGTAATTCCGGAGCCGGTCCTGAATTTCGGAAAGCGGGTTGGATGCGCCGCCCAGCGATTTCCAGCCCGCATATCAATCTATGGCAATCCGTAAGCGGAACGGCCACCTCGTAATCCGATTAAATTTCCTGCGGAAAATCTGGATTTTCTTTTAACCCTGCTTTAATATCCCCGCCACACTCCTGCGCTAGACTGGCTGCCTTCGGCTCAGCAGATTTGGAACGTCGTGAGATGGTGCCACAGAAGGTTGGTGCAAATTTTTTGAGAGGTGGCGCGATGACAAAGCTGCAGCAAGCCCGCATTGTCCTGGTAGCGATTCTGCTAGCAATTCTTCCCTCGGGATCAGCGGCACAACAGACCCTAGGGTCGTTGAATGGGACGGTTACAGACATCACGGGTGCCGTGGTCCCACAGGCTGCGGTGAAGATCCGCAACGTGGAAACCAACTTCACGACGACCGCCCAAAGCAAGCCGAACGGTTCCTTCAGTGTCGCCGACCTGCCTATAGGGACTTACGAGGTTACATTCAGCAAAGAAGGCTTCGAGGCGGCGGTATTTCCGAAAATTATTGTGCAGGGGAACCGGACAGCTACAGTCAACGCTCGTCTCCACCCTGGGGAGATCACGCAGTCAATCACGGTGAACGCTACGCCGCTGCTGAATCAAACCGACACCACCACCGGATATACGCTCAGCGATCTGCAGGTGCAGAACCTACCGCTGGGCACCGGCAGCTTCACCCAGTTGGCCACGCTAAGCCCAGGGGTCAATGCCGACCTGCTCAATACCTCCGGTACCAACGCGGGCCTGGGCAATCAGGCTATCTGGGCCAACGGCCAGCGCGACACCTCGAACAGCGTTTCCTTCAATGGGGTGAGCGCCAACAACATTTTCAATGGCAAGACCACGAGCCAGGTAGCGTCCAGCCGAGTGGCGGTGAATATTGGCCAAGGCGGCAATGACAGCAACAATCCAAGCGGCGAGATCGTGACCAGCACCTCGGTCTATGGCGCCATAGGGCAGGCGCTGCCCACCCCTGCGCCGGAAACGATCCAGGAAATGCAGGTGAGTTCGGCCATGTACGACGCGTCGCAAGGGGCCAATAGCGGGGCGCACATCGAGGTCACCACCAAGTCCGGCACTAACGACTTTCATGGCGGGGCGTACGAGTACCACCAGAGCGGAGGGTGGAATGCGAACGAATGGTTCTTCAACCACGACGGATTGACCAGGCCATCCATGCACCGCAACGTCTTTGGCGGGTACATAGGCGGACCGATTAAAAAAGACAAGTTATTCTTCTTTGGTTCCTACCAGGGACAGAGGGTGTCGGATCAATTGCTGGGCACTTCGCTGGTGCCCGTGCCTCCGGATCTGACCGATGACCGCAGCGCACCGGCGCTGGCGAATGTGGCCAATAAGGATTTCGGCCCATGTGGGGGAGCGCAAGAACCGGCGTGCATTCAGCCCGGCCAGATCAGCGCGCAGGCGCTGGCTTTGCTGCAAGCCAAAGCACCGAATGGAGCCTACTTCATTCCCAGTGCCGAAACTAACCCAGCGGTGCTGGCTACTCTGGAGACGCAGCACGCTGACGCCATTGTGCAGGGCCCGGGCTCAACCTTTCGCGCTGATCAGGTGAACGGCAATATTGACTACAACTTCAGTGCCAAGGACCGGCTCTCACTGAAGTACTACTACCAGCGCGACCCGAACACTACACCGTTCGCCAACAGCCAACTACTGGGGTTCCCGCAAACGCTGAACGCGGGTGGTCAGACGCTGGCCTTGGACAACACCACCGCGCTAACCCCCAACCTGACCTGGGAACAGCGTTTCGGCTACATGCGGCAACGAGCCTTTGCCCAGACCAGCCAGTTTCTGAATCCGGGCAGCATCGGGATGAGCATTCCAGGAACAAACTTGTTTCCCCAAATGAACATCCACGCCGCCGACCCCAACTTCAATAGCCTTTCGATTGGGCCGACCAACAACTTTTCCGATGCCGGCGTGTTTCAGAACAATTTCGAATGGGGAAGCAACCTGAAGTGGGTGCATAGCCGGCACACCATCTCCACGGGCTTCAGCTTCGACTACACGCAACTCAACGTCATCAACAAGAACAACGAAGTGGGCCGAGTGACCTTCGAGGATTTCCCCGGGTTTCTTCTGGGGGAGGTCTGCGGGCCCAATAATCCGGGCGTTTCTTGCGGAGGGCAGGATGCATCCGAGGTGCTGGCGGGTTCTACGAACCGGTACTTCCGGTCCCGCCAACTCGGCGCGTATGTGCAGGACGATATCCGGTTGAAGTCTAACCTGACCCTGGATATCGGGCTGCGCTGGGATTGGGATGGGCCGCTCTATGAGAAAAACGGCATGCTGGCCAATTTCTACTCCCAGGATTACTCGTACAATGTGGCCAGCGACAGCTACAGCAACATCGGGCTCGTCGTGGCGGGCGATAACAAGGCGTTTGGCAGCAAGAACGTGAGCAACTCCACCTTAACCGGCCGACAGTGGGGCTTCGCGCCACGCATCGGGCTGGTTTACAGCCCCAATGTTCTGAACAACAATCTGGTGGTGCGTGCCGGGTTCGGCATGTACTACGACCGCGGCGAGTACTTCAGCGAGCTCTCCGCCTCAGCCGGCGGCGGCATCAGCGGTCCATTTGGGGTGACTACGGCCGAACCTTTCGTGGTGCCGTTCTTCGCGGTTGCGGGCGGCACGTTTGCCGCGCCCTTCGGCAATACCGCGCCTCCGCTACCACCCAACAATCTCTCCGGTGTGCAAGCGCTGATTCCGAATGCTGCCCAGCTCATAGGCGAGACCACGCCGTACTGCAATTCCACCGGGCAATCCGGGTGCGGTCCTTTCTTTTTCGGCGGCTATGACCCGCGCAACACTTTGCCCTATTCGGAAAACTGGACGCTGGACCTGCAATGGCAGCCCCGCAACACCCTCATGCTGAGCTTGGGCTATGTGGGCAACCATGGCGTGCATGAAACGATTCCTCTGCCCTTCAATCAGCCGGTGATCGCTACTCCGCAGCACCCGGTTTTGGCGGGAGGACCGAACGAGCAGATTTACTCATATGGCTACAACGCCATCGCGTCGGAAAATATCTTTTCGCTGGTGGATGGTTTCGCTACGGGGAACGCCGCTCTGCGCGCGCCTTTCCTCGGATATGATCCCAACTCCGACTTCAATCGTACGGTGGGAATCTCCAACTACAACGCTCTGCAGTTGAGCGTGAACAAGCGCTTCAGCCATGGCCTGTTCTTCACCGGCTCCTACACTTATTCCCACACACTGGATGAGCAGAGCGGTCTGGGACTGTTCTTCAGCGGAAATGACCCCAACAACCCACACTCGTCCTACGGGAACTCCGATTTTGACCGCACCCATGTATTCACCCTCAACTATCATTACGAGTTGCCCACCTTCGCACATGCCAGCGGGGTAGTGAAGCAGTTGGTGAATGGCTGGGGATTCAACGGGGTTACCACCCTGCAGAGCGGCCAACCCTATAGCGTAATTGACTTCAGCGGAGGCGCGGCGAGCATCTACTGGGGCGGCGGTCAGGACGCGATTACCAACCCGATTGTGCCGGTGGGCGGGATGGGCGCTACTGCTACCAACCCGATATTGCAGGGGACCACAGGGGTAAACGGGAACAAGCCAGTGCTCAATGCTGCCGCCTTTGGCATTCCCACGCCGTTCGCCCCTGGAACCAATGGCGTGCCTCCCTGCGATGCGTCCGGCTGCGACACCTTCGAAAACGGCTATGCCAGCGGCGGGCGCAACATCTTCCGCGGCCCCTTCCAGAGCCGCTTCGATTTCGGTGTGTTCAAGAATTTCAAGATCGGCGAGCGATTCCAGCTGCGCTACGACGTGCTGGCGTTCAATATTTTCAATCACACTAGTTTCGACATTCCCAGCAACGACGTTTCTTTCAATCCTGGTTTTTGCAATCCACCTTCGGGAAGCTTTAGCTGCTCTCCTGCGGGATATTCCTTCCCGCCATTTGGCAACCTGGGCGTTCTACAACACACCATCGGCAGTCCGCGGTTTATACAGATGGCGCTGCACCTGACGTTCTAGGTTGAGAGGCAAAAAAAGGGCGGGCCACTAAGGCCGCCCCTTTAATTTTTGCCGGCATCTAGCTTACTTCGCCGAGAGCACTTCCACCACGCGGTCAAAATCTTCCAGTGACTTGTATTCGATAACGATGCGGCCTTTGCCGTTGCGGTCCTTGATCTGCACCCGCACGCCCAGGCAGCGCTCCAATTCCATCTGCGCCTCGCGCACGTTGGGATCGACGAACGTTTCTTTTGCTTCCTTGGTTTCGGCCGGATGTTCCAGCCCGAAGACCAGTTGCTCGAGGGCACGCACGGAGAGCCCCTGCTCCACGACCCGGTCGGCGAGCTTGTTGATCATTTCCAGGGAATCGAGCGAGAGCAGCACCTTGGCGTGGCCGAAGCTGAGCTTGCCCTGCTCCACCAGCGTCTGCACCGGCGCTGGCAGCTTGAGCAGGCGGATGTAGTTGGAGACGGTGGCGCGGTCAATGCCGGTGCGCTGCGCCATCTGCTCCTGGGTGAGGCCGAATTCGCGGCCCAGGCGGTCAAAGGCGCGCGCCTGCTCCATGGGGTTCAGGTCCTGGCGCTGCAGATTCTCGATGATGGTGAGTTCCATGGCCTGCTGGTCCGAAACTTCGCGCACCACGGCGGGAATGGCGGTCTTGCCGGCGCGGCGGGAGGCTTCCCAGCGGCGCTGGCCAGCAATGAGCTGGAAGCGGCCGCCGCCGATAGGTCGTACCACGATAGGTTGCACCACGCCGGTAGTGCGGATGGAGGCAACCAGCTCTTCCATCGCCGGCTCGTCGAGGTGCAGGCGGGTCTGGTAGGGATTGCGGTCAATCAGGCCCAGAGGCAGTTCGCGCATCTGCTCGTGGGAAACGGCCGGCCTGGGCGGAGGCGGGGCGGCCACGGGCACAGCATGAGGAGGTGAAGGGGGAAGCGGCGCCGCTGGCGCAGGCGAAATCGCAGCGGGGCGTGGTCCGCCGGGGAGCAGCGATTCCAAGCCGCGGCCCAGGGCTTTGCGCTTGTCAGCCGCAGCAGCAGGCGTAGTGCTGGTGGTCGTCATCTAGGAATCTCCTGTTAACTCATTAGTTAATGGTAAGACTGGTTCAGGCTAATCGCCGTGCTCGGCGACGGGTTGCGCTTCCGGGAGCTGGACGGCCTGGAACACGGCATCGGCAATGGCTGGCGGAGGCAGGCTGGGATAAGCCTCCGGAGGGGACAGCGCCTGGTCGGGCGAGGATTCAGCTGCGGCTTCGGGCTGCGGGGTAGAGATGTCCAAAGGCGCGTTCTCCGCCGGCGAGGGCGTGACCGGGGCAATTACTTCTGCGGACATCGCCGCCGATTCAGCCGACTGCTCGACAGGCTGTTCTGGTTGTAAAACGGGCTGCCCGGCAGCGTCGTTCCCCAGCGGCGCGTCAGTCGCAGGTATGGGGGGTGGCACATCGGCTTGGGCGGCCGCTTCGGGAACCATTGGGGCTGGAACAGGCTCAACCGGCGCCTGGGGCTGAATTTCAGTCGCTGCTGCCTCGGGCTGAATTTCGGCCGCTGCCGCCTGCACTGCTGCCTCTTCTGCCTCCCGGCGCCGCCGGGCCTCCGCGCCGAGGATCTCCTTAGCCAGACGTATGTAGCTTTCGGCGCCGCGGGAGCGCACGTCGTAAACCAGCGCCGGTTTGCCGTGGCTGGGAGCTTCCGCCAGGCGGACATTGCGCGGGATTGAGGTGCGAAACAGCTTTTTGCCGAAGTATTTGCGCAGTTCTTTGGCGACCTGCTGGGCCAGGTTGGTGCGGTCGTCAAACATAGTGAGCACGACGCCTTCGACTTCGAGCAGGGGGTTGAAGCTCTGGCGAATGCGGTCCACCGTATCCAGGAGTTCGCTGATGCCCTCCAGCGCGAAATATTCCGCCTGCATGGGTATAAGCACCGAATCGGCTGCGACCAGCGCATTCAAGGTCAACAGATCGAGAGCGGGCGGACAGTCAAGTACGATGAACTGAAAGCGCTCGCGTAGAGGAGCCAAGGCATCGCGCATGCGGAATTCCCGGCGCTCAGCATCCACTAATTCAAGGTTGGCACCGATTAAGTTCTTGTGCGAAGGGATTACCCAGAGCTGCTCCAGTTCAGGTTTCTGCAGGGCTTCTTCTGCGCTGCAGGCCCCCATGAGCAGGTGATAGGTGCTGAGCCGCTCAGGGTCTCGGGCGAAGCCCAGACCGCTGGAAGTGTTGGACTGCGGGTCGCAATCCACCAGGAGCGTGTTCACTTCCGCTGCGGCCAGAGAAGAGGCCAAGTTGATGGACGTAGTGGTCTTGCCCACGCCACCCTTCTGGTTGGCAACCGCGATTACGCGTCCCATAAGATTTTTTGGAGAAGCCGGAGCTGAAGCGAGATTAGCGCGGGGCAATTTTCAATTGCAATGAGGAATTGCGCTAGGGAGAAGAATTTTGTGCAAAAGGAGGTTAGAAATATGGTTCCGCAATGCGAACGGATGTTCCACGTGGAACGCAGTGCGGATTTCAGGGGGTGGGCGTGAACTGTTCGCGTCAAAGACTGGACGGGCTTAGTAATTCATTCGCGATGTTCCACGTGGAACAAGTGATGCACGTCAAGTGGTGGTTAGGGGTTTGATCAAGTTTGCTATGTTCCACGTGGAACACCCCGAGCCTCAGCTGTTTATAAGAGGACGTGCGAGCTGCTTTTGCTCACAGAGCAGCAAAGCGAAAACAGAAGCTCCAGCACGACGGCAGTCTGATGTTCCACGTGGAACGTGCAACCAGATACTCCGGCCGGAGATGTTAACCAGTTTGGTTCACCCGGCGATCTCGACCACTTTCGTCCTCAAGGCGATCGCGGGTGAGCGCGATGAACCAAAATCAGCGTCACAAAGCAGGTTCGGCGCTCCCCTTGTAACAACTGTGGTACGGCAGTGAGCAAAGGAGGCCAATAGGAGCTTTAAACGCCGGAGACATGTTTCTGCCACCTAGGCCGAAAATGGCTGTCCAAAGCAGACGCAAACGGGGAAATATCGAGTAGATGGACCACTTGTTACTCTCCCGGCACTTGTCCAGCGGGATACTGACCAACCAGCAGGACGCGCTCACGCGATTGTGGCACCAAGAGCGGAGTTTCCCAAGAGAAGTCGCGAACGCTGCCGGGGACCTGCTCTGCCTGAGTGCCCCCGAGCAGCAGCGCCAGCCTTCCCGCTCGTAGCTGCTTGGCGCCATAACGGACCAGGGCTGCTGCGGTCTGCAGCGCCGACTCGAAATGTTCTACAGCCCGCATCGTAATCAGGTGTGCCGGGTTGATCCCGGCAGGCACGACGGGCGGGTGTTCCTTCCGGTGGCCAAGTTCGATACGGCCGGAGAACACAAAGGCATCTTTCAATTGTAGAGCTCGGATGACCTCTGCCAAGAAAGCGGCCTTCTTGTGGTTGGATTCAACCAGGGTAAGGGGGAGTTCGGGGGCATAAATTTTGAGCGGCAACCCAGGGAACCCGGCGCCCGACCCGAGATCCAGGGC
>DATEGI010000034.1:0-8521 GCA_035280205.1 Terriglobales bacterium | reverse complement strand
TTGCTCGCCCGCGTCGCGCAACGTCGTGAATCCGTGATCCAGCCAAATTTGCAGGTTGTGAGCGCCCCATAGCGTGGCTTGCGCCGACGACATGCGCAGCTGCGCCACCGGCGACAGATCCTTTAGGTTTCCCAGCACGTGAGCATGGCAATCAATTAAGCCTGGCAACACCGTCAAACCCGTCAGTTCGACTACTCGCGCGTTTCCGCCTGCATGCCGGCTGACGACAGAGCTGGGCCCGATCTCAACCACCTTTGTACCGTTGATCAGAATCGCCTGCTCGTTCGCTACCGAGCCCTTGCTCATGTCAATCAGGCGAGTCGTTTTGATCAGGATCGGTTGCTCAGGTGGGGAAGCCGCGAATGCTATGCCAACTGCTATCAGCGAAAATAGACCGACTAAAGTCCTGCGGATCATCATCCCTCCACGAAAGCAGACAGGTGGCCCAGAGCCTGCCCTGAGCACAGCCGAAGGAGCCTGCCCTGAGCGCAGCCGAAGGGTTCGCGCCCGGTTTTTGGGCGCTAACCTGGGACCAAGAACATCCTCTCCCTGCCGCCAGTGGCTTGCGGGGTAATGTGCATTATTTTTTCTTGGCTTCCATCCGGCTGACCTGCAGATTGGCTTCCCGGGCTTCAGGAAAAACAGAGCTTATCTTCAAAGCCTGGTGCAGGCATCGGAGCGCATCCGTGGTTTGATGGGCCTTAGCATATGCGACTCCCAGGTGATACCAGACCTCGGCGTCATGCGGAAGCAGGCTGCTGGCCTTGGAGAGGGCGGCGATGGCTTGCTCTTGCTGGCCACGGGCGAGGTACACCCATCCCAGCGTATCGAAGAATGTGGGGACTTTAGAATCCAGCTCTATGGCTTTCTGCGCAAAACGCAGAGCCTCGTCCAAGTCGGTTCTCTGGTTGGCGGCAAGGAAAGCAAAATTATTATAGGCGACGGCTAAGTTGGGATCGAGTTCCGCTGCCTTGTGATAATCCTGCTCCGCCGGGCCGAACCGGTTGAGCGACTGCTCGGCCATGGCTACCCTGAAGTAAGCTTCGGCCGGGCTCAGGTGTGGCGAGGGCGTGGAAGTTTCGCCGGGAGCCACCTCGTACCCGGCGCTGTATAGCTGCAATGCCTTATCTCTTTCGTTCTCGCGCACAAAGGTCCGGGCCAGTGCGTCGTAAAGCAGGCCGCTTTGGGGTTGGAGATGCAGGGCCCTCTCATACTCAGCGGCGGCGTCCTTCTCTTTCCCCGTTGCCAAAAATGCATTGCCCAGCATGTAGTGCAGGTGGACCGTATCGCAACCCTGGGCGGCGGCCCCTTGGTAGGCAGCGATGGCGTCTTGTGGGCGCCGCATGGCCGTCAGGTAGAGGTCTGCCAATTCCAACCGCGGACGAAGAGCCGTGGGAGAAAGTTCGATGCCTTTCTTGTAAGCGGCCTCGGCTGCCGGCAACCTGCCGCGGAAAAACAGGTAGTGCCCCCAGGTGGTCTGGATATTCGAATCATCCGGAGCAGTTTCCACGGCCCGCTGCAGGTAGTTGCCTAGCTCCTCCATTTGTTTGCGTTCCAGCGCGATCTTAGCCAGTCCCAGCAGAGGATAGGGATCCTTCGGGTCCTTTTGAAGCGATCTCTGAAATCCAGCTTCGGCGGCGCTGAGATTACTGCGTTGCAGATCAACTACTGCCTGGTTGTAGTCGGGGTCATGCGGTTTCCGCTGCGGCATGGATATGCCCAGTGAGTCCGCCCAGGCGCCAAGCGGGACGCAAACGGCTGCGATCAGCAACAAGCTGAGCCAAAAACGATTGCCGACCACGCCCCCCGATTTAGCTGTCATACTCTTCGCTCCCCGCCATCTGGCGAAAACCCAGGTCATGTTCCCCCCAGGAATGGAAAAGGTCCCCGAAAGCCTGGGGACCTTTTCGGTTCTCCATCAACCAATGCAAGACCCTAGCCGCGGGAGTTCCTTAGTTTGCGGGTCACGCCGAGAGCGGCTAGTCCTGTTCCGATCAAGGCCAGGCTTGCGGGTTCTGGCACGTTTCCCCCTCCGCCCGCTCCTTGCGTGATCTGTCCGAAAACACTAAGCCCAAACAGGCAGCCACCTCCACAAGTCCCAAACTGATTGTCAATGGCGCCGCTGGCAATATTGACTTCCCAAACTGTGCCGGTTGCGACATCACCGGTCCAGAAATCCGTGCCGTTGGGATCCAGGTTCAAAGCAAAATCGGCCCCCCCGCTGCCGGGGAGGGTGTAAGTCTTGATGATGCTTCCGGCCGAATCCAGGAGCTGCACAGCCGATGAGTCGGCTACCAGTACGTCCCCATTTCCTAAGGCACGAAGCGCAAAACTCGTATCTGGCAACCCGGTCGCGAAATCGGGGTTTTGCGTGTTGGTGGCGGTATTGAAGCTCAGGATGATGTTGCCCTCGCCATCATACAAAATCGTGTGCTGATCGGCTTGCAGGTCAATCCAATCTGTTCCACCTGTGCCATTGCCTCCCGTCACGTTAAACGTGTTCAGCAAGGTTCCCGTGGGAGAATACTCTGCGATGGTCGGAGACTGGGCGCTTCCGACATAAAAATCGCCGTTCATGGCAAAGGAGATGGATTCGTTGAGTAATCCAGTTGAAACAAAAGCTGAATTGAGCAGGTTCCCTGAATTGTCAAATTGCGAAATTGTTCGTGCGTCGAAATTGGTCACGTAGAAGTTGCCGGCCGCATCGAACGCGCTTCCGGTAGTAAATATCGTGCCCGAAACGTCACTGAGGGTCTGCACTAGAGTGCCGGTAGGGGTGTATTCATTAACGTTACCCCCATCCACCGACGCGAATACATCACCTTTCGTGTACGCGGTTCCAGCGAAAGCGGCGCTGGTAAGGAGAACCGCCGACAACAAACTGCACAAAGTCTTCGATCGAGCAGACATTACTTCCTCCTGAGCTTTGGAGTGGCGTGCCGTTCTCAGACTTGGGCCCAGCAAACTGCGCTAATCGCAAGCACGACTTTGACCAATGGTCCCGGCCTAACCTCAATAATTTGCAGAGAGCATCCCAGGCAGAACTGCAAGAGTGTTCATTTATTGTGCAACCAGGAATAACACCAGACATACGTATCTCTTACTTTAAGAAGGCGGGGTGGCCCAGAGTCTGCCTGAGCACAGCCGAAGGGTTCGCGCCCGGTTTTTGGGCGCTAACCTGGGACCAGCAATATACTCTCTCTGTCACTTGCCTCTCCCGCTTCAGCGCCGTCCACCGGCGGGTGAGCGGATGTCCATACCACGCGGGGTTCATCGTGTGGGCAAATAGGAAGAATTCCGGCGGCTGTTTGAGCGGTATTCGCCCACTCCCCCGACGCCCCCCATGCCCAAATTATTTGTAATCAACAATTTAGAAGCAGCAGGTAAATTCCTTGTTCTCAGGATTTTAGGGGCAAAATCTTGAGGCGCATGGAGTCACCTGGCCGCCGGAAGCGGTGGTCGAGCCACCAGTCCATCCCGGAAAGGTCCTGACTCCTGATCTCTGAGCCTGATTTCAGTATGGAACATTCGAGGGCTATTCTGTGCCACTGGGGCTCGCCTGCTTGTGTTCTGAATTCAGGCGTTTACGACCAACGCAGCCAAATGCGGTCTTGACAAGCCGCGGCACTGTTTGCCCAAACGATGGCCCGCGTTAGACAGGAATCCCAATTAGCACCGGTGATTTTACTTTTCTTACCCCTGTCATCCTGAGCGCAGCGGACCGGTTCGCTTGGCGAAGCGGTCCGCGGAGTCGAAGGACCTCGCGCTTGTTCGCCACCGAGGAACTGCCCAGGGGAGTTCTCTCGCTGTTCTACATTCCTGAATATTCCCTTTACCGGTTCGGCGCGGCCACCGGCAGGGTGTGACGTCTTTCGGCTACGCTCAGGATTTCGGTTGGCAGCTCCGACTCACCAAAGCGCTTCAAGATTGCATTCGAAAGTTGTTGCCCGTCAGGGGCATCCTGCTAGTTGTGGGCGCTGCTGACGCGAGCTCTCGCTCCTAGGCGCAGGAAAGTAAAAGCGGGTCCTTCGCTCGGACGCGGATTGTTATGCCGCGTCCGAGCTCAGGATGACAATCGCAGAAGAGTTTGGCTGGTTAGTGGAAACACCGGCCAAGTCCACCAACTACCAACCACCAGCCACCAACTACTAACTACCAGCTACCACTACTTCAGGAACGGCCCGGGATAGTTGGTGCCGTCCACGCAGCCGGTACCCAGGGAGGTGGTGTAGCCGACGCCGTTCGTGCTGGTGCCGTTGGCCGCCTCATTCGACCAGTTGCCCTGAATCTTCCAATCAACATAGTTGCTGTTGGTGCCGGCGGGGGGGTTGAAGGCCACAAAGTTGCCGCCGAAGGTCCAGGCGCACTCGTCGCCGTTCTCCTGGCCATTGGAGGCGTACCAGGCATTGCCTTGGGGATCGGAGCGGGTCTCGGAGAGCTCGTGGCCGCTGACGTTGGCCAGCGCCTGCAATCCTTCCGACTGGCCGGAGATGCTGCTGCCGGGATTGCAACCGGCGTCGCCATCCAGGTTCCAGAAGAAGGCGAATTGCACGTTCACACCTTTGCAGCTCCCGTTGCTGTGGTAGGCGCAGAAATTTCCTTTGCGCTTATGGTCGAGATAAACCGGGTAGTAGCCATTGGAGACCGGCGAACTGATCTTCCTGCACACCTCCGCCAGCACCTGCGAGGTGCCGGGGTTCTGCGGCGCCGACGAAGTATCCACCACATGGCCGCTGTAGCTGAGGGAAGAGCTGACCTGGTGGCCGTTGCTGTCGGTGTACTCGTCCACCGTCGCGGCATAGCGAGTGCCGGATTCGCCCCGGTACCAGGCATCCAGGCCGGCGATCTTATCGGCAGGGCTGCTCCAGCCCGAGCCCCAGAAGATGGCGGTCACGGCGGCGTTCGCCAGGATGGGGCCGCCATGGTAGAGCAAGTTATTAGCGTTGCTGGCGGGCTGGCGCTTGGCCTGTCCGCGGGCCCAATGCGGGCCGAGGATAGGCGGCTCCTTCTTGTTGGGGTTGTGATTAGGGCTTTGGGCAAAAAGCAGGCTGGAAAAACAGAGGAACAGCACCAGGGCACAACGGGTCATGGGAAACTCACCTCAGGCCTGAAATCCCGCGCAGTATAGCATTGTTGGCCTGATTTTCCGGCAAGAATCCTGTCGAGCAACAGCTGATAACAACTGATATCGCGGGGGCAGCAGCAAAGGACCGGAATTTGTGACATGATGTGACACATTGCCGTGGGGTAAGTCAGATGTTCAGTCTGGATTTCAGCAGGTTGCAGTTGTTCGTGGGGCTGACCGCAGGGTCGGCAGTCCTGGTGGCGCTGTGGATGGCGCTGGTAGTGCTGCACCGGCGCCGGCTGGAACGCGCGGCGGTAATCCTGGCCGCCCTCACCGCCATCGCCACCGCCTATCTCTATGTGACCATGTGGGGATTCACCATAAACATGTAGTTGGTAGTCGGCATCTGGCAGTTTACCTCAGTTTGATTTCCTGCCGCTCCCACCTCGCTAATCTCGCCTCTGTGTAAAGCTGCGTAAAGATGGGTAAAACCTTGTAAAACCGGGCTGCGCGCCGCTACCGCCAGGCCCCTTGCCTCATCGAATAGGTAACAGCAGGGAAGGAAAAGAGGGTAAGAGGATGAAAAAGATATTGAGTGTGGTAGCGATGCTGGCGCTGCTTTCGCTGGGCGCACTGGCGGAAAATAGGGCCAGCGAAGGCTGGAACGCGCTGGGGGTGGTGCGCAACGCGCGCTACGTGTACGTGACCAGCTACGACGGTCCGCAGTTCTCCTGGAACCTGTTCCCACAGGACCGGGAGGCGATTGCGAACGTGCAGAACGCCATCCAGGACGCCGGCTACGTGGTGGTCTACAACCCGCACCTGGCAGACATGGTGCTGGCGGTGCAGGCACGCGGATCTTCGGATTTGCTGGCCGTCTATGACGGACACGGATTCGGCGGAACTTACCTGTGGCGCGCCGAGGCCAAGAACGGGCTCACCGGTTCGAACCCGCTGCTTATGCGGCAACTGGAGAGCGCGCTGGAGAGGGTAGGAGCAAAAAGCTAAGTAAATTGACGATTGATGATTGAAGAATGCCGATTGAGAAAATCAGTCGGCATTTTTGTTTTCCACCGATTTACACCCGCATTGGAGAAAAATTCAAAGAACCTGGTTTTAATCCGTGCCGATCCGTGTCAATCCGTGGCCAAGAAATTATAAGCCGGCGCCGGAGTCGGCCCGCCGCTGTGCCGCCTGTGTGCCTACGCCCTTGCTGCCGGAGCCGCCGGCGGCTGCGGAAGGCCCGCCGTCTGTTTCAAATCCGCGCACGAATTCCACCAGCGAGCGCACCGCAATGCCGGACGGCCCTTTGGCGATCCAGGCCTTGTTGTCGTCCATCCAGGCGGTGCCGGCGATGTCGAGATGAATCCAGGGCGTCTCCTCGGCAAATTCCTTCAGGAACATGGCGGCGTTGACCGCGCCGCCCCAGCGCCCGCCGGTGTTCATGATGTCGGCAATGCTGGAACGGATCTGGTCCTTGTATTCCTCATCCAGCGGCAGCCGCCACATTTTCTCGCCGGAGCGCTCCAGGGCGCGGCTGAAGCGCTGGAAAATTTCCTCGTCATTGGCAAAGACGCCGGCATTCACCATGCCCAGCGCCACCACGCAGGCGCCGGTGAGGGTAGCGGCGTCAATCAGGTGAGTGCAGCCGAGTTTTTTGGCATAGTGCAGGCCGTCGGCCAGCACCAGGCGGCCTTCCGCGTCGGTATTGATGATCTCGATGGACTTGCCGGACATGGCAATCTGCACGTCGCCCGGCTTCTGCGCGTGGCCCGAAGGCATGTTTTCGGTGGCGCACACGATGGCGATTACCTTGATCTTGGGCCGGAGCAGGGCGATGGCCCTCATGGCGCCCAGCATGGCGGCGCCGCCGGCCATGTCGTATTTCATCTTTTCCATGCCGTCGGCGGGCTTAATGGAAATGCCGCCGGTATCGAAGGTGATGCCTTTGCCCACCAGGCCGAGCACGGGCTTTTGCGGCGCGCCCTCCGGCTCGTACTTGATGATGATGAGCGCAGGGGGTTCGTCAGAGCCTTGGGCCACGCTCCAGAAAGCGCCCATTTTCAGCTCGCGGATTTTGTCGGCGCCGTGGGTCTCGATGGAGAGGCGGAAGCCGTTGGCGTTTTTCGCGATGTCGCGCACCATCTCCTGGGCGCGCTCGGCCAGCACGGTGGGGGTCAGCCGGTTGCTGGGCTCGTTCACCAGGTCGCGGGTGAAGTTCTGCGATTCGCCGATGATGCGGCCCTCTTCGAGAGCGCGGCGCGGGCGGGCTTCGTCCTGCTTGCCGGAAGCAACCACGGTCATGTGCTCGACACGCTGGTCTTTGCGGTCGCTCTTGTAGGTGTCGGGATCGAAATTGCCGACGAAAGCTCCCTCGGCAATGGCCTTGACCGCCTCGGCGGGGCCGCCGCGCTCAAATACGTAGGTACTGTGCGCGGCCGGATCAGCCTGCCCACTCCAGTTTTCGGGAGCAATGAAGGCGAACTGGCGGATGCTTTTGGGCTTGAGGAAGCGAACAGCCGCGCCGGCCAGCTTGCGCAGTTCGTAGCCGGAAAAATTGTCTGCTTTGCCGCCGCCCAGCAGAAGCAGGCGCTTGGCCTTGAGCCCTTGTGGGCGATGGAGCATGGCGGTCTCAAAAATTTTGCCGGAAACTTCGCCGGTGACGAGCAGATCGGCAGCCGCGGCGGTCACGGCTTTGTCGCTGGTTTCCAGGCTGGGAGTGGGTTTGCCATTCTGGCTGCGGTCGAGAACCACGGCCACCAGGCACTCGGTTTCAATCTGGCTGGGAGCAGAGAAGGAAATTTCGGTCTTCATGGCGTCAGTTTTCTAGGTTAGCGAAAGGGCGGAAGGTTTGTCATCTCGCCCGCTCCGTCTTCACCACAGAGACACAGAGGAAACGGAAATCATGCAGGTATTGCACCTCGAGAGCACAACCCTCCACGCATCGTGAAGCATCGGCCTGCGGCTGTTTCGAGCATCCGTTCTGAAGCATCCTGGGACATCCGAACTGAGGATATTTCGAGCATTCGTTCCGCGCCTGTGTGGAAGCACCCGGCTTCAGCCGGGTGAAAAAGTTGCTGGCTTGTTTCATTCCGAGCGGACTTCAGTCCGCGAGGAATCCCGCCGGGGCTGAAGCCCATTCAACTCCTGATCCGTTTTCGTGCGGCTGAAACCGCACGCTTCCACGCGGCGTCAACCGTAAAGATATGGTCACGTTTGCCAGGGCGAGCGCGGGCGGGGGCGCCCGCTCCACAAAACGCGTTGTGGGTACACGAGAAATGCCTCCGGCTGAAAGGCCATTCAGCATCACTCCGAGTTCGAGCGCAGCACGCCCTGCTCCAAAATTGGGCGCTGATTGAGCATGAGGCGCTGCTGCACCTGGGAAAAACCAACCCAGCAGGGAACGCCTTCCCACGATGGCCGGAGCTCTCCTTCCGCTTGCGCCAGAAAAACCGA
>DATEGI010000033.1:0-5724 GCA_035280205.1 Terriglobales bacterium | reverse complement strand
GGACGAGGGACGGCTGCTGGCCCAAAGCCACGACACAAAGCAGCAGAGCGGTTCCAATGATGGGGAAAATGACCGCCCGGAGCTGAAGCCCGCTCTTTTTGCGCGTCTTTTCGTGCGGCTGAAGCCGCACGCTTCCACAGTTGAGTATAACGACGACTCTGCGATTCACCCGCGCTGGCGCCCGGCCGCGCTATTCGGTAGAGAGTTGCTTACAAGGTCGCAGGAGACGTAACGAGTTACGTCTCTACTCGGGTTCGTGGTGGCGCGGCGTTCGCATCCACCAGTGGAAGCTGGCGGCGAGACGCCGCCAGGACAGCCGGCGAGACGCCGGCGCTACGGCCTACCCTCCCGCAATCGCGCCGATGATGTAGAAGGGCTCCTTGCCGGAGGAGATGGCCTCCGGCAGGGGAGCGTCCGGCGACTCCAGCGACCAATCTTCCTCGCAGGCAAAAAAGCGCAGAAAGGGACGCCGCTGCTGGGTGACGTGGTCGCGGATGGTGCCGCACAGCATGGGGTAGCGGTCCTCCAGCGCGTTGAGGATCGAGCGCTGGGTTACTGGAGCCGCCACCTCCAGTTCCAACTCGTAGCCCACCTGGGCAATGGTGCGCAGATGCTGCGGAAGCACGACGCGGATCATGGCAGCGTCTGCACCTCCACCGACAGCACCGGGGGAAGGTCGCGCACGATGGGCGACCAGCTATCGCCAGCGTCGGTCGAGGCGTACACCTGCCCGCCCGTGGTGCCGAAGTAGATGCCGCACTTATCGAGGGAGTCCACCGCCATGGCGTCGCGCAGCACGTTCACATAGCAGTTGCTCTGCGGCAGGCCCTTGGTGAGCGCCTCCCATTCGTTGCCGCCGCTGCGGCTGCGGTAAACGCGCAGCTTGCCCTCCGGCGGGAAGTGCTCGGAGTCGCTCTTGATGGGGACCACGTAAATGGTTTCCGGTTCGTGCGCGTGGACATCAATGACGAAGCCAAAATCCGTGGGCAGGTTGCCGCTAACCTCCTTCCAGTTGTCGCCGGCATCGTCGCTGCGCATCACGTCCCAGTGCTTCTGCATGAACAGCGTGTTTGGCCGGGAAGGATGCATGGCCACGTGGTGAACGCAGTGGCCCACCTCGGCTTTGGGGTCGGGAATATATTGTGAACGCAGGCCCTGGTTGATGGGCTTCCAGGTTTTGCCGCAGTCGTCGGTGCGAAAGGCGCCCGCGGCTGAGATGGCAATGTAAATCCGCTTCGGATCCTTCTTGTCCAGAATGATGGTGTGCAGGCACATGCCGCCGGCGCCGGGCTGCCACTTGGGACCGGTGCCGTGGCCGCGCAGTCCGGGAAGCTCCTGCCAGGTTTTGGAGCCATCGGTGGAGCGGAACAGGGCCGCGTCTTCCACCCCGGCGTAAATCGTATCCGGGTTGTCGTAGGAGGGCTCCAGATGCCACACCCGCTTGAACTCCCACGGGTGCTGTGTGCCGTCATACCACTGGTGCGTAGTGAGCGGCTTGCCGTTGGGCGAGGTGGTGTCGTACGCAAACTTATTGCTCTCCACCTTGGGCATGGCCCCCGGCACCGGCGTGATGCTGCCGCCCGGTATTCCCCAGTTCTTGCCCCCGTCGTTGGAAACCTGGATCAGCTGCCCGAACCAGCCGCTGGTCTGGGAGGCGTAGATGCGGTTGGGATCCACGGGCGAGCCCTTCAGGTGATAGATCTCCCAGCCGCCAAAATGGGGCCCGCTAACGTCCCACTTGTCGCGCTTGCCATCCGCTGTGAGTATGAATGCGCCCTTGCGTGTCCCCACCAGCACTCGTGCTTTACTCATGCTTCTCTCCTTCGTAGTTGGTGATCAAATCGTTGCCCACCGCTAAGCCACTCTGGCCGTGGCCATCCTGCCACAGATCGTCTCCTCCGCCCCAGCCTAATGGCGCAGCGGAATCAGCGCGCGCAGCCGCGGATCGCGGAAGTAGAGTCCACCCCACACCGGCAGGCCGAGAATCAGTGGCGCGACAAAAGCGGGATTGTTGATACGCACATTGGAGGCGATGGCGCCGCCGAGAAGTCCAGTCATTAAAATGGCGCCCAGAACCGCAGTGCGGGGAACAAGATACACAACGGTGCAGGCGACTTCTAGAATTCCCACCACCGGAATGGAGCGGGCTTGGTAGCCGTATTGCGCGAATCCCTGGGCAACCGAGGGCAGCCCCGCCAATTTCATGATGCCGCCGAAGAGCAGTATGACTGCGGGTATGGCGCTGATGATGCGGCCCGGCCACATAGTTCTTTTCGATCCCGGCGCCAGCTGAACGCCCGATTGCATGACCGCGCTCTCCTTAGCCAATTGCAGATTCATCAGTCTCAGTTGTGGTTCACTTTTTCTTTTTTTGTTTTGGCCGAGCTGCGTTTCCCGAGAGCCAGGGCAGAAGAGGAGTGGGATCGCGTTGCTCCCAGCGCCGCCGCACTTCGGTGAGGACCTGGTCGCGATTGGCCGCCATTTTTTGGACAATCGCGCAAGGAGCATCGGCCTCTTCGTGCCGCGAACCCCAGACCAGCAGGTCCAGCAGCACCGGCGCCAGGTCAATACCTTTTTCCGTCAGCCGGTAATATACGCAGCGCCGGTCGGCTGCTTCTGCCTCTTCCGTAATGATTCCCGCGGCCTTCAGTCGCTGCAGGCGGTCGGCCAGAATGTTGGTGGCAATGCCTTCACCCGCGGTTTCAAATTCCGTGAACATGTGAAAGCCGCGGACCATCAAGTCACGGATAATCAACAGCGACCAGCGGTCCCCAAAAATGTCCAGGGAGATGCTTACCGGACATCCGGAACGGCGTTTTGGCCCCGGCTTGGCGCCCACGTTGCGGACACGGTAACAATTTAACTTGCAAATTGCAAGTCATGCTGCCAGGAACGTTCTGCCTGCTGTGTGGCGCGGCCCCCAGGGCGACGGAGATCAACGCGACGGTTGCGCGCGAGATGCTTCACCGCTGAAGCGGTTCAGCATGACGCCAGTTTGCGCAGGCGTTTGTTTCGGCCAGCGTTTCTCATGCAAAAGCCTTAACCCATTAGTCGGCCCTAGGGAGATTTCTAGTGCTTCTACTCGCTTCCAGAGTAGAAGAAGCAAAGGTATGTTGTTGCCACCAGGTTCTCTGCTTTCTATCCGCTAACCCAGCCTATCGGGTGGGCTGACACTTCGTCGAGGTAGTTGTGCGCCATTTCCGGTTGGTTTCGGCTTTCTTACTCTTGTTGTGTCCACTTGCTTATTCCGCCACGAGTTTATCGGCACAGACCGCGAACAACACAGCTGCGTGTGCAGCTGCGGGTTCGCCGTCTTATTGCCAGGCGAAGTGGGTGGGGCTAAGCGACGCGACCAGCGGCATGTATGACCCGCTGCCCGGCAGCGTCAGTAGTGTGGACATCCATACGCTAATTTCAGGCGGAAGCGCGACCAAGGTATTGGCCCACTTCCAGCCCTGGTTCTGTATGAACGCGGGTTCCACCAGCACCGGAGTGGGCGCCTCCTGCGGCGGCCACCTGCAGGTGGGATACAACTCCAATAACAGCTACACCGTAAACGGGCAGCTCAACGATATGCGCCGCCGCGGTTTTAACGGCGTAGTCATGGACTGGTATGGTCCCACGCTGAACAACTACGACCAGGTATCGCAGAAGATCAAATCCAACCTGGTTGCCCGCTGCAGTGGCGCCCAAGCCTGCCCGTTGTACCTGGCGCTGATGGAGGACCAGGGCGCGTTCATTTGGACCAAGTGCCACACCAATGGCGGCGGTGTGAGCGTGACGCAGCAGACCACCTGCATCACCAACGCCCTGGAGAGTGACCTGGACTACATGAACAGCAACTATTTCGGGACGAACGCGTACCTGAAGGTCAATGGCAGCATGCAGATTTCGGCGGCCGGCCGCCCCGTGGTTTTCTTCTTTATTTGTGAGGCGTGCTTTACCAATCCCGCGCCGAACTGGAGCGCCATCTGGAGCAGCGTGAACAGCCATGTTGCGGGCTATTCCGGCGGCGCACCGCTGTTTATTTTTGAGAACGGCGGCGGCTTCACCCACACTCAGACCGATGGCGCTTTTGCCTGGGTGAACTGGTATGGTTCCAACGACCCTTACGGCTTCGTATACCTGGATAATTTCTACGACACCTCTGTGAACTATGGCGCGCTGCTCAGCATCGGAGCTGCCTGGAAGGGCTTTGACGACAGTCACGCGCCCTGGGTCGGTTCCTCGCCGCGCATCATTCAACAGCAATGTGGCACTACGTTGTTGCAGAGCATCCGGCAGTTGACTCACAACTCCGACTGGGGCTCCAGCCATCCCTTGCCGTTCCTGGGGGTAGTTACCTGGAACGACTATGAAGAAGGCAGCGAAGTTGAAACCGGTATCAGCAACTGCCTGAGCCTGAAGGCTTCCGTTTCCGGCAGCACACTTTCGTGGGCGCTGAGTTTCTCGTCTTCCGCGGGCAGCGAGTCTACGGTGTACAACTACGTGGTGTACGACTCAACCAACACGAGCAACCTGGTGCAGATGACGACGGTAAGAGCGGGAATGCACTCGCTTAACCTCAGCAATTTCAGTCTCGCCGCCGGCACGCACGTGTTCTACGTCAAGGCGGTGGGCCAGCCGCTGATTCTCAACCAGATGTCGAACGGAGTCAGCTACACCGTCCCCTAGCCGGCAATAATTTCTGAAGGGCATCCAGATAGCAGGGATGAGCCCTTAGCTATCCCAGGCGGGGACGAAATCTACTCTGAAAGCGGCTAGAATAGGCATATAGCCAAGGGGGGAACTATGCCCGCGCTGAGCGACATTCTGGACCAAAACGTCGCCGAAGCCGCCCCCGAACTCTACGAAAAGCTGGACCGCGACCGGGTACGCTGCTTCTCCTGCGGGCATTGCTGCCCCATTCTTGAGGGGCAGCGCGGCGTGTGCAAGGTGCGCTTCAACCGAGGCGGTAAGCTCTACGTTCCCTGGGGTTACGTGGGCTGCGTCCAGTGCGACCCGATCGAGAAGAAGCCGTTTTTCCATGTCGCTCCCGGCGCCTTAGCCTACAGTTTCGGCATGTTGGGCTGCGATCTGCACTGCTCCTACTGCCAGAATTGGGTGACCTCGCAGGCGTTGCGCGATCCGGAGGCGGTCAGCGCCCCTCTGCGCGCCACCCCCCAAATGCTGGTTGAAGAAGCGCTTGGCTACGGCGCCAAGGCCATGGTGAGCACTTATAACGAACCCCTTATCACCTCGGAGTGGGCGGTGGCGGTGTTCCAGGACGCGCGGGCGGCGGGGCTGATGACCGGCTTTGTTTCCAATGGCAACGGAACGCCGCAAGTGCTTGATTATCTGAAGCCTTGGATTGACCTCTACAAGGTTGACCTGAAGAGCTTTGACGACCGCCATTACCACGAACTGGGCGGGCGCATGGGGCCGATTCTGGAGACCATCCGGAGGCTGCACGAGATGGGCTTGTGGCTGGAAATCGTGACCCTGCTCATCCCCGGGTTCAATGATTCCAAAGATGAGTTAGCTCGGCTAACCGGGTTTTTGGTTTCCATTTCCCCGCACATCCCATGGCATGTGACCGCTTTTCATCAGGATTACAGGATGGCGGACCCGCGAAACACGACGGCGGAGGACCTGCTGCGGGCGGCCGAAATCGGCAAAAACGCGGGTTTGCGCTACATTTATGCCGGCAATCTGCCCGGGGAAGTGGACGACCTGGAGAACACC
>DATEGI010000032.1:0-7332 GCA_035280205.1 Terriglobales bacterium | reverse complement strand
GGCCTGTCCGCTCATGGATCGCGAGTCTCTGGTCGGCGTGCTCGAGATCGTGAACCGGCTCGACGGCGAACCCTTCGATGAGGACGACCAGTTCGTTCTCTCCAACGTCTGCGAAACCGCCAGCAACGCCCTGCACAACGCAAGCCTGCTGCTGGCCGAGCGCAAGGTGGAGATTCTGCACGCTCTGGTCAACGTCAGCACAGAAATCACTTCCACCCTGAACCTGGACCGGGTTCTGCAGACGGTGGTAAATGGGCCTTCCGCCGTAATTCCTTACGAGCGCGCCGCCATCGCCCTGGAGGAGCGCGGCAGGACCAAGTTGCGCGCTGTTTCCGGCAAGCTGCAGATCACGGCTGGCGATCCGGAAACCGCCGGCCTGCGTGAACTCCTGGAGTGGGCGGCCTTCCTTGATGGAGAACTGCAGGTCGCACAACGCGGGGACGACATTGACAACGAGCGCGAGGAGACGCGCCAAAAATTCCGCCAGTATTTTCTCAGTACCGGGATGCGGGCGTTCTATTCCCTTCCCTTGCGTGACGATCAGGGTGCAGTGGGGATCCTGTCCCTGGAGAGTTCGGACCCGGACTTTTTGAACGAGGCTCACCTGGAGATGATCCGCGTCCTGGCTGCCCAGGCCACAGTCGCGATCCGCAATGCCTCGCTCTATCGCGAGGTTCCTTTCATTGACGTCCTGGAACCCCTGATCCAGAGGAAAAAGAAGTTTTTTGCCCTGCAAAAGCGGCGCCGTGTAACTCTCATCGCGGCCGCAGTCGCGGCAGTAGTGTTCCTGGCGGTGTTTCCCTTCCCCATGCGCGTGGATGGAGGGGCAACCGTTTCACCTTCCCACCTGGCAAGAATTGAGCCCGAGGTCGCGGGCGTGGTCCGCCAGGTCTACGTTCGTGAAGGTCAGCCGGTAAGTCGCGGCCAGGCGCTCGCCGACCTGGAAGACTGGGACTACCGGGCGGCGCTGGCAGGCGCCGAAGCCAAGTACCAGACCGCGCTCTCGGAGATGAATCGCGCCCTGGCCCGAAATGACGGTAGCGAAGCGGGCGTCCAGCGGGTGCAGGCCGACTACTGGGAATCGGAAGTTCAGCGCGATCGGGTCCGTCTGCAGAAAACCCACCTGATCTCGCCCATTGCTGGCGTGGTTGTGACGCCACTGGTACAGGATTTTGTGGGCCGCGAGTTAAAACCGGGAGACGAATTTGCCCAAGTGGCGGATCAATCCGTAGTCACCGTTGATGTCGCTGTCGAAGAAACCGATCTTACCCTCTTGCGCCGCGGGGCGCGTGGTTGGGTCAAACTGGACGGCTACCCAGCCCGCACTTTCCGCGGCGCCGTAGCCATCATCAGCCCGCGCAGTAACCCGCTGGGCGACGAACGAGTTTTCTACGCTCGCGTGGAGGTCCCCAACCCCGGCAATCTGATGCGCGCCGGCATGCGCGGCCGTGCCAAACTGGCGGTCGGCTGGCGTCCGGTGGGTTATGTGCTCTTCCGGCGTCCTTTCATGTGGATTTATGCCAAGCTTTGGTCCTGGTTCGGATGGTGAAATCTGGGGGAAAAATGCGCCACAAGCTCTGCCTGTTGTCCTTGATTTTGATCTCAGGATTGGTAGCCTGCGGCAAGTCGGGACCGGAAACGCCGGTCTTGGCCGCTTCACCCGAGCCGGTTGCGGCAGCGCCCGCCACTGCTCCGGTCACCCGCCCGCGTGATACCTCATTCCTGGCTTCCGGTCCTCTTTTGGTAGAGGACCAGGTCGATGTGGGCGCGCAGCGTCCGGGCATGGTTGCCAAACTGCTGGCTGACGTCGGACAGCCGGTCCGCCAGGGACAGCTGTTGGCCTTGCTGGATGACCGCCAGCTTCTTGCCGAACGTGATGCGGCCCAGGCCAGGGTGCACAGCGATGAGGCCAACCTGCAGGATTGGCAGGCGGAAACCCGAATGGCGGAAGCCGACTTCCGCCGCGCAGAAGGCATGTACAAAGCCAAGCTCAACACCGAAGAGGAGCTTGACCATGCCCGCTACAAGAAAGAGGGCTCCGTGTACGAGGTCGAAAAGGGCAAGCAGGAGCTGCTCCGCGCACAGGCCGATTTGCAGGCCGTGAGCCTGGAGCTGGAAAAAACGCGCATCCGCGCCCCCTTCGACGGCGTGGTGGCCCGCCGCTATGTGCGCATGGGACAGGAGGTGGCCACCGGCGACCGCCTCTTCTGGGTGACCGCCGTCCGGCCCCTGCGGGTCAAATTCACCGTGCCGGAGAATTTCTTCGGCCGAATCCGGCCGGGCCAGGTGCTGGATCTCACCTGTGCCGACGACCCCGGCGCCAAACACGCTGCCAGGATTATCCAGGTCAGCCCGGTCGTAGATCCCTCCAGCGGCACCTTTGAGGTGCTCGCTGAATTGGTGAATCCCGGCCCCAATTTGCGCCCTGGCATGACCGCCAGCGTAAGTCTTGAGCCTCTGAAATGAACATTGTCGAGGTTTTGGAGGTTGCGCTCCCGCCGCTCCCCCCGCAGCGCGTTAGCGACCGCCTGCCCTGCGCGGAGCCCAACCTTCTTGCGCACGAGGACGTCGAGGGAGGCGAGCTCACTGTTCTGGTCATGAAGCCGGCTGCGGATGGCTTCTACCGTCTTACCCCGCTGCAGTGGCAGATCCTAAAACTGTTTGATGGCAAGCGTTCCTTCTCACAGGTCGCCAGTGAATGCCAAAACCTGGTTGGAACCCGCTGCAGCGAGGAGGAGGCTCGAGAACTCGCCGACTACCTTTCCAGCACTGACCTTTTGTACAAGCCTGCATCCGAAAAGATCACCGCACTGGCCGAGAACTTGCGCCGCGACCGCCGCCACGGCCGCAAGTCTCGCTTCGGCGATTTGTCCGAGATCACGATCTTCTCCTTTGATCCGGATCCATGGCTGACCGCCATCTACCCCTACCTCCGCTTCATCTACACGGGCTGGTTCACCCTCGTGACGTTTGCCCTGTTTGCCTGGATGGCGTTCGTGCTCCTTGGCCACTGGCGTGAAATTTTGGGCGACACCGCCACTTATTACACATTCTCCCAGAAAGGGTTAGGCGATCTGGCGGAGTTTTGGGTGTTGCTGATGCTCATTGCTGCCATCCACGAAACGGCCCATGGGCTTACCTGCAAGCACTACGGTGGCGGCGTGCACCGGATGGGCTTTCTCTTGATGTACTCCTTGCCCTGCTTCTTCTGCGACACCACCGAAGCTTGGGTGTATACCGGACGCTTCGGACGCATCCTGACCATGCTCGCCGGTATCTGGATTGAACTCACGATTTGCGCTTTCGCCACCATGGCCTGGTGGGCGACATCACCGGGAGCTTGGCTGCACGATATGGCCTACAAGGTGATCCTGTTCACCGGAATCGCCGTGGTCGTGATGAACATTAACCCCCTGGTGAAACTCGATGGTTATTTCATCTCCTGCGAACTGCTGCGCATTGGCGACCTTAAGGAAAAATCCACTGCCTACACATCCAGTTGGGTACGGAACAGAATATTCCGCCTGCCCGTAGAACTGGAGTACGTGCCTCCGCGTCGGCGGCCGCTGTTTATCAGCTACGCTCTTGCCTCCGGCGCCTACAGCTATCTGTTGTTGGTTGCTGTCACCGGTTTTTGCTACAACGTACTGTACAAATTCAGCCCCGAGTGGGCCTTCCTACCGGCTCTGGGCATCGTTTTCCTGCTATTCAAGTCCCGCCTGGTCATTCTGGAGAAATTTATGCGCACCGTCTACCTCGACAAGAAAGAACGTCTGCGGGCGCTCCTGCGGAAGCCCCAAGTCGTAGCAGTGGCAGTCGTCGCGGCGCTGGTGTTTTTTGTGCCGCTTTGGCCGACATTCGTCCAGGGGCGATTCGAATTGCAAGCCCGCAAACGCGCCGTGGTCCGCACGGAGGTTGGGGGCAGCGTCGCCCGGGTTCTGGTCTCAGAGGGACAACAGGTTGCTAGCGGCGCTCCGCTGCTTCAATTGCGGAATCTGGCTCTCGAATCAGAGGCGGCGCAGACGCGCAGCGCCTTGAGCTTGGCCGAATCCCGCGTCCAGCAGGCACAGTTTAGCTACACCGGTTTTGGCCCTGCTGAGCAGCAACGCCGGCAACTGCAGGAGCGTGACCGTCTCCTTAGCCAGCAGTTGTCCCAACTGCAGATGCTGAGTCCCACTGCCGGCGTGGTGACTACACCCCGGCCCGCTGACCTCGCTGGCGCCTATCTGGTGCCCGGCGCCACGGTGCTGGAAATCGCGGATCTCTCCACCATGGAAGCGCGGGTTTACTTGCCGGAGTACGAAGTACGTGATTTGCGCCCAGGCGCGCGCGTGGATTTGCACTTGGATTCTTGGCTAGGAACTCTACCTGGCACCCTGACCGCCATAGCCTCCGCACCTTCCCAAATTGCTCCCGGACTCGTTCCCAAGCAGCAAGCCTATGAGGGCCTGCGCCCGCCTCCTAACTATGTGGCTTGGATAACGTTGGAGAACACGCGGAACCTGCGGGAGAACATGGCGGGAACAGCAAAGATACTTGTGCGGCATGAAAGCCTAGCGCAAGGTTGCTGGCACACACTGCGTGATGGTGTGGAACGCAAGCTGTGGTAAAAGACGGCGAGGCTGCACAAAAGTGCAGCCTCTCGAAGTGGCGTGTAGCTCTTACAAAACTTGCATCTTACCCATGCGAGCCGACTTGCCAAACTTGCTCGACTTGCCAAACTTACTCGACTTGCCAAACTTGCTCGACTTGCCAAACTTGCTCGATTTGCCAAACTTGCTGGATTTTGCCAAGGTACTGGTCTGCTGCAGTTCGCCGCTGACGCCCGTCTCGACCGGACTCACATTGCTGGCCACGATAGCCTTCTTCACCGTTTCGCGATTGCCGATCAAGGATTTCTTCTGCACCGACATTGAAGCCTCCATTGGCGGACCGTCTGGGTCCGAATCTTATTTTCGCCGCGGCCAGTTTCTCTCTGCGTCCGTCGGTCTCGTACTCAGATATTGCAAGGCACGTGCCAAACTCGATCCGCCTACCCTTCGACCTGCTCCCCATTCATTTTCAGCGACTTGGAGACCGACGACGCTTCGGGGACACGGCCACTATCAAAACCACTTCTCCACCTGGATTAAATTTTCAACCTAGGCGACATTAAAATTTAAACCTCCACGCCAGAGGCATAAATTTTTAATCTCTCCCCACGCCGTATTTCCGGCACAGATAGTGCATTTTCTGCTTGTCCATCTGCAGCAGACGCGCTGCAGCCACCTTACTGCCTTCGGAACGGCGCAGGGCCGCATTCAGGTACGCCACCTCGATGCGGGCGATTTCCTGGTCGAAATTCACGCCTCCTTCCGGGATGAGCAGCGATTCCTGGCTGGCGGTGTTGTTGTACAGAAGGCGCTGCGGCAGGTGGTTGACCTTGATGACTGGCCCGTCCACCATCAGCACCAGCCGCTGCACCAGGTTCTCGAGTTCCCGGACATTGCCCGGCCAGGCATCCTCCTCCAGGATGGCCATCACCTCCGGATCAACCCGCTTCAACTCCACCCCATTGGCGGCACAATAGCGGCGCAGGAAGTGGTCCACCAGCAATGGGATATCGCCCTGCCGCTCCCGCAGCGCCGGCAACATGATTGGCACGACATGAATGCGGTAATACAGATCCTCCCGGAAGCGCCCCGCCTCCACCATCTCCTCCAGGGCCTCGTTCGTGGCAGTAATGAGGCGGAAGTCTATCTTTTTCGGGCTCTTACCGCCTATTCGCTGCACTGCCCGGTCTTCCAGCACGCGCAGCAGCTTGGACTGCAGGGGCAGGCCCAGAGTGGCGATTTCGTCCAAAAACAGGGTGCCGCCGTCGGCCATCTCGATGTGCCCGGCACGGGAGTTGCGCGCGTCGGTGAAGGCGCCCTTTTCATGCCCGAATAGTTCCGCTTCGATCAGGTTGTCGGGCAGGGCGGCGCAATTCAAGCTGATGAACGCTTTTTCCGCTCGCGGGCTCATAGAGACAATGGCGCGTGCCACCAGTTCCTTCCCGGTCCCGCTCTCGCCCCGAATCAGCACCGTGCTGGTGCTGCCTGCCACCCGCCGTATAGCCTCGTAAACCCTTTGCATGGCTTCACTTAGACCAATCAGGCCGCAGAAAGAAGCTTGCGGCACCTCCTTGTCCTTGCGCGAGCGGTACTCGATTTCCGCCAGCCGCTTTTCCAGCGCTCGGGCGAGAATAATCTGCACCTCCTGGAACTCGATGGGGGCGACAAAGTATTCATCCGCCGTGGCCTCCATGGCCTTCCAGCGCAGGTGGCGGCTGTTGGAGCGCGTCATGGCCACGAGAACCAGGTCGGGATGGTTGCTGCGCAACTCTCGAATCGCGGCCACGCCCACGTCGCTGCTTTCGCCCAGCGTGTCCAGGTCAAGCAGAATGGCGTCCAGGGAAATCTCCCGCAGCATGGCCTGCAGTTCCTCCCAGGTCTGCAGCATTTGCAGCTGGTAGACGCTGTCCAGGTACTTGGCGGCCTCGGGACCGACCAGTTCATCGGTGGTGACAATGGCGACTGCAGGCAGGACCGGCTGGAGCCGGGTGGCGGCACGATTCATTCTTTCTCCGTGCTGGGCAGGTGGCGCACAGCACCGCGCCAGAGCGCGGCAAGGCGGGCGTCATTATGTCAAAAATTCAACTCGGACGCATGAATTTTTTTGACGCCGTAACTTCCCGCTGGTTGGCTATCTCCGTCCTTGCAAGCAGGGCACAGTTCCCGTATCTTGGGCGACGCCCTTTGTAACACCAGCCTCTGGCCGGCTGCCTGGCGGAGCTTTCCCACCACCGCCGTCCGGATGGCGCTTCTACTTCAGGCGTGGGCAGGGCGCCCCGCTCCGGGTACGAGGAAGCCTATGGACATCAACATGCAACGGCGGTCACAGGTCGAGATTATCCAGTTGAAGGGGCCTTTGCGCCTGGGCGCCGCAGTGAACGAATTTCGCCAGGCCCTGGATAACTCTCTCAGCAACGGCGACACCCGCATTGTCCTGGATCTGGCGGAGGTCCCCATGATTGATTCCAGCGGCATCGGGGTGCTCATGAAATCGCTAGCCTCCGCCCGCCAGCGCGGCGGCAACATCAAGCTGGTGAATCCCTCCAAGTTCGCTGTCCAGACCCTGCGCATGGTCGGGCTGCTCAACCTGTTCGAAGTTTTTACTGACGCCGACGCAGCCGTGGCCTCCTTCGCCTGAGCGGAATCAATGTCCGACCCTATGCCCCCCACTCCCGCTCCCGGCCACGGCCACCAGGGCTTGCGTCGCCAGCTCAATCTCGCAATTCCTGCTGACGCCGAG
>DATEGI010000031.1:0-7536 GCA_035280205.1 Terriglobales bacterium | reverse complement strand
ACAACATGTTTGCCGGCCTATTTGCCCTTGTGCCGCCAGTTGGAAATCTGCTCCAGACCCTCGATCTTTTCTCCTTCCGCCGGTTGCCAGTGGCCCAGTTCGCGCACTCTGGCGGCGCGCGCGGTGGCGTGGGTCAGCACTGCGTTCATGAGGAAGAGCACCACCACGATCAGACTCATCTTGATGGTCGCCTGCCCCCAGCCCTGCTCGATGACCACAGCAATCAGCAGGGCTACGGTCGCAACCGTGCTCACCGTCGCCATATAATGCAGGCGCTCGAAAAAATTCTTCATCAGGACGATACCCAGGCAGCAGACAAGGCAGGTGGCCACCGTCACCCACACCAGAACCTCCACGGCGACGGTGGCTGCGCTCATAGCCAGCGCTCCAGGAAGCGGACGAACACCAGCCCACCGCCAAATGAGAGCAGCGCCAGGGCCAAGGGCAGATCGTAGAAATTAACCTGGCTCATGCCTTCGGCCAGCATTACCAGCAGCAGGGTCACCACCATGCCCGCCATTTCCAACCCCACCAGGCGCTCCATGGTGTCGCCGCGAAAGCTGGCAATGCCGCATGGCACCAGGGCGAACAGCAACACCGCCGATCCCAGCAGCCAGGTATTCACGGCTGGGCTCCCAGGCGGCGGGCGATCTCCGGAGTGGCAGCGGGCATAATCTGGTGCAACAGCATGAAGTTGCGCTCACGATCTATGCCGACCACAATCGTCTCCGGAGATATGCTGATCGTGGAAATGGCCAGAGCGCGACGGGCGACCGATTCGCGGTCTTCAGCGCCGACGCGGAATTTCACTACCCGGAACTGCGCCTCCGACTTCTTGCCTACAAGCCGGCGGGCCAGAGCCCAGAAGATGGCGGCAGAGCCCGTGAGCACATACCATGGCTCCCAGGCAAATAACCACAGCCATTTCAGGCGGGGGCGGAACTTGGCGAAACGCTTTGACTTGACCAGGCCGTCTGCCACCGCGCCAAACGCCGCGGCACCTATCCCCGCGGTGAACTCGGCAAGTTGTGTCGAACTGACGAACAGCATCCACAGGCCGAGCAGAAACAAGAATTCGATGCTGGAGAATTCAATTGCCTTGAAAACCCGACCTCTCACCCGGACCACCCTTGTGCAATGCTCCGCATTCACCTAGAAAGCAGAGTTGCGCGACAGGTTGCCCCGGAGAAACTTCTTCGCCGAGGATAAACGTGGATAAGCACGAGCTAACGCACTGACGGACTGCATTACTCAAAAACAAAAAGCCCTGGGAGGGGTTCTGTATCCGCGCCGTTCCGTGCTTATCTGCGGAAAAGAATTTGGTTGTGGCACGCCCTCTAATCAGCCTTCGTGCCCTGCCTTCACCTGGCCGTAATTGAGCAGGCTTACAATCATGACTCCCCCCACGATGTTTCCCAAGGTGGCAAAAGCCAGCCACAGGAAGTACTGGTTGACCGGCACCAGGCCCGCGAAAACCGCGCTCCAAATTTCGCCGCTGCTGGCGACGCAGTGGGCAAAGTGGCCCAGTCCAACCACAAAGCTGAGCAGCCAGATGACCACGATCTGCCCGATGGTCCAGTGGCTGGCAGTCACCATCCAGGCCACCAGCGCGATCAACCAGCCGCCAATCACGCCCGACCAGAAGGCATGGGCAGAGGTTTGCGCGGCAATTTGCAGGCCAAGCTTGGCCAGGATTTCCGCCACCTTGGGCTCCAGCGCGCCGCTGCGGATGGCCAGCAGGCCGAAGCCCATCGCGCCCACCACATTACTGAAGAAGACCACTCCCCAAAGGCGCAAGGTGTTGCCGACGTGCTTGTGCTCATCCAGCACCAGCACCACAGGGTAGAGCGTGTTTTCCGTGAACAATTGAGCGCGGCCGATGATGACGGCGATGAAACCTAAGGGATAAAACAGATAGGAGATAAATTCGGCCGGCTGACCCGAGCCCAGCACTGCCTGCGCAATGGCCACCGCCAGGCCGGTCAGGCCCATGGTGACGCCGCCGGCCAGGCCGGAGAAGGCCAGAGCGCGGGAGGAGCGGTTCAGCTCCTCCCGCGCATTGCGCGACACGCCTTCAAAGATTTCGTGGACGCTGCGCCGAGAAGAATCCAGAGCGACCGGCTGGGGCTGTTTGGGCACGCCGGTTGGATGCGGATTTTCAGGCAGGCAACGGCCCGGCTATTTTAGGACCCGCCAGGGGCCGCGCTCAGTGCCCTGCTGCGGTGCTGGCCGCCTTGGGCACCTCGTTCAAGACCAGCCAGTACAGGCCAAGCTGTTTGGTGGCTTCCATGAACTGCACGAAGTCCACCGGCTTGCAGACATAGCTGTTGGCGCCCAGATTGTAGCTGGTCACCACGTCTCCCTCTTCATCGGACGAGGTTAACACCACCACAGGAACAAGTTTGGTCCGGGCACTGTTTCGCAACCGGCGCAGCACCTCCAGCCCGTCCACCTTAGGCAGCTTGAGATCGAGCAGAATCAGTTGCGGCGTGGGAATAGGCCGCCGCCCCGATTCACCTTCCGCGCCGAAGAGAAGTTCCAGCGCTTCGGCGCCGTCGCGGGCCACGATGATTTCGTTCATCACATGCGCCTTCTTCAGCGCGCGGATGGTGAGCGCCTCGTGGTCCGGGTTATCTTCCACCAGCAGGATGCTTGTATTTTGCATTTCCACTCCTATTGAGGTTTTCGCCGTCTAGTCCAGCGAGAAATAAAAAGTTGCGCCTTTTCCTACGACGCCTTCTGCCCACACCCGTCCTCCGTGGCGCTTGATTACGCGCTTTACCGTGGCCAGGCCGATGCCCGTGCCGTCGAACTGCTCCTTAGCGTGCAGGCGCTGGAAAGGGGTGAACAGCTTGTCTATATAGGTCATATCGAAGCCGATGCCGTTATCGCGGACGTAGTAGGCGGTCTTGCCGTCTTTGTGCATACTCCCGAACTCGACGGTTGGCTCCGGATTGCGGGCACTGAACTTCCACGCGTTCTGCAACAAATTCTGCAGCGCCACGCCCAGCAAGCGGCGGTCGCCTTGCCCCTGCAGTCCGTTTGCTACATGGAACCGCACGCGCCGCGCCGGCTCGGCCTTTTGGATCAAGGCCGCGGTAGAGAGCGCCAAAATACTAAGGTCCACGGGTTCGCGGCACAATTCGCTGCGCATGACGCGCGAGAGCTGCAGGAGAGCATCAATCAATTGCGCCATGTTCTGGCTGGCATTGCGAATGCGCCGCAGCGAGTCCTGTCCCTCTGCATCCACTTTGTCGGAGTAGTCCTCCAGCAGGATCTGGCTGAAGCCGTCAATGCTGCGCAGCGGCGCGCGCAGGTCGTGCGACACCGAGTAGCTGAAGGCCTCCAGTTCGGCCACGCTGTTCTCCAGCTCCAACGTGCGCTGGCGCAGGCTGTCTTCGAGCCGTTTGCGCTCGGTGATGTCGCGGGCCGCGGCAAAAACCCCTACCGCGTCTCCAGCCTCATTGCGGAAAATTGAAGCGTTGTACACAACGTCAGTGACGCGCCCAAAGCGATGGCGAATGACTAGGGGGTAATCCTGCACTAGACCTTCGGCAAAGACCTGCTGGTAGCCGGTCCGGGCTTTCTCCGGTTCGGTGAAGTAGTTGCAGAAGTCGGTCCCGATCAGCTCCTGGCGGACACAGCCGGTGACGGTTTCCGTGGCGCTGTTCACGTCGGTGATCTTGCCGTCGGCGGCGATCGTTACCAGGGGATCCAGGCTGGCCTCAATCAGCGAGCGGGTGTAGGCCTGTCTGGCCCGTAGTTCCTCTTCGAGCCTTTTGCGCTCGGTGATGTCACGATTGATCTCAAGAATGCTCGCCGGGGCGCCGTGGTGGTCGCGCTGCAACGAACAGCGGCTGGCTACCACGATGGTTCGCCCGTCGCGGATGATGTGCTGGAGTTCACCCTCCCACTCTCCCTCCTGCTGCACCGCCGCTTCGACGTCTGCCAGCGGCCTGGTGGATGTGGTCCGCAGCAGTTCGTGAATAAGCCGTCCGCTGGCTTCTTCCGCCGTCCAGCCGTAGGTTTCCGCCGCCCCCCGGTTCCAGAACAGGATGTGACCCTGCAGATCGCGCACCACGATAGCGTCGTGAGCCAAGTTGAGCAGCGTCGCCTGCTTGCGCAGTTCGTCTTCAATCTGCTTGCGCTGGTGAATATCGGTGCAGATACCCACCCATTCGCGGATGCTGCCGTCGTCTTTGAGCACCGGAACGCCGCGGATCGCGAAGTGGCGGTATTGGCCGTCAGCGCGCCGGATGCGGTATTCGGTTTCGTATAGTCCCCGGGTTTCAACAGCTTTCGACCAGATGGCCGCCGTGCGCTCGCGGTCGTCAGGATGAATAGTATTCAGCCAGCCCCAGGCCCGTACTTGCTCCAAACTCTGGCCGGTGTACTCCCGCCACATGGGCATGTCCTCCACCAGGCCGTCGGGCGGGGTGCTCCAGACCACTTGGGCGATGGCAACCAACAGGGCGCGATAGCGTTCCTCGCTGTAGCGTAGGGACTTTTCGGCTCGCTCGCGTTCCGCGAGTTCCTTCTGGAGGGTGCTGTTGAGCTGCCGCAGTTGCCGGGCACGTTCCCGTGTGCTGCGGAGCAGGTGCAGCGCCATGTAGAGCAGTGCTGCCTGCAGCAATCCCACAGCCAGGGTCAGCCAGCTAATCGCTGGTTCCGCCTGGAGAGCATTCAGCGCCTGCCACAAGGCCACTGAAACCGTGGTCACGGCCATACCGGCTAAAAGGGCCGACCAGGGGGGCGTGGCATCGAATCGGGAGGTGGACTGCCCCCACGCGAACGCCACAATGCCCGCGGCAAGCGCGAGCATGCCAACGGCCGTCGGCGCCGCAAAAGGAGTCAGGTTGCCCCATGAGTAGGCGGTGGGGACGTCGACTACATAACCGATGAGCCCAGCCAAGCTGACCGACGCCACTAGCGCAGCGGCAAAGGCCTGGAGCGCATTGCGCGCTCTGCCCGGTTTTTTGCTGGCGATAAGCAGAACCCCGCCGAGGATAAGAAAACATACCGCTGCATTGGGCGCCATGCGTGCCGGGACGGAAGGCGCCACCCGAGTACTGTCAAAAAATATCTGGTCAATGCCGGAATTGAAGACAAATACGTACTCGCACGTGGTCAGCAGACCTATTACAAAGGTAGCTGCGGCGGCAAGGTGGGACAAGGTAAACCTCGATCGCACCAGGAGCAGCAGGGCTAGGCCACAGAATACGAAACAAAGGCCGGCGTTGTAACGCACGGGCAGCGACTCGCGCAACCACCCGCTCAAGGCAAGTACATATCCTGTATGCCAACCGATGAGTACCATAATGCCCAAACCGAGGCCCAGTGCTCCTGTGCCCGCGACAACTCTATCGGGCCACGCCCGCGAAACCTCACGCTGGGGCTCCGGAATGGGGTCTGTGGAAACTGCTACTGCGGGCAAGAGTCGGGGACCGCGAGGTTTGCCACGATGGGGGGCTTGTGCTGGTGTAGCCATGGGTCAGTTTTCTCCTCTCTGCGAGAAGTTAGGAGAATCCAGGATTTCGCGGATCTTGGCGGTCAGCGCCTTCAGGGTGAACGGCTTGTGCAGAAAGCGGCTGCCCAGTTCGGCCAGCCCGTGCTCCATGACCGTGTTCTCGGCATAGCCGGAAACATAGAGCACCTTCAGTCCGGGACGCTGCGCCAGCAACTGCTGTCCCAGTTCACTACCGCTCATCCCAGGCATCACTACGTCGCTAACCAGGAGATGGATCTCGCGGCCGCAACTGGCCGCCAGTTCCAGCGCTGCCGGCCCGTTGGCGGCGGCCAGCACGGTATAACCGCGCTGCTCCAGGTATTCCCTTTCCGACTCGCGCACCGCATCCTCGTCCTCTACCAGCAGCACGGTCTCGCTGCCCCGCAACTGATGCGCGTTGCGGGTCGCGGGCTCCGGACTCGCCATTCCCGCCGGTGCGCGCGGCAGGAATATCTTGAAGGTCGTGCCAGCCGCGACCTCGCTATGCACCGTAATATGCCCACCGCTCTGCTTGACGATGCCGTAGATGGTGGCCAAGCCCAGCCCAGTTCCCTTGCCCTTCTCCTTGGTAGTAAAAAATGGCTCGAAGATGCGGGGCAAAATAGCCGGATCAATACCGCTGCCGGAATCGGTGATGGCGAGCAGGATGTGCTCGCCCGGGGTTGCCTCCGGCTGGGTGCGGCAGTAGGCCTCATCCAGTTCCACATTGCGCGTTTCGATGCCGAGCTGCCCGCCATGCGGCATGGCATCGCGCGCGTTGGTGGCCAGATTCATCACAATCTGCTCCAGTTGGACCGGATCAGCTTTGATGGGCCACAGCTCTTGGCCTAGGCGCAGCGAAAGTTGGATGTCTTCGCCGATCAGCCGGGACAGGCTCTTGCAGATCTCCTCCAGCGCGCTGTTCAGGTCAAGTACGCGCAGCGTCTGCACCTGCTTGCGGCTGAAGGTGAGCAGCTGGCGGGTAAGGTCGGCGGCGCGCCGCGCGGCTTTCAGGATTTCTTCCCCGTGGTGATGCAGCGGGCTGTCAGACGCGAGCGCGTCCATCATGAGCTCGGCATAACTGCTGATCACCATGAGCAGATTATTGAAGTCATGGGCCACGCCTCCGGCCAGCTGCCCGATGGCGTCCATCTTCTGCACCTGCTGCAGCTGCTCCTCCAGCTTGCGTCGTTCCGTGCTGTCACGGTCATTGGAAATGAAGTGGGTGATCTGCCCGGCGGCGTCGAGCACCGGGGTAACAGTCTTTTCCGCGTAATAGAGTTCGCCGCTCTTCTTGCGGTTGATCATTACCCCACGGTAGACCTGGCCGCGCAGGATGGTTTGCCACATCTCCTGGTAGAACCGCGCATCCTGCACTCCTGATTTGAGCAACCGCGGATTCTGGCCCAGCACTTCCTCCCGGGTGTATCCGGTGAGTTTTTCAAAGGCGGGGTTGACGTACTCGATAGCGCCTTCGCGGTTGGTCATCACCACGACGTCGGCAGCCTGCTCCACCGCGCTGGAAAGCTTGCGCAGCTTTTCCTCGGCCCGTCGCCGTTCCGTGACGTTGATGTCCATCTCCAGAATCAGTGGTGAGCCATCCGCGTCCGTGAAGGGGAAGTCGTAGATGTCGTAACAGCTCCCGTTGGGAGCCGCCCATTCCCAGTGGTGAGGCGCGCCCGTCTGCAACGGGGTGAAACTCTGACATTCGGGACAGGGGTCGGAACGATGAAACATGTATTCGAAGCAGCGCCGGCCTTCAGACTCGCCAAAATGCTCGCGGAAGCAGCGATTGCCGAAACGCACGTGGTGATCCGGCGTGAGCAGGCAGACCATTACTGGCAAAATCTCCAGCACGTTATGCAGGCGCTGGCGCTCTGCCTGGGCAGCTGCCTCGCCTCGCCGCCGTTCGGTCACATCGCGAAAATTAAAAACCACAGCGCCGACCGCGGGTTCATGCAGCCAGTTAGTGCCCACGCCTTCAATCTCGCGCAGCGCGCCGTTGCGGTGCCGGAAAGACACCTGCAGCGGTTCTGCGGGATGGCGCAACA